>JAAYJW010000193.1 GCA_012522765.1 candidate division WS1 bacterium | reverse complement strand
GTCTGCGTGACCTCCAGCACCATCACGGTCTTCGCAGCCAATTCCGGCACCTGCATCCTGCTCCCACGCCCGAGAGTGGCCGTTGCGGTGGCGGCATCGGCATCAATCTGCCCATCGCCGTCCGCGTCCGCTCCGAGGCGCGCCTCATACTGCCCGTGGTCGAGTCGCCAGACGCGCATGAACGGGTTCAGCGCCTCCTCGCCAGTGTTCACCAGCCAGACGCGCAGGTGCTTCGGATCCTTCTCCAGCACCCACGCGGCAAGCTTGCCGCCGGTGTTCTCCCAACTCACCCAGTGCAGCGGGTAGATGCGGTTGCGCAGGAGGGAGATGTCGCCAAGCATCATGTGATTGAGGATCGGCTGCGGTAGCCAGAGCCGATCCGGCGACTGCTCGGCGGTCGTGTACATCGGAAGCTCCCACGTCAGGTCCGACAGAGTTGCCTTGAGCGCCTCGGTGACCGCGCTCTCGTCGCCGGTCAGCAGCCACTCCATGTACTTGTACTCGGGGCGAGTGTCCGTGTAGCGAATGGGCGAACTCCACAGGTCAATCCCCGAAATCACTTCGAGGATGTTTGCACGGATATCCTCTCGCTCGGTATGCGTCACAAGCTGCTGCAGCACGTCAATGCTGCGCGTGGGGCCGTCGTAGTGGCGCCGGTCGCTCTCCCACACCAGCGATAGCGCGCGCAGATAGCGGTCGTCACGGGTCTGATCGTAGCACGCCCACGGGATGAGCGCGAAGGCGTAGCTGAGCAGCCGCTGAGGCTCCTTCTTCCCCGTCGCGAATTCCACCGTGTAGGCGCGCCCGCGGCCATCCTCGGGGTCAACGATATCTTCCATCCATGCGTCGGCCCACTCGGTCATGTAGCGCTGCGAATCGTCGTGACCGCTGTACCAGCCGAGCAGAGCCGCCGACTGCATGTTGAGCGCGTTACTTGTCGTGTCCCAGCCGTAGCGGCCCTCCGTGACGATCTGCGACAGGCCGTAGCGGTTCGAGCGGTAGTGCCGATGGCCCTGCGGGTTAATGCCGGTGAGGGCATCGTAGTGCTGGCCCATCTCCAGCATCCGCTCATACCACAGCGGATTGCCGTAGTCCATCACCGCCAGCATGTTGTTGACGTTCGCGCCCCACTCATAGGCGTGCAGCGGGTCAGTGACCTGGCGGTTCATACCGTTCTCCATCGTCAGGCCCCACGTCAGCAGCCCGACTTTCCGCGCGCTCTCCAGCAGCCTCTCATCCGGGCCGTCCATCAGATGAAGTCCCACAAAGTCCTGCACGAGCACTGAGTCATCGTTGGGGCCGTCATTGGAGCCGAACTCGCCGGTCTCGATCTGCCGGTTGTCTATCCACCACTGCGGCACGCTCTTGCACATCTCCAGCAGCTTGACCTGATACCACGCCCACTCCGGCACACCCGCGGGCGCCGCGGGAAGGTCCATCACCGGCTTCGGCTCGCCCGTGTGTGTCCAGTGGTAGTAGGCCATGACGGTCTCATCATCCGGGCGAAGCTCGCGCAACTGATACATGCAGGTGTAGAGCTCACCCAGCAGCTTGATCTTGCTCGCATCCCATCCCCATGGCCGCGCCTCGCTCAGGCGCATGAAGTACATCTTCATCATCCGCAACTGATCGGGGAAGTACTGCTCAGCGGCCGTCTGCACCGGGATCTCCCGCGGGGAGATGCTGGCGGCCGATAGCTGCACCGGCTCGGTGAAGTGCAGGGCGAGGTGGATGCGCTGCCCCGGCTCCAGCACGAGGTCGCGGCTATCAAGCTCCAGCGACACCTCACTGCCGTCGGGGATGAAGTCGAGGATCATCTGCCGCCGCGTGTAGTTCAGCGGGTGCATCATCTCCAGCCGTGCCCGCACCGTTGGGGCCTCCGTGGCAAGCTCGAACCGCAGACCGACGCTACCGATGCCTGTGCGCTCTGTCGCCGCCTCTGATGTGAGGTGCAGCACCTGCATCGGTGAGAGCGACACGCTCGCGGCCTCCGCCGCAGGTGTAAGCGTCGTCTGATCGGCAGCGGGATACTCTCCGTGGATTTCCGCTCCCGTGGCGCCAAGCTGGTCGAGCGCCGCCAGCCCCAGCGGGCTGCTTTGTGCACCGGCCTCCGTCGCCGGTCCTGTGGCTACGTGCAGCATCTGCAGGTCGATCAACGCGCCGTCGTGGCGGCGATCCTCCTCCGAGATCGCGCGCGTTACATGCGCGGAGTCGACGGCTACCGGCTGTTCGAGCAACTCGCGGGTGATGAACGGATCATCGGTCGTGCGTTCCGCCACCACCGTCCCCCGGTCGCCCTCAACAAGCTGCACCCGGCCCTCATGGCTGGCGGTCATCGCCACATAGTTGACGGCCTCGCCCGCCATCTCCACATCATAGCGCAGACCCTCAGTTGAGTAGCGCATGCCCGAGGGCCACTTGCTCGCGAGATTGCCGTCGAGGCCCGTCATCTGCGTCCGGAGAACGTCCTTCGCGGTCACGACCTGCGGCTCTGTCACGATCAGCGTCTCACCATCGTCGGGTGCGATCGGCATCCCATGGCCGGTGTGCATTCCGAGGCTCTCGACACGATGGGTGGCGATTGCCTCCTGGTCCAGCGCCGGCCCCACTCGCACATCCTCGCCGGTGGACAGTGCCGCGATCTGCGCGTCATCGAGCCAGCGGTCGAAGATGCGCACTTCGTCGAATCGCTGGGAGCGGGTCGAAGAGGCCTTGGCATGACTCGCGACCGCCGAGACGCCGAGGCCGATCTGGTTTATGTTCAGCGGCAGGTAGAAGGCGCGATCTGAGCTTCCGATCTGTTCGCCGTTGATGTAGAGAGCGAAACCCTTCGCCGCATCCCAGCCCATCGCTATGTGATACCACTCGCCCTGCTGTGGCAGGAACTCGCCGGAGCTTACCGAAAGGCGTGTCCCATCATGATGCCAGTCCCAGATATGCATGTAGAGCCGCCCGCCGAGGGAGTAGAGGCGCAACCAGCGGCCGTAGTAGAAGTGGTAGAACGATCCGAGGCTGGCGACGGTGAACTCGGTCTGGCCGACTGCATCGTCGCATCGCCACCAGAAGCTGAGAGTGCCGCGCTCCCAGTAGACGTTACCGGGGGCTTCATAGCTCAGGCTTCCGCCATCAGGCACGGCCGCGCAGGAATCCTGCTGGCCATCCTCGACAATCTTCGTGCCGCCACGGGCCCATACCGGTTCGGGATCGCCGTTGGCTACCTCCGCCGTGAGCGCTTCATCAAATGAGGCACGGAAAAGCAGGTGATCCGTCTGTGCCATGCACGCGGTAGTCATGAGAAGCATCAGCAGGGCGACCGTCATCAGAAAACGCATCGTCTCACACCTCGGATCGGCTTCAATCGGTGGCGCACTCTTCGCCACGGGACCGACCGGCTCCTCCATGAGGCAGGTCATGGGAGCGTTCGAAGCGAAAGAGTGTGCACAATCGCGAGTGCCCGTAGCGGCAATATCCGCTTGAATGGAGGGCCAGTCATGCCCACACTTGACCAGACACAGATCGAGCAGAAAGTCGGCGCCTATCTCAGGAGCCACTACGGTGAGGAATTGCGCGAGTGCGAGGTGCTGCAGGACGAACTGAACGATGACGGCGACGGCCGCCTTGTCACCAGGTGCCGTGTACGCGTCGGCGGCTCGGAAAGCCTCTGGCAGAAGACCTTCACCTTCCGCAACTCGGAGATCGTCAACATGACCTGGAAGCGGCTGGGCTGAGATGGAGCGCTTCATATCTGACGACCGCGGTACCATCGTGGTGCGTCTCGACCACGGCGACCTGCTGCTCGAGTCGCTGCAGCAGGTGGCCGATGACGAGGCGCTGGACACCGCCGCCATCGTCACCGGCTTCGGCGCGCTGCAGCGCACGCATGTCCATGTTGGCGAGTGGTGCGAGTTGCCGCCGAAGAACCGCTACATCGTCCACGAGGGGCCGATGGAGCTTTGCTCGCTCACCGGGCTGATTGCCGGCGGAAGTGTCCACGCGCACATTACTGCCTCCGATTGCGATACCACAATAGCCGGGCACCTCGAACCGGAGACGATCGTGCTCTACCTGACCGAGATCGTCCTGCAGGTGCTGCCGATATCGCTGAGGCGGGAGATGTCGCCGGACGCGCTTCCGCTGCTGCGTAGCGGCTCCTGAATCGCGAGGGGGATGGAACTGAAGGTGCTTCCGGCGCGTCCTACGCGGTGACAGCATGCGAATTCGCCCACTGGAGGAGTCGCAGATGAACCGGCTCAAGCGGTTGCCCATCTTCCATCTCGCGCTGGTGGCGGTGCTGGTTACGTTCGCGACAGTCGGCGGCTGTGGCCTGCAGCAGAGTGAGAAGGCGATCCCGCCGGAGATTGCTGAGGAGGCCGCTCCGCCACCGTCGGCTCCGATGGAGCGCATGGACGCCGCGGCGACCGAGGGCGCAGACATCGCTGCAACGGGCGATACCGAATCGGCCATGGCGATGATCGCGGCGGCCGAGGCTGCCGGCGATCGGAAGGTCATCAAGACCGCCGAAGTCGATCTTGAGGTGGAGAACCTCGACGAGGCGCAGAAGAGTGTGCTCGATAGCGTAGACCGCGCCGGCGGCTTCATCAGCTCTCTCACGGTGAATGACTACGATACGAGCCGGCAGGCGCAGATCGTCGCCCGGGTGCCATCGGCGCAGTTCCGCGTTGTATACGATGCGGTGAAGGCGCTGGGCAAAGTCGAGCGCGATCACCTCGGAGGCCAGGACGTCACCGAAGAATACATGGACCTCGAGCGGCGCATAGCGAACCTGCAGGCGCAGGAGCAGCGGGTGCGGGAGATGTTCAATGAGGCGGACACCGTCGAGGAGCTTCTGCAGGTCGAGCAGCGACTGACGGAGGTGCGTGGGCAGATTGAGGGCCACCAGGGCCGCCTCCGCTACCTCAAGGACCAGGTCGGATACTCCACGCTGACGCTGTCGCTGCACGAATACGGCGAGGCACCGGTGCAGGAGACCGCGGGCTGGCGGATCCTCTACCACCTGCGAGGCGCCTGGCGCGGACTGGTGGGCGCGGTGCAGTGGATAGTGACGGCGCTGATCTACATCGTCATCACCGGTGCGGTCGTCTGGGTGCCGCTTCTGATCGTCATCGCGCTGATCCGCCGCTGGGTCGGCCGGCGACGAGCAGCGCGACAGCAGGCCCCGCCCCAGTAGAGAGGCACTTCACGCAGGCATGGCGACAGCGGCTCCGGCCGCTGTCGCTGCGCGTACCATCAGGGCATTACCGGCCCATTCGCGAGGAACTCGCACAGCAGGCTGCCCTCCATGCCGGTTACCAGCCATGTGCCGCGGTCATCGGTGAAGCCGGACATGTCGAGCGGCTTTCCATCCACCGCAACATCCACGTTTCCGTAGCAGACCCCTGATCTGCCGTGCGCCATCACATGCGTGACAATCACCTGATCGGGCAGCTTCAGCAGCGGATCCCACGCCGATTCGGCCTCGCACCATTGCTGCGAAGCCTCAGCCTGCATCTCTCCCAAAGACGCGCTGTACGTGAGAGGATACCCTTCGACCCCGTCATCCTTCAGCTCAATGGCAAAGGGCAGATCAAGCTCCACCGCTTCGTCGCTCTCGAAGACGAATTCCTGGTGGCACAGAGGAATGCGGTCGCCAGGGGCAAGGTTCACCTGCAGGTATGCAACGAGAGTCCGGCGGCCATCCCGCTCGCGGGCCGCAATACGTTCATCCGGCAGCACTTCGCACCAGTATCCATCTTCCACGCAAGCGGCGACCCCACCGACATCCACGCAGAGCAGGCGCAGAGGCAGGTCCTGTCTGCCAGAGTCGCCGAGATGGCCATTGCTGTAGTGGATACTGCCGGTCACTGTGGCGCCAGAGACATCAATGGGGATGAGCGCCATGCTGCCCTGCGTCGGCGGTGGGGGAGGATTGGGCGCCCAGATCCACCAGTACCTGACGGCCTCGCAGACGGGGCTGCCATTGAAGAGGCCGACAGTGAGCAGTAAGAGAGCCACAACTACGGTGATGGCGAAGCCGTGCCGGTTCCCGTGCAGCATGAGCGCACCCCTCCCGGACCTCCAGCTTTGCTGTTACGGTAGTATTCGCAGCGCCATAGTCTGGATTCCTCTTTTCCAATGAGATTAGTCGCCGACCCAACCGAAAAAAAACGCGTTGATCGTTGATTGCGAGCCCGACTAAGCTATAATGAAATGGGTCGTTAAGGAATGGAGGTGGGGCAGTTCAGGCGCGGAAACAGAGCACAGTGACATGGCATTGATAGCGGGAGGTAGTGGAAGATGCGGAGAAATGGTTTCACGCTCATCGAACTGCTGGTGGTCATCGCGATCATCGCCATCCTGGCGGCGATCCTCTTCCCGGTCTTCGCTCGAGCGCGCGAGAAGGCGCGCCAATCAAGCTGTCTATCGAACGTGAAGCAGATCATGCTCGGCTGCCTGATGTATGTGCAGGACTACGACGAGACCCTGCCGAGCGGGACCAGTTACTGGATGGCACCCGGTGGGGGTGGCGTCTCAGGAAGCACTCTGCCCGATGGTGGGCCATGGTTCGCGCTGATCATGCCCTACATCAACAATGTGCAGGTGCTCGTTTGTCCCTCGCACAAGTACACACAGACATGGACCAACGCAGCGAACTACCCGGTCTGGTCGGAGTGGAACGGTACCGTCCTCAGCTACGGCGCCAACATGGACCTGCGCCACCGACTGATGGCCGTCCTCAAGCAGCCCGCCGAGTGGGTCTGGCTGACCGAATACAACACGTTCAGCCAGTACTGGTATCCAGAGGCGAGCACCCACTGCAACACCTCCCCAAACGATGGCTACCGCCCGTGGGGATCGCGCGCGAAGTTCGAGCATAACGATCAGATGAACGTGGGCTTCCTCGATGGCCATGCGAAGAGCATGTCCAAGGGCGGCATGATCAGCGCCTGGGAGAATGACGACATCCAGTTCGACTACGGCGGCTGCGACGCGTCGGCTCACTGGTAGGCGACAGAGGACCCGACGAAAGCGGCCCCCGCTCACCCCGCGGGGGCCGCTTCGCATAATGTGCGTCAATTCGGGAGGTGGAAATGGATGTAGCGGGGAATGAGATCACTAATGAGCAAAGATTCGACGTAATCGAGGTGGTTCGATGCAGAAGAGAGGCTTTACCCTGATCGAGTTGTTGGTGGTTATCGCGATCATCGCCATTCTGGCGGCGATCCTCTTTCCCGTCTTCGCTCGCGCTCGCGAGAAAGCGCGCCAGTCGAGTTGTCTCTCGAATGTGAAGCAGATCATGCTCGGCTGCCTGATGTACGTCCAGGACTACGATGAGACCCTGCCGCTGGGGACGCACTACTCCTACGAAGATGGCGCCGATCCCGGCCCCTGGTTCGGCCTGATCATGCCGTACATGAACAACGCGCAGATCCTCGTCTGCCCCTCGCACAAGCACAACGAGAGCGCATGGACTGGCAGATGGGCGGCGTGGGCGAGTCAGACCAACAGCTACGGTGCAAACATGGACCTTCGGGGTCGGCTGATGGCGACCCTCAAGCAACCGGCTGAATGGGTCTGGCTCACGGAGCAGAACGAGTACTGGCAGTACTGGTATCCGAGCAGCCCGTGCGAGGTCAATGAAACCTCCAGCTATCGCCCATGGGGCAGCAAATCCAAGTTCGAGCACAACGATCAGATGAATGTCGGCTTCCTCGATGGCCACGCGAAGAGCTTCTCCAAGGGCGGGCTTATCGGCGCCTGGCAGAATGACGACATCCAGTTCGACTACGACTACTGCGACGCGGCGGCCCGCATGTAGAGGAACAGGCTCTAAGACGAAAGCGGCCCCTGCCAATCCGGCGGGGGCCGCTTGTTGACGTGTGGCCTGCAATAAATTCTCTCACACCTCGCTGCCAAGCTGCGAGAGATCGCTCAGACGCTGCAGCCGCCGCAGGCGGGCGTAATCCGCCCACCACGCCGGTCGCTGGAAGTGCGGGTGGATCGCGTGGCGCAGCGGGCCGATTCCCCAGCAGTGCCGCTGCATCCACTCAAGCTCGTCCACGAAGCCATCGGCCGCGCTCAGTCTCGTCTCGGTCCAGTCATCTCCGGCCTCTATCTCCGCCAGTCGCTCAAACAGCCGCAGCTTGCACTCCCACTGCGCAAGCCGCCAGTCTAGCGACGGCACCAGCCGATCGCCGGTAGTCAGCGCCGCCGCCGGAAGCTGTTGCACAAGTCGCTCAAACTCCGCCCGCGCGGCGGGAAGATCCACTTCCCACGGCTCGCTCCACTGGGTCAGCCACTGCGCCCACGCCGCTGCGTCATCCCCGGCCCCGAAATGCCTCCGCGCGTAATCCTCCAGCACCTTTACTGCGCCCTGTGCCCGGCCGGAGGTGAGTGAGGCCCAGATGTCGCGATTGACATCATCGAACGCGCCCTCGTCATAAGTCACGTAGCCCGTGCAGCCGAGTTCGGAGAGATCGCGCTCGGTTGCCTCCAGTCGCTCAGGCGCCACCACCGGGCCGAAGATCCCGTAGACATCCTTCGGTGTAGTCGGGACGCTGTTGTAGCCGATATGCACGAATGCATGCGGCTCACATCCCTCCGGCAGTCGCGGCGAGCCGAGGGGTCGGGTGTTGCCGTACTGAATGTGCAGCGCGCAGGACTTGAAGACGCCCGGCGCATGCTCATCCGCCCAGTCGGCAAGAAACTCGTGCTCCTCCTCCGTCACCCACCAACCTATCAGCCGCGGCGTGCAGTCGGGGAAGAACTCGCGCGCCACCTCAAGCTCATCGAGGAAGAGCTTCGCCATCGTCACGATCCACGGCGAGCACTTCTCGCAGGAGCAGCCGCCGTAGTCGTAGGCAAAGCCGTGGATGTTGCCGAGTTCCACGCCCGCTGCGGCCATTAGTTCGAAAAGCTCGCGTGCGTTACGCAGGATGATCTCCCGCGCCTCGGGGATGTTCGGGCAGAGCAGTTGGCCGAACATGCGGCGATCATTGGAGGTGTCCGCCAGCAGGTCCGGGCGGAGCTGGTTCAGGTAGACGTGGTTGCTGGTGAGCATCAGGTTCGTGTCCAGCCCCTCCTCCTGGGCGATGCGGAAGTTGCGCAGCTTGCGCTCCCAGAGTTCCTGCGGCAGGAGGTGCTCGTTGCGGGGATTATCGAGCGGGTTCTTCAGGTCGGCGGAGTCGAACCAGTCGCCGTAGACCGTGTAGCCGGATCGCTGCGCTTCCCGGCACATATCGCGTATCTCGGCCGCGGACATGACTTCATGTGTGTTGCCAAAGTGCGCGGGGCAGTAGAGTTCACGGTAGCTGAATGCGGTCATGCTGGATGCCTCCGGATGGCGCGCCTGATACCTGCTGCCGACGCAGACGGTCATTGTCTCTTACTTCCGCAGAATCCTCCCGGATGCGGGCAGGAACTCGCCGTAGACCGCCGAATGTCTGGCGAAACGGAGTCGGGACGTCGTGGGCGCTCCGCCAGGGAGTGGTGAGGATGATGCGTTCAGCCTTCGTCGCCGGCGTTCTTCTGGTGCTTGCTGTCGTATGGTCGCCTGTGGCCGTCCTCGCAGATGACGACGTCTTGATCCGGGGCATCCCGCTCAGCACGCTGATCGAGCACCTCCAGGGTGAAGACCCGGTGCTCGGGCGCGCCGCACTGGCCGTCCTCGGCGCTGCTGCCGGTCCGGAGGCTGCTGCTGCCGTTCCAGCATTGCTCGATCTTCTCGATGCAGATGAGGCCGTTGACCGCGGGATGGCCATCGGCGCTCTCGGGCGCATTGGGCCGGCGGCGAACTCCGCGGCCGGCAGGCTTGAGGAGATCGCCGAGAGGGATCCCGATCCGGTAGTGCGGGCTCGCGCGCAGATGGCGCTGATCAGGACCGGTCCGCCGGGAGCGCCAGCGGCGGAGCGGCCCCGCACTGAAGGTGGCCTGCCTGAGGGCGACTGGACTCTCGAAACAGTTCCCGAGCCGATTATCCCCGCTGCCGATCCCGGAGTCACCGCTTACCTGCAGCCTCTGCGCGATCATCGAGCAAAACTCTCAGCCATCGATCTGCGCATCGGCGCGCTTCAGGCGACACAGCCGGAGGATAATGCACAGGCGCGCCAGTGGGCGCAGGATATGCAGGCGGCGGGCAATGACCTGGTCGCCGAGGGGCGGGCGTTCAAGGCTACACTGAACGCGTTTGTGAACTCCCGTACGCGACGTGGTCTGACGGAGGAGCTTGATCTGATCCGTGAGTGCTTTGAGCTGACCGACCGCTCAGGAAGCGCCATCGGCGCGCGCATCAACTTCGATCTGCGGGCCTATGCAGCCGCGCGCAATCTGCAGCAGGAGGCGACGGCCGCGAGGAACGAGCTGGTGGCCCTGCTCGCGCAGAAGGTGGATGAGCGGGTAGAGGCGGAGGGCCTCATCGTGCTGCTGGCTACGGAGGGCATTGTGGCGGTGAGGAACGAGGCGGTCTCGCGTCTGCGTGCCGGCGCGGAGCAGGAGCTTGATCAGATAACGCAGCGGGAAATCGGGCTCGCCTTCCACGATGCAAGCTCATTCCGCAGCGCGGTGCGGGCCAAAGCACATGACCTGGTGCAGCGGAAGGTCGCGCAACTGCTGTTCAAGATCACGAGCAACGAGATCATCGTCGAATTGCTCGGAGCACCGATCGTGGCCTGGATCGAGGGAGAGCTGTGGCCGAGACTGAAGGAGGCGTTCCGCAACAAGGGTGACCTGGAGTTCCGCACCCAGCGCTCGGCCAACTCGCTTGAGGCCGCGAGGATGCGGCTCTGGGCGCTTCCGCCCGATGCCACGCTCGATCAGGTGCGGGCGGCCATGCGCAATGGCCAGGCCGCCCTCAACGCGACCCGCTACCTGGTGGGCGACCTCAACCGAGCCAATCGCGCCGATCTCTACGCCCGGCTTGAGGAGTCGGCGGAGCAACTCAAGCGCGCGTTCACTATCACGCAGCAGCGCTTCCTGCTGCACAAGCTCGAGGCGCTGGAGAAGGTTGCCCCGCAGGAGGATGTCTACCGTGCGCTGCTGGCGCTGATCGAAGCGATGGTGCGCGAGATCGAGATACCCGAGGCTACCACGCAGATCGCGGGGACGGATGAGGGCGGCGCGGCGGCTGAGGGCACGCCTAACCAGCCCGTGGAGCGATTTGAGTTCGGGCCACTCTACCTCGTGCACATCATTCTCACGCACACCATGTACGGGCCCCAGGAGAAGGACACGTGGATCCTGCACCCGAACACGCCTGACGCCGAGGGAACGCTGCTGACGGCCGACGGCTCCGGGGGCTACTTCATCAACAAATCCGATAAACACCAGGGACCTTTCACGTCCAACTACCAACTTGCGCCCGTGCTCGTCCAGCTTGGGATCCCGGGCATCTGGATCGGCCAGAAGTACATCAACGCAGACCCGGCGATCTGGGGGAACCGGTGAGCAGGTTCGAGTTCGCTGCCGCGGAGGAATGAGCCCGCCTTCATCGAATGTGTCGAAGATGAAACGCTGCAGATGGAGGAAGGGACGATGAAGCCGGTTCTCTTCTCAGTCAGCTATGCCGGACTGTGGGGGCAGGAGACTCTCGCTGTCGAGGAGTTCGTGCTTCACTCCGCCGAACTTGGCTACGCGGGCATCGAGTTGATGGGCAAGCGCCCGCACCTCTCGCCACTGGACTGGCCGGTGGAGCGATGCGGCTCGCCGAAGTCTGCGCGCAGTCATCCGTCGAGGTCTCCTGCGTGGCGGCATACACGAACTTCACCGGTGGCGCCGAGGCGGGCGAGGTCCCGTTCGGCGAGATGCAGGTGGGCTACGTCGAGCGTCTTGCGGAGATGGCGGAGGCACTGGGCTGCGGCCTTGTGCGGGTCTTCACCTCATACGAGCGGCCTGAGATGCCGGTCGCGGAGGCGTGGCGGCGGACGGTGGTGGGGCTGCAGGAGTGCTGCGACCGCGCGGGCGAGCATGGCGTCACCATCGGCGTTCAGAATCACCACGACGTCGCGGTACACTCAAATGCGCTGCTGGAGCTTCTGCGTGACGTGGGCCGTGACAACTGCGCGCTGATGTTCGACCCGTGGTCCCCGTGCCTGAGGGGCGAGAAGCCCTATGACACCGCGCGAGAGATGGCGCCGCACAGTGTATACTCGACCTTCGCCGACTACGTCGCGCTCCCGCGCTACCAGTATCAGCCTGAACTGGTGAACTACCGGCGACTGGACGTGGATTTCGCTCGCGCTGTGCCGATGGGGGAGGGGGACCTGGCGAGTGCCGAGTTCCTGCGCGGGCTGCTCGATGGCGGCTTCGACGGCCCCGTCGCCTATGAGATATGCTCGCCGGTGCGCGGAGGCGGAAGCCGCGAGAACCTCGATCGCTGCGCTCGCGGCTTCCTCCGATGGCTCGACGACAACGGCTTCGCCTGAGCGGTGCTACGCCTCCCCGAGCACTTCGCGCACGCGCCGCATCGTCTCATCATAGGCTTCATCGAGTCGCTGCTGATCGGCCTCGACATCGGACGCGTCTTCCTCGAGGTTGCACCTCAACTGCGCAACGCACGCGAGGACCTGCCTGGGGTTCGTCGAGCCGAGGCTCTTCTGCGCCCGGACGACCTCCACCGGGTCAACTATCCCCTCGACCTGCTCCGCCGAGATCGGCTGACCAAGCTCGGTTACGATCTCCGCCACGCGCTGGTGGTCGTCGAGCGTCAGCCCCTCGGCCACGAGTCTGCCGACGAGTGAGCCGACCAGTTCGTGGCAGTCGCGGAAGGGCATGTTGCGCTCGCGCACCAGCCAGTTCGCGAGTTCCGTCGCCGATGCGAACTCCGCGCCCGCAAGCTCCGCCATGCGCTCGAGCTTCAGCGTCATGGAGCGCCACATCGGCGCCATCACTCGCAGGGTCGCAATCACATGCTCGCAGGCCTGCCAGACCGGCGGCTTGTCGTTCTGGAAGTCGCGGTTGTAGCCGCTCGGAAGCGCCTTGAGCAGCGTGAGAAGCTCCATCAGCCGCCCATGAACGGCGGCTGTGCGCGCGCGGGCAAGCTCTCCGGCGCAAGGGTTCTTCTTTTGCGGCATGATCGAACTGCCGGTAGCGAAGGCGTCGTCCACCTCCAGCATCCCGAATGCGGGGGAGGAGAAGACCACTATCTCCTCTGCCATGCGCGAGAGGTTCGTCATCAGAGCGCTGAACGCCGCGAGCGACTCGATGGCGAAGTCACGCGACTGGACGGCGTCGAGCGCGTTGAAGATGACGCCGTCGAAGCCAAGCAACTCCGCGGTGAGTTCGCGGTCGGTCGGGAACGAGGTGCCCGCCAGCGCCGCAGCTCCCAGCGGGCACTGGTTCGTGCGCACGAAGGCATTCGCAAGCCGCTGCTCATCGCGTTCGAGGCCCGCGGCATGGGCGGCCAGCCAGAAGCCGACGGTGATCGGCTGGGCGTGCTGAGTGTGCGTGAAGCCGGGCATGGTGTCCTCAGAGTGACTGGCCGCAAGCTCAAGCAGCACCCCGCGCAGCACTATGACGGCCCGGCGTATCTGCAACAGGTAGCGACGCAGGCGCATCCGGAAGTCCGTGATGACCTGGTCATTGCGGGAGCGGGCGGTGTGCAGGCGGCCGCCGGCCTCAGGGCCCGCGCCCTCGCGCAGGTAGCTTTCGACGTTCATGTGCACGTCCTCGAGGTCACGCTTGAGCGTAAGCTCGCCCGCCTCGAACCTCTCCCGCGCGATCTCCAGCCAGCGCAGTATCTCCACGAGGTGCTCGCGGGAGATGATCCCGCAGTCGTGGAGCATCAGGGCGTGGCCCTGGCTGCCCCAGATGTCCTCGGCAATCATGTAGGAGTCCGCCTCTGTGGACTCGCTGAAGTCGAGCATCGCGCTGTCAACATCGGAGGCGAACCGTCCACCCCAGAGTTTCTCCGAACCAGAACCCGAGCCGCAACCCTGCGTCATCTGTAACACTCCCTGAAATGCTGAAGGGGCCGGTGGTGCCTCCCGCAGGGGCACCCCAACCGGCCCGTAATCCGATCCCCATCGGGAAGCCTCTCAGCGCTCCCCGGCCAGAGGTCGCCACATCCTATCCCGGAGTGGCGAACCACATTTCTTCCTTGAAGAACCAGTACTTCGTGTCATTGAGGTACTCTTCGGTGGTCGCCAGCAGGCTCAGGTGCCCGCGCTCCTGCTTGAGCAGGAACTCGTAGAGCTGCTTCTCGTTGGGATCCTCGGTCGCTTCAAGCTGCTCCTGGTAGAAGGCGATCGCCTTGCGCTCCTTCTCCATCGCGGTGGCGTAGGCGCCGCTGAGCGTCGGGTCATGCGCCAGCGTGTCGTCCACGTCCTGCAGCGCGGTCTTGAAGATCAACTCGGCGTGCTCGATCATGTCCAGTTCTTCGGCCTCCAGCTCTGCCAGCGTTGGGCAGCTCTGTGTCGCCTCAGCCTTAGCATGAACGGCCTCGAGCAATCTCCTGTGTTCGACCTCCCACTCCGCGAGCGCCTCAAAGGTGCGGATGGCAAGCGGGTTCGAGGAAGTGCTCGCGGCCTGCTGATAGAACCGCTCCGATTCCGCCTCCATCTCGATGGCCACCACCATGACCTCACAAACATCCATCGTCCATCACCCTCCTCGACCGGATTCAGATCCTCAATCAACCTGTCGCGACCGCTCTACCCGGGACTTCACCCTCAGCCGCCACCGTGGCCTGCAATATACACAAACCCGACGGGGGCGGCAACTGCCCCGCCGCGGTTCCGCTCAATAACCTTCGCGGCGCCGCGGCCTTCTTCCTGTGCGCTTTCGAGACAGGCTCAGATTCGCTGCGGCCGGCCGCTGGAAAGCAGTCGCTGCACCTCCGACATGGTGGGAATGCCTGCGCGTCCGCCGAGCATCCGGCACTTCATCGCTGCAACCGCAGAGGAGAAACGCAGGTTCTCCGCGAGGTCATGGCCCATCGCGACACCGTAGGCGAAGGCGCCGTGGAAGACGTCCCCCGCGCCGGTGGTGTCAACGATCGGCTCCATGGGAATCGCTGGCTGGTGAATGACACCGTCCGCATCAAAGCCGACTGCGCCCTCGGGCCCGAGCGTTATCACGACTGCCTGCGGCCCGGCGGCCAGGAGCGCCTCTCCGGCGGCGACGACATCGCCCTCGCCGGTGTAGCTGAGCGCGAACTTGTGCGGGAGGACCGGATGGGAAGCCCTCGTGAGCAGGACATCGTCCTGATCCTGCCGCCGCTCGAGGTCGAGCACCACCGGAACGCCAGCCTCCTGAGCCCACCTTACGACCTGCGCGGCGGCGACGTTGTGATGGCCGTCAACAAGCAGGCAGCGACAGTCGAGGATTGCCTCTCGATCAAGTTCCTCCGGGGTAAACTTCCCCTTGGTCCCGTGGATGTAGAAGATCGTGCGTTTGCCTGTGGTCTCGTCAATCGCGCAGAAGGCCCACTGGGAGGTAGCTCCCGGGACCTGCATCAGCCAACGCGTGTCGACCCCCTCGGCTTCGAACGTTTCGCGGATATGCCTGCCGAACTCGTCCTCGCCGATACGGCTGACGATGGCGACTTTGCCGCCGAGGCGTGCGACAGCCACCGCTCCGGTGCCGGCCTGCCCGCCGCCCTGCATGGAGAGTTCTGCGATCGCGACTTTCTGATCAACGCCGGGATAGTGCGGGATGATGCCGAGGTAATCCCAGCAGCACCCGCCGAGGGCGATGACGGCGAAGGTGGGAACTTCACGTGTGTTGATAAGCATGGTGGTTGGGTGGGCTCAATATTTGTCGGGAAACAAGATGACTCGTGTCGGCAATCGGGAATGGGCAATCGGCAATCGGGAACGGCGACGGCGACGGCGACGACTGCAAACGGCTATGATTGCTTGGACTCAAGTGACCTGATGAGTGCATTCAGCATCTGCCGGATGCTGAGCGTGAGCTGCAACAACGTAGCCGTATCCACCGGATGCAGCAGCTCAAGGCTCTCAGCAAGTATTACCTGTGTCTCCAGTTCAGCGGCAGAGCCCCGCGCCACCTTAACGAAACGCGCGTAGTCAGCGCGGCTGCCACGTCCGTAACCCTCGGCCACATTCGACGGAATCGATACCGCTGCCCTGCGCATCTGGCTCGTAAGCCCGTATCGCTCCGCCGAGGGCATCTTCTCCGTGACGACGTACACATTCCGCGCGAGGGTCATGCCCTTCTGCCATACTTCAAGATCCTTGTAGTCGCAGATTTCGCGGCGCATCCGCGAACCCCCCGTAGGAACAGGTAACTTGAGTTCGTGCCGTTCCAGCCGTTCCAGCCGTTCCAGCCGTTCCCGGCCGTTGCCGGCCGTTGCCGTAGTCGTTCCCGATTGCCGATTGCCGATTGCCCATTCCCGATTGCCGGCTCTTCTCACTATTCGCCGAAAGGGTACCGCGCACCTCGCAGCGAACCTCACCTTCATATCAATCACCAGGGAGGCAACTACGTGAAAGAGGCTATACTGGGAGCGCTGGCGGGGCTGCCCCCGCTGCTGAAGGTGGCGATCGTCTCGGCGCTCCCGATCTTTGAGGTCCGCGGCGGAATCCCCGTAGGAATGGCGCAGGGGCTACCGCTCGCGGAGATCCTCCCGATCGCCATCATCGCAAACGTGCTCATCGTCATCCCGATCCTGCTCTGGTTCAACCGCATCGCCGACTGGCTCATCGCTCGGGGCATATTCACAGGCATCGTGCGCCGGCTGATCGCCCGCGCGCGAGCGAAGAAGCCGATGGTGGACAAGTACGGGGTCTACGCCCTCACGCTCTTTGTGGCGGTGCCGCTGCCGGTCACGGGCGCATACACCGGCGCGCTGGTCGCCGCCGTCTTCGAAATGAGCTTCTGGCGAGCGGTCATTTGCCTGACCATCGGGGTCGTGATAGCCAGCATCATTGTCACCGCGCTTTCCGTGGCCGGTTTCTACAGCTACAACGCGGTCGCAGGCTGATTCCGAGCCGGGTCAGGCGGTTGCCGCCTCAGGCGCGCGTATGTTATACTCCCGCGACGACGACAGCTAAGGGGTGACTGCGAATTGTCTGACGAACAGCGATCCGCGGACGGTGCGGCGAGAGCCTTCGACATCTTCGGTGGCGTCGTGGGGCTGATTGTTTTCCTCGTCGGTATCGCCATGATCATCATGGTTTTCACCTGGGTTCGCGAGGTCTTTGAGGGCGTTGACGCGCAGGTGCAGGAAGTCCGCACCGCCCAGGCGCAGGCGGCGGAAACCACTGTCGCGGTTCAGGAGAATGTGGGTGGCGACGAGGTAGTGGTCGCCACGCCCTATCAGGGGCCGACGGTAGTTGACGTGGGCGTGATCGTCGGCTTGAAGATGCTGGGCTTGCTGGTGCTGGGATGGCTCGGCGCGCTGGTAGCGGCCAAAGGCGCCCAGCTATCCGCCGCGCACCGAGGCAAGCGGGAGTAGGGGCATGTCCGCCGGCGCGGATCAGCGAAGGCTTGAGGCGACCGTTCGGGGGCGGGTGCAGGGCGTCGGCTTCCGCTACTTCGTCCAGCGCGAGGCGCGGAATCTGGGCCTCAGCGGCTGGGTGCGCAACCTTCGTTCAGGCGACGTCGAGCTGGTCGCTGAGGGTCCTGAGGAGGATCTCAAGCGCCTGCTGGGTACCATCCGCAAGGGCCCGCCGATGTCGTGGGTCGAGCGAGTGGACGAGCGCTGGCGGGAGCCCCGGGGCGAAAGCACGGATTTCGAGGTGACATACACCGTCTGACGTGGCGGTGCCGACGATTGCGGGGGGAGCAGCATGATCGATCAGGGCGCAAAAGTGCTGGTCGTGGACGATGAGCCGGCTATCAGAGAGCTCTGTGCAAAGGCACTCGGGCGCGCGGGGCACCAGGTGACCTCCCACGAGGATGGCGCGTCCGCGCTTGCGGCGATCGCGAGCGGGCACTTCGACGCGGCGATCTTCGACATCATGCTGCCCGGCACAGATGGCCTGACGCTGCTGCGCTCGATCAAGCAGCGCAGTCCCGAGGCTGTAGTGGTGCTCGTCACCGGCTTCGCGAGCCTCGAGACCGCGATGGAAGCCGTCAGGCTCGGCGCCTATGAGTACCTCCGCAAGCCGTTCTCAGCCGCGGACCTGGTGCGGATCGTCAACCGCGGGATCGAAGGCCAGCGGTTGCGCGGGCGGCATGACGCGCTGCTCACCGAACTGCGTGCCGCCAACGATCAACTGCTCCGCCAGCAGGAGCAGCTATCCGAGCGGGTGCGCAGCGCCAACGAGGACCTCTCTGCATTCGTGGATCTGGGCCGGGAACTGGGCGAGAGTGAGGATCTCACCGATACATTGCGCTCGATACTGCGCGCGGGGATACAGGTGACGCATGCGCGCGCAGCGGCCGTCTACGGGATCCGGCACGATCCGCCCCGACTGCAGGGGATTGTCACCGAAGGGTTGGCCGAGAGGGACGTGGTCGGCAGGGATGTTGCGCTTGACTGTGGACTGCTTGGCTCGGCTGCAGTGACCGGTGTGGCGCGCATTGAGAACGACGTCCTCTCCGGCGCAATCGCGGATGATGAGCATCTCGGTTTTCTCGGCGTGCAGTCGGTGCTTGCAGAGCCGCTGCAGTCCGACGGCGAGGTCGCGGGCGTAATCGCCTTCTACGACCAGTGCGATGGGGCATTCAGCGAGGAGAGCCTGAGCCTCGCGCAGGTGGTGTCGGCGCAGGCTGCACGGGTAGTGACGGCCCTGCAGCAGATCTCCAGGAAGCGACAATCGAGTGCATGGGACGATGGTTTCGTGGACCTCGCGGACCTGCTGTAGTGGGCGAGGCCGGAGGCGTGATGGCGGAAGACAAGTGGTGCAATGAGGCGTGGTGGCGGGACTTCTTCGAGAGCCTGGACAGCATCCCGCTCTCGTTCTTCCCCGGTGAGGAGGAGACGGCGGAACAGATCGAGGGCATCATCTCGCTGCTCGAACTCCAGCCCGGCGAGCATGTGGCGGACATCTGCTGCGGGATGGGCAGACACGCGATCCCGCTGGCGCAACGGGGAATGCAGATTATCGGCCTTGACGTATCGGCGATGATGCTGGACATCGCGCGCATAATGGGCAGAGATGTAGCGGGGCTATCGCTGGTGCGCGGAGATGCCTGCAGCCTGCCGCTGCGGTCTGGCTCGTTGGACGTGGCGCTGAACCTGTTCAACAGCTTCGGCTACTTCATTGATGAGGGACAGAACGTGGCGGTGCTGGAGGAGACCGTGCGCTGCCTGAGGCCCGGTGGGCGCTTTCTGCTGGAGACGCGCAATCGCTCCTATCAGATACTCTACGCGCCCTACCACCAGGAAGTGACGCGCGCCGACGGCAGCGTCGCGATCATCCGCTGCCGCTATGACGCGGAGGGGCATCGCATCAGCAGCGTGTGGACCGATCCCGATGATCCCGACCGGGTGCTGCACAGGGCGTCCATCCGGCTGTACGGGCTGGACGAACTCGAGGACCTTTTCGACCGGGTGGGGCTGGAGATAGAAGGCGTCTACTCGGAGTACGACGGCCGCCCGTTCGAGGGCTGGGAGCGCATGCTGATTATCCAGGCGCACAAACGCTGAGGGCCGATGTCCGAGCATTTCGCCGACCGCCTCATGGCGGCAATCAAAGAGAAGGACAGCCGCGTCTGCGTCGGGATCGACCCGGTCATAGAGCGGCTGCCTGAGGCGTTGGGCGGGATAGATGACCCTCTCGCTCGAGTGCGCGAGTTTTGCAGCCGCATCCTGAGCGCGGTCGCCGAGCATTGCGTGGTGGCAAAGCCCAACTCCGCGTTCTTTGAGGCGCTCGGGAGCGGCGGGATGGAGCTGCTGCACGAGGTCGTGGCGCAGGCGAAGCGTCTCGGGCTGATCGTGATCGTAGATGCCAAGCGCAATGACATCGGCTCCACGGCGGAGGCCTACGCCCGGGCGCTGTTCGAGGCACCTGACGCAGGCAGCGTTCCGGACGCGGTGACGGTGAACGCCTACCTCGGCTCGGACGGTGTGATGCCGTTCATCGAGACGGCTCGTGCGGCAGGCGGCGGTGTCTTCGTGCTGGTGAAGACGTCGAACCCGTCCTCAGCGGAGATACAGGACCTTGACGCGGGCGGCAAGCCGATTTACCGCCACTTGGCGGAGCTCGTGGACCGCTGGGGCGCGGATGGCGTGGGGGAGAGCGGCTGGTCATCGGTCGGCGCGGTGGTTGGAGCGACATGGCCCGAGCAGCTTCGCGAGTTGCGCGAAGTGATGCCGCGGACACCGTTCCTCGTCCCGGGCTACGGCGCACAGGGCGGCGGAGCAGAGGATGTGGCGCCGGCGTTCGACGAGGATGGCATGGGCGCGGTGGTGAACTCATCGCGCGGGATCATCTACGCGGGCGGTGACGTTGAGGACTTTGCCGCGGCGGCCGCCGATGCAGCGCGGGCGGCGAAGAACGACATAAACGAAACGTTGGGTGTTTGACGAGGGAGGCCGTGCATTGTCACTTGCGGGACGCGATCTGATCACGATGTCGGACCTCTCCACTGAGGAGATCCGCGCGCTGCTCGACACTGCCGGTCAGATGGCGGAGGCCATCGGCTTCGGCGATGCGGGCAAGCGGCATGCCTCCGAGCGCCTCGACCGCATCATGGCCACCTGCTTCTTCGAGCCAAGCACTCGCACTCGGCTCTCGTTCGAGAGCGCGATGCTGCGGCTCGGCGGGAGCGTGCTGGGCTTCTCCGAGCCCGGCGGCTCATCGGTCGCCAAGGGTGAGACGCTCGCGGATACCGCCCGCACCGTCAGCGGCTACGCCGACATCCTCGTGATCCGGCACCCGAAGATGGGCGCGGCGAAGGTCGCCGCGGATGCGGCTGAGATACCTGTTATCAACGCGGGCGATGGCGCCCACGCGCACCCCACGCAGACGCTCACCGACCTGTTCTGCCTGAAGCGCCGCTTCGATCGGCTGGATGGCCTCACCGTGGGCCTCTTCGGCGACCTCAAGTATGGGCGCACAGTTCACTCGCTGGGCGCGACGCTCGCGCGGTTGGGCTCGCAGGTAGTCTGCATCGCCCCGGAGCAGCTTGCGATGCCGAAGCGTTACCTCGACGAGATCGAGGAGATCTCGGGCGAGCGTCCGCAATGTGTTACGAGCGTTGACGGGGTGCTGGGCGAGCTTGACGTGCTCTACGCCACCCGCGTGCAGGTCGAGCGGTTCCCGGAGGAGGAGCGCGAGGGCGCACGGGCCATCGCGGCCGACTTCGTGGTGGATGCGGCGCTGATGGAGCGCGCCCCGGAGAACATGATCGTGATGCACCCGCTGCCGCGGGTTGAGGAGATCAACCCGGAGATTGACGACGATTCCCGGGCTGCATACTTCGAGCAGGCGCACGGGGGTGTGCCGGTGCGGATGGCGCTGGTGGCGCATCTGCTCGGATTGCTGGAGGACGAGCGCAACGCGTTCCGCGGCTTTGAGCGGCGCGGCGATGAGCGGCCGGAGGCGGTGGCCTCGCCCGGACGCGCCAGGCAGGAGGCCGAGGAGGGGCCTGACTCTGCCTCGGCTGAACGAAAGTGCCGCAACGACAGGTGCATCACGTGGGAGGAGCGTTTCCTCGCCGGCTTCTTCCAGACGATGCCCTGCGGCGAAGTCTGCTGCGCATACTGCGAGGAGCCGTTGGAGGAAGAAGACTGACGCGGTCCCCGACGCCATCGGCGCCGGGATCGACAGAGTGACAACAGGAGGAACGAAGATGCCCAACCAGCATCCTGACTTTCAGCCGAAAGTAGAAATCCCGCAGGTCAAGAAGGTTGCGCTGGCGTTCTCAGGCGGCCTCGACTCTACGCTGGCCATCACGCTGCTGAAGGAGTACTACGGCGCCGAGGAGGTTCTCGCCGTCACAGTCAACGTGGGTCTGACCGACCGCGAGATCGAGGACTGCCGCTCGAAGGCCGAACTGCTGGGTGTGCCGTGGGAACTGATGGAGGCGACCGACGAGTTCGCCGACGAGTGGATCGCCCGCGCGATTCGCGCCAATGCGAATTACGAGGGCTACCCGGTCGCGACGTCCATGACCCGGCAGCTCATCGCGCGCAACGTGGCGGAGTGGGCTGTCGCGCAGGGCTGTGACGCCATCTGCGAGGGCTCAACCGGCAAGGGCAACGATCAGTACCGCATGGCGAACGTCTTCGCGATCTTCGCCCCCGACCTCGAGGTCATCGTCCCCGTCCGCGAGTTCGACTTCACCCGCGAGCAGGAGAAGCAGCTCTGCGAGTACTACAACATCCCGTACAAGGCGGGCATCGGCGACGACCTGACGATGTGGTGCCGGTCGATCGGCTCCGGCGAGGTTGACAACCTGCAGATGCGCATCCCGGAGGACGAGTACGTGTGGTACCAGTTCCCCGAGAGCGCTCCCGACGAGCCGCAGGAGGTCACCATCGAGTTCGAGGGCGGCATCCCGGTCAAGTGCGATGACGTGACTGGCCTAGCGAACATCATTCAGTACCTCAATGATGTCGCGGGCAAGCACGCCATCGGCAAGATCGACATGTTCGAGGACGGGATGATCGGGCTCAAGTCGCGCGAGGTCTACGAGGCCCCCGCGGCTACCGTGATCCTGAAGGTCCATCGCGACCTTGAGCAGCTCTGTTTGACCAAGGAGCAGGTGCAGAACAAGCCGAACATCGAGCGCCTCTGGGCCTACCAGGTCTACCACGGCGCCTGGTTCCACCCGTTCACGGAGGACTGCGCGGCATTCATCGAAAGCTCGCAGGCGGTAGTCACCGGCAAGTACACCCTGTCGCTTTACAAGGGCAACATTGACATCATCGGCCGCGAGTCAGACAGCGGCCTCTTCGACCCCGAGATCCGCTCGCTGGCGACCACCAGCTTCCAGCAGCCCGACTCGGGCCCGGCGACGAAGATCCACGCGCTGCAGTACAAGATACTTAGCAAGCGCGGCCTCCCGTTCCTCGAGGACTGAGAGGCAAGGGCGTAACGCAGACTCAGCGGCGGCCGCCACGTCTACCGTGGCGGCCGCTGTCGTAACTGCTGCACTTACGCTCTCAGTCGCCGGCTCTGCGCAGGAGCACGCTCCCGCCCTCGAAGCGCTGCACAAGCTCGAAGCCCGGAAGCTCCGCACGCCCTTCCATGATCGGCGTCCATGCGGACGTGCGCTCCTCGTTCGTCTCGCCACGATGCTTGAGATGCACCCAGTCTGCGGCGAGCAACTCCTCGTCCATGCGCAGGAACTCGGCGGGTGTGATCGGCAGCCCGACGGTATACATGTTCGTCGCCCACGAGAGCCACGCGTGGTGGGTGCTGGCGATCACATCATCCGGCTCGCCCTGCGCCAGCAGCACCGCGGCAAGCTCCCGCGTCTCCTCCATCGCGGCTCCGTGATAGCGCCCCACGGCGGCGTCCATCGCGACCGGTACCGCGAGCAGTGCCACGAGCAGCGCGAAGGGCAGAGTCGCCCGGCGCATCGAGGCGCCGTAGCGGCGCACAAGCTCGACCGCGAATGCCGCGCCGAAGGTGGCGGCGATGGGCCCGAACGGGTCGAGGTAGCGGTTCGCCGAAACGCCGCCGTGCCCGAGTGAGGCCAGCGGCACCATCAGCAGTTGCTGGGCGATCAGCAGGTAGACCAGCCACTGCACATCGACACGCTTACCGCCCGCGAGCACGATCACGAACTCCGCGACGAAGAGCGCGACGATCAGCGTGAGCCCGTCCATTGTGATGAACTGCGGCCACGTGGCCTCGGCGATGCGGGCATACTTGCTCGCCATCACCCCCGGGTGCGCGCGCACGAACTCCCCGATCGTCCAGTGCTCCAGCGCGAGCGAAGATGAGCGGCCGGGGTAGAGGCCCGTGTCGCGGCGGATGCTGATGTCCTCCTGAGCTGAATAGCCGAACTCCCCGGTCTGCGCCTCCATCTGCGCGCCCCACCACCAGACCGCCGCCGCCAGCGGAATGCAGAAGAGGACCACCCGGCCTGCCGCTGGCAGCCAGCCAGCGTCGCGCGCCATCCAGAGGATGTACAGCACGATCAGGACCGCCCACATCGTCATCGTCGAGCGGCCGAGGTAGCCGATCCCGGCCGCAAGACCTGCCGTGAGCGCCGCCGCGGGTGTGATCGGTCGCATCATCATCAGCACGATGACCGACAGGGCAAAGATCGTGCTGCTTTCGGTGAGGCCGCTGGAGCCGAGGTAGAGGCCGGCGGGGGAGAGGACGTACACCGCGGCTGCGAGGATTGCCGCAGGCCTGCCGGCGAGCCGGAAAGACACGAGGTAAAGCACCGGCACCGACAGGATGAAGAAGATGCCCGATGACAGCGCCACCGCCAGCGGTTCACCGGTCAGGGGCATCAGCAGGCCGATGAGGCCGACTGAGAGCGGCGCTCTCAGTGCGCTCGGCCACGGCGGAGCGGTGTCAACACCCTGTTCGCGCAGGAAGACGAGCATCGGCGGCTCGGCTACGCGGGTGGTGAAGCCCTCCCCGGCGGCGAGTTGCCTCGCCGCGCTGACCGCCTGCATCACGTCGTCGCGGGGGAAGAGGTGGAAGTCGGTGCGCGCGAGATAGCCCGCCCACAGCGCCGCCGCGAGCAGCGTTACCAGCAGTAGTTCCGCTGCCGATGGCCTAGGCGCCACTGCGGGCGTCTCGGTGGGCGGCCTGGCCTCAGTGGTCATTGCCGTCACGGAACTGCACCTCGCGCAGGCGCGAGCGCGCGTCCTGTATGAGCTTGCGGTTCGCCGCGATCAGGTCCGCCAGCAGGCCCAGCGCGAACGCCTGCGCCGCCAGCATCAGCAGCAGCGCGGCGACGATGACCGACTGCACGTGGCCGGTGCCCTCGCCGATCGCCATGAAGTAGGCGTAGCGTATACCGAGCAGAATGCCGATCGCCAGCAGTATCCCCGCTACGAGGTTGAACAGCGCCAGCGGTTCGTAGAGCGCGTAGATGCGTAGGATCGTGCCGACCGAGCGGCGGATGTACTCGGGAATGCTGCGGAAGAGCCGCGACTCGCGCGTCTTCGGGTTCGTCCCGATCGGCACCTCGGCGACCGCGAGACCGGTGCGACCGGCCTGAATGAGCGTCTCGTGCGTGTAGGTGAAGTTCGACACCACGGCGAGGCGGATCGCCGCATCGCGGGAGTAGGCGCGGAAGCCGCTGGTGGCGTCGGAGATGTGCGTGGACGAGACCTTGCGCACCACCCAGCTTCCGAGCCGCTGCAGGCGCTTCTTCATCCATGAGAATTCCTCGATCTGATCTATCGGCCGCGCGCCGACGACCATGTCCGCATCTCCGGCCACGATCGGCCGCACGAGGTCCGGGATCGAGCTTCCCGCGTACTGATTGTCGGCGTCAGTGTTGACAATCACATCGGCGCCCAGCCTAAGGGCCGCGTCAATGCCGGCGCTCCACGCAGCCGCAAGGCCGCGATTCTGCGCAAAGCTGATGACGTGATCGGCCCCCGCCGCGCGTGCCGCTTCCACGGTGGCGTCGCTCGACCCGTCGTCAATCACCAGCACCTCCACAGCGTCGATCCCCTCTATCTCGCGCGGGATGTCGGCAATGGTCTGCGGGATCGTTTCTTCCTCATTGAGGCAGGGGATCTGAACGATCAACTTCATCTGGCCCTCGACTCCGATGGCCGACCCGGATGACTTACGCGTGGCAGTTCGCCGCAGCGGCAGAGGCCTCCTTCTGCCCGCGGGAGGTTCATTGCGGCCGCGGCGGGAATAATGCCGCACACTCCGACGAGAAGGGAAGATCGCGCCATCACGCCTCCCGACGTAGATCTCAGCCTCAACAGCGTGCATCTGTCCGACAACCTGCCTCTGCTGAGGCGGCTGCCGGATGATTGCGTGCCGCTGATATACATTGACCCGCCCTTCAACACCGGCGGTCGGCAGGCCCGGACGCAGGTGCAGGTGGAGCGCGACGAAAACGGCGACCGCACCGGCTTCGGCGGCAATCGATACCGGACCCGCGAGGTCATCTCCCGGGCATGGGAGGACACCTTCGACGACTACCTCGGCTTCCTGGAGCCGAGGCTGCGCGAGGCCCACCGGGTGCTGAGCGCCGATGGCTCTCTCTACTTTCACATAGACTACCGCGAAGTACATTACTGCAAGGTTCTGCTTGACGCGATCTTCGGCCGCGAGTGCTTTCTCAACGAGATCATCTGGGCCTACGACTACGGCGGGCGGAGCAAGACCCGCTGGCCCGCCAAGCACGACAACATCCTGCTCTACGTGAAGAACCCGGGCAACTACGTCTTCAACCGCGATGAGGTGGATCGCATCCCGTACATGGCGCCGGGGCTGGTGAGCGCGGAGAAGGCAGCGCGCGGCAAGTTCCCGACCGACACCTGGTGGCACACGATCGTATCGCCTACCGGCAAGGAGAAGACGGGGTACCCGACGCAGAAACCGCTCGGCATCCTGCGGCGGATCGTCGCGGCGTCATCGCGGCCGGGCGACCTGGTGCTCGACTTCTTCGCCGGCTCGGGGACGACAGGAGCAGCGGCGCTTGAGCTTGGCCGCCACTTCTGCCTCGTTGACAGCAATCCGGAGGCGCTTGAGGTCATCCGCGAGCGGTTCGATGGTGAGGAAGTGCAGTTCGTGGAGTGGCCGGAGTAGCGCGAAGGCCGGACCTGTGTCGGCCCGGCCTTCGCCCGATTGACTGATCCGGCCCGCTACTTGACCGCCCAGACGCGGAAGTTGTCATACCAGCCGTCGGTGGTCAACATCTGCCGCAGGCCGATGTGGCCCGCGCCCCAGACGCCGCCGCGCGTTACGCCGTCATCCACCCAGTCGATCGAGATGCGGTCATTCACCGCGAACTGGATGTGCGCGCCGCGCTTTACCAGCGTGATGCGACTGGTCACACCCGCCTCCAGCGGGATCCAGTCGTAGCCCTCCGCCGCGCGGTAGAAGCCGTAGTTCTTGCGCAGCGCGGCATTGGGCTGACGGGTGGAGGTGTTGCGGAAGTAGCTGATGTGATAGCAGTTGATGTCGCCGGAGTGGTAGCCGGTGAAGGTGCCGTCGCGCGGAGCCAGCGCAGGATCGAAGATGCTCTCACCGTTGCGGCCCTTCGCGCTGAAGAACACGATGCACAGGCCCGCGACCTCGTTGGGCGTGAACTCCCACTCGGCGATGTAGTCCTTCGGCGTCTCGGTGCGATGCCACAGCACGATGTTGTTCGCGCCCTCAGTGCCCGGCTCAGGCTCCTGCATCCGCAGGCGCCCGCCCTCCTGCGTCAGGATCCCCGGCCCTTCAAGCACCCAGTTCTGCTCCCACGGCTCATCGAACGTGTCCTCGATCACCACTTCGCCCTTGAGGTGCTCGATGTCGAGTACGGTGTCGAAGAACACGCGTCCCTCATCATACATGCACTCACCGTCGCCGTAGTCACCGGCGGCGATGATCTCTTCGGCAGTCATAACGCGGTCGTAGAGGCGCAGGTCATCAACTGCTCCCATAGCGGCACCGACGCTCAGCGCCTCGCCCCACGGGGCATCCGAGTGGTCCAGTGCATTCCACTTGCCGAGGGTGTCGCTCTGCGGGATGCCGAAGAGCCAGAAGCAGAGGTCGTTGTCGGCTTTGTGCCAGGTGACGGCCATGTGATACCACTTGCCCGGGATCAGGCGGCCGTAGACCTCGCGCGCTCCGCCACGATGCCGCTGATCCCACGGATTGCCGGTCGCTATCTGCGTCTGATGGTGCTGGTGTACGATGTCAACATCTGGGCCGGGTGCTCCCTGGGTGGTCACAGGAGACCATCGGACGCGCTCGTCGTCAGGCCCAAGCAGCGGCACATCGGATCGGAACCAGAACATGAGCGTGCCGTCCTCGGGGTTAGCCGCAGTGAGTGGGATCATCGCTGCGGGTTCATTGGCGACGGTCGACTTGATCGCCTGTCCTTCGCGCCCCTCCACGAACTCACCGGCAACAAGCTGCCCCTCGCCTTCAGGCTCAAGGGCGCAGGTTCCGTCGAAAGTGGCGCGAAGAAGCAGCTTCGGCTGTTGCGCGTGGGCGACCACGCAAAGGGCCAGCACCAGTAGTATCAGCAGGCCTCGGAAACACATGGTTGAGTTACCTCCTCTGATCGTCTCCATACGTTCTATCATTCCTCGGACAACAGGCAGTTCCCTTCTTCGCGCAGGAGTAGCAGGCGGAGGTGGGGAAGGTCCCGCTGACACACATTCGGCCGATCGGAGGGCGAAGATGACCGACTGGTTCAGAAAAGCCACCGACGCACTCGGGGACCTCGCCGGGGCTGCAGGTCGCCAGGCGGAGATCATTCAGCTTCAGGCGAAACTCGGTTCTCTTGATGACGATCTGGACCGAGCGTATGTTGAGGCAGGCAAGCGCGCCGAGGAGCTTCTATTGATGCGGCAGATCTTTGATGAGGAGATCAAGGTGATTCTGGAGCGCGCGCGGGTGCTCAAGGAGCAGATGATGCAGGTGCGCGCCGAGATACAGGCGCTGGGGCAGG
The DNA here is from genome assembly GCA_012522765.1 of candidate division WS1 bacterium. GTDB lineage: Bacteria > Armatimonadota > Zipacnadia > Zipacnadales > UBA5352 > UBA5352. Next base: position 34,565 of record JAAYJW010000193.1, on the reverse strand, counting down.
ACAAAGAGCCCGGCGCCGATAGCGACGCCGGGCCCTCGTAGCACAGATAGACGCGTCCTACTCGAACGGAGCGATCTGCTCAAGCAGGCGTGAGAGGCAGACGGCCAGCTCCCAGCGCGGCATTTCGCCCTGGAAGTGGAAGTAGCCGTCGGGCTGCCGCACCATGATGTCCTGGCCGATCGCGAGCTCTGCGGGGGTCATGTCGTAGGGCAGCATTCCGTAGCTGCGCATGACCGCCACGCCCAGCTCCGCGAACTCGATCCGCTTGACCGGCGCATCGAAGTTCATCATGATCGGCAGCGGGCGGTCATCGGCGAGGTAGGTCTTCGTCAGCCGCTCCCACGCCTCCATCCCCCAGTGGTCGCGGAAGCCGCGGCCGTAGGTGGCCTCCCACGGCTCATAGTCGTTGGGCAGCTCAAGGCCTCGCGCGCGGCAGACGTCCGCAAGGCGGTTGAACGCCACCCATAGCTCGGCCCGCTCGACGATGGCGTCGGGGCGGAAGGTATCGTCTCGGTAGCCCTCGATGATGCCGAGGCCGTAAACCTCTTCGAGGTCCTGCATGTACGGCGCCAGCGGCGGCACCGTCTGCGTGATGTAGTCCTGCGCCCAAGCGCCGGGGGCGGCGATGGCGATCAGTACTGCGAGCGCGGCTATTACTGCGAATTTATGCACGGTGATTCCTCCTCGTGCAGATGGCGCCCAGGCCGCGCCTCGACCGGCAGAAGCTACTATGCCACAGAGCGCGCCCCGTGTCAACGTTTGGGCACATTATCGTGCGCGTTTCCAGAGCAGGCGCTTTGCTCCGGGTGCTACGGCGCCGAGTTCCAGTAGTCCAACGTGTCCGCGCGTGCCGGCTTCGACTGGAACCACTTGACGTGCCCATCCACGAAGCCGCAGTTCGCCCCGTCGTTGTGTCGCTTTGCGCAGCGGACATTCGGGTCGATTGCGGTCCCCGTGTTACGTGCGTCATAGAGTAATGTTGTCTCCGAAGGCTGTCGGACCGCCGCGAGCGCAACAGGTGCCCCCTGCAAGATTATCGGTGACCTGCATATCTGATCGTTGATGCTGTAGCTGTAGACACCGGCGCCGACGGCTCGGAAGTCGAGACTCGCCGGGTTTGTGGAGTCGCTGGGGCAGAGGGCGATCTGTTCGTTCTTGGCGTAAGGCATCACGAGGTCCATTGCGGTCAGAAAGCCTGCCGGAGTCCTGGGCGACAGGCCCATCGGGAACCGCTCGTCGTAGTCCTGAACGTACATGAGAAAGGCGAGCGCGAACTGCTTGACGTTGGAGGTGCAGCTTGATTGCCGCGCCTTCTCACGCGCACGGGCGAAGACCGGGAACAGGATCGCCGCCAGGATGGCGATGATCGCGATGACCACCAACAACTCGATCAGTGTGAAACCCCTGCGTCTGAACATGGTAGCCCTCCCGTCCACTTCCTCTGATGCGTAACCGCCAGTAGTACGCAAATGAGGGCCCTGCCCTGTTGTCAGGGCGGACCCTCATCAAAAGTCCCCAGGCTCCCGCTGGCATGTCTCCGCCCGCCTCTCAGCGTACCGTCGAAGACGTGAGATCAACGTCTGGATCCGAACTCCTCCATCTCACCAGCAGCAGGACGTGCTGGTAGTAGGTTAAGTATACTTCTGAGCGGTAGATTGTCAACCTGAATGCACTTGTTTCACTATCCTGCTACTCTGGGATCAAGCCGCGCATCAAACAAGTTCCCGCTTGAGCACCTTGCCGGCGGGGTTGCGCGGGAGGGTGTCGCGGAACTCGATCACCTGCGGCACCTGGTAGCTTGCCAGCGACTGCACGCACGCGCGCTTGATCGCCCGCTCATCCACCGCCGCACCATCGTCAAGCACCACAACCGCCTTCACCAGTTCGCCCAGATAGGCCCGGATGCCCGTCGCGGGTATCCCCACCACCGCCACCTCGCGCACGCCGGCTATCGCTTCGATGACCGCCTCGACCTCGCCGGCGATCACGTTCTCGCCCGAGACGATGATGACGTCCTTCTCGCGGCCATGCACGTAGAGATAGCCGTCCTGATCGTAGTGCGCCAGATCGCCGGTGTGGAACCAGCTTCCGCGGATCTCCTCCTCGAGGCGCCCCGGCATGTTCCAGTAGCCGGCGATGACGTTGCTGCGGTGAATCAACAACTCGCCCGTCTCGCCCGCAGGGACCGGCGCTCCGGAGTCGTCCGCCACAATCGCCCGCACCTCCGGCAGCGGCTTGCCCACCGAATCGGCATGGCTGACCGCGTCCTCGCTCGGCAGCACGTGCGTCACTGATGTTGTCTCCGTGAGGCCGAAGAAGTTGCGCAGCGCCACCTGCGGCAGCGACTCCCGCAGGCGGCGGATCGTATCCGGGTGCATCGGCGAACCGGCGTAGGAGATCAGGCGCAGCGACGAGCTGTCGCATTCCGCCAGTTCATCGCCCTGAGCCAGCATAGCAAAGAGCGTCGGTGGGCCGAGGAAGGTGGTCACTCGCGCGCTTGCGATCAGTTCGAGCAACTCGTGACGGTCAGGGCGCGGAGCGATTGCCAGCGTCGAGCCGAGGTATGCCGACGAGGGCAGCAGGGAGTAGAGGGCGGTGCAGTGGAACATCGGCAGGGCGAGCATGTGAACGTCCTCGTGGCGGAATGAGTGCGCCACGAGGCAGTTCTTCACGTTGAAGAGCAGGTCGGCGTGGCGCATCATCGCGCCTTTGGGTCTGCCGGTGGTGCCGGAGGTGTAGGCGATGACCGCCAGGTCCTCAGGCCGCGGATCGGCCTCTTTGAAGCTCCGCCAGCCATCGCCGGCGGTGAGATCGTCGAAGCGCGCGCTACGATCCTCGGCGGGCTCTGCGACGACGACGCGCTCGATGTCGTCGGCTTCCCGCAGGCCCGCCTCCACCTGCGCCTGCACTCGCCCGTGGGTGATGAGGATGCGCGCCCCGGTGTCGCCCAGCACGTGCGCCATCTCATCTTCGCCAAGGCGGCAGTTGACGGCGGCGACCACTCCACCGGCGCGCATCACCGCCCAGTATGCGAGGAAATGCTCGATGCAGTTGGGCATCGAGATGGCTACCGGATCGCCATCGCTGAGGCCGAAGCGGCTCGTCAGCGCCTCTGCCATGCAGCCGCTGAGCCGGTCTGCCTCGGCGTAGGTGTAGGCGTTGCCCTCGTAGACCGCGGCGGGTTTGTTCGGGAAGCGAGCAACAGTGGCGCGCCAGTACTGCACGATGTTTGTCATCTCAGGCCCGGGCAACTGCATGGCCTCCCCGCACCGGTGGTCTCAACCGCCGATCTTATAAACGTGTACCTCGTAGGGTCTGAATATGTCGCCGATGTCGCCGCTATCGGTGGCGATGACGCAGCGGTTCTCGAATGGGACCCCCACCTCAGCGCCCGCCTCGGCGCCGATGTCGAACGCGATCGCTGCGGTGGTATCCTGGGTGTTCACAGCGACCACGTACTTCGTGTCGCCGCTGTGCCAGGAGGCTACACGGACCGGGCTGTCATAACCGAGTTCGATCGGCTCAGGACGCGCCTCCAGCAGCACCGGCGCAAGTTCCGCAAGCTGGCGGTTGGTCTCGAGGATTCCCGCCCACAGCTCGGGCGCGTCGCGATGCATCAGGTATGAGGGCCGCTGCCCGATCGCGGGCATCCCGAACGCGTGATACACGACGCCGTCGGCGCCGGCCATCAGCGCGAGGTATACCATCGCCCGGTTCTCGTCGGGCGTCGGAACGCGATCATCCCTCACGGGCGTGGTGCTCATCTCATTCAGCCAGCGGTAGCCCGAGGACTGGATGATCGCCCACACTGGCTTGCGCCCGTCAACCGCCTCTCGCGCGGTCTCCACGGCGTCCGCCACAATCGTGATCGGCCAGCGGGGGACAGGGTCGCTCCACGCCAGCACGATGTCCGCGAGTTCAGCATATTGATCCATCATCGAGTTCGGGCGCAGTGAGAGCAACACCGGGCGGCGCGGGTCCATCTCGGCCATCGCGGGATACGGGCCGGTTGTCGCGTGGACGTAGGCCTCGCGGAGTGTCGCCAGCATCACCGCCTTGGTATCGGGCAGGTCAAGGCCGTACCAGCCCAGCATCGCGGGGTGGCCGAAGTACTTGCGCGTGGTGTGCTGCCAGAACTGGCCATCGAGGGTGTCGGAGGCGAGGAAGATACCGACGCCCGCCTCCTTCGCGGCATCAGCGAAGTTGTAGCTGACCATTCGCGAGGGGGTGATGGTGAAGTTGAAGCCGGCCTCGGCGACCCTCGGCAGGTCGCTGTCAAAGACGACCTCATAGATCCCTATGGGGAAGATCGCCTCTCCGTTGACCCAGAGGCGATTGCGGGCATCGTAAGCCGTCTCTGCGGGGGCCTGCGGCACCCGTTCGACGGGAATGCTGAGCGTGTGCTTTCTGTCCTCGACCTCGGCGGTGACATCCACCTGGTAGCGGCCGGTGAGCATGCCCGTTGCGGGCAGTGTGATCTGCCAGTTGCCCAGCAGGCCCCTGTCGGTCATCATCTCGGGGTCGGCGGAGAATGCCCCGGTGCCCACGAGACTCGCGGAGACCCTTGCCAGTCGCGCGATCTGCGGGCTGGCATTGAGCCTTCCGGTGATCACTATCTCATCGGTCGGCAGGCTCGACAGGACCAGCGATCGGAATGCCGGTTGTGTCACCCGCGCATCCACCAGCCCTGGCGTTTGTTGCTCCCGGTACTCGTGCAGCGTGTCGGCCTCGGCGCCCTCAAGCCGCACGGTGAGCAAGTGTGGCTCGTCGAAGTTGTACTTGTAGCCGACCTCCACGACACGGCTTTGGTCCGGCGCAAGCCGGCACTCCATCTTCTCGCGTCGCCGGACCTTCTGATCGTCGGACGCCTCGACATGCAGCACGAGGGGCAACTCATGCTTCGTGACATTCCTCAGGCGACAGCGCACCACCCGCCTGTCGGGCAAGCTCTCGACCGTGCCGGCATCCTCCACGCTCACTTCGACCTCGCCGCCGACAGGTCGCACCGAGACGCCGTCCCACCAGACCTTGCCGCCACCTTGGATGCGCAGCATGACAACCAGTTGCTCGGCGCCCTCGGGGATGGTCAGGCGCGAGACGTAGAGCCGCCAGTCTTTGCTCTCGCCGATGGGATGCGACTCGCTGTGCAGCTCCGGCGTGCGGAACTCGAGTGGGGTGAAGTCCTCCGCGTAAGTGCTCAGCGTCACGAGTGCTTGCGGATGCTCCTCCGTGCGGTAGTAGCAGGAGAAGAGCACCTCATGGCCCTGCAGATCGTCCACATCCAGAGGCCGGCAGAACGCGGTGAAATCCGCCGGGAAAGCAGGCGCCTGCAGCAGCAGGCTCTGGCGGCCGAATTTCGACTTCGTCTCGACTTTTCCACTCGCCAGCGCATCCGCGCGGAAGTCGTGGAACATCCAGTTCTGCGGAATATCATCAGCCACGGGGCCCTCAAAGCCTCCGTTTCGCAGGAGATTCTGAGCCGCTGCGGGCATGGTGAAGCAGGCCGTCAGTATGACGGCCCACAGCAGAACAATGGCCGGACGTGGTGGATTTCTACGCAATGGCAGTCGCCTCCACTTCGACACGCGCCCCGAGCGGCAGCGCCGCCACCTGGATGGTCGAGCGCGCGGGCGGCTCATCACCGAAGTACTGTGCATAGACTCCGTTCATCGCCTGGAACTGCCCCATGTCCACGAGGAACACGGTTGTCTTCACGACGTTGTCGAGGCTGCTGCCGCAGTCCTCCAGCAGCGTGCGCAGGTTGTCCATCACCCGCCGGACCTCATCCTCGAGGGCTCCATCCACCAGCTTCTTCGTCTCAGGATCAAGTCCGATTACGCCGGAGCAGAAGATCAGCTCTCCAGCCCGAACCGCCTGTGAATACGGACCGACCGCGGGGGGAATACGATCGCTTGAGAGAACCTGCCTGTCCATGACTTCACTCCCTGTCATAGTTGTCCACGAGTGGCTTCACAGCGGTGAGCGGACCCAGTGCACGCGGCGCACGAGGTTATTCTTCGGCAGCTCGGCGACACCCAACACAGCGGCCCCGAGTCCCTCCAGAAAATCGCGAAGATCGTCCACTGTGACGATGGCCGCGAGTGGTGCCACCTTGAGCGCATGCTCGACCAGCTCCAGGCATTCACTCTGCACCCGCACCGCGGCGTGGCCGTAGGGCAGATCGAGCACAGCGCCATCCCAGCGGCCGCGGGCATCCCGTCCATCGCCGATCGTAAGCCACGCCTGCTGAGTGTGATGACACAAATTGGCGGCCGCATGTTCCGCAACCGGCCGATTGATCTCCCAGCCGAACGGCTCAACGCCCATCTCCGCGGCCTCAACAAGCACCGTTGCGACGCCGCAACAGGGGTCAATGAGCCGATCGCCGGGCAGGGCCACGAGGTTCACCATCGCGCGGGCAACTCGCGGCGGCAGCGCGCTGGAGTACTGGAACGGCCGCTGCTCATGCCCGTGCCAGGCGTTCAGCCCCCGCGAGACGCTCTCGCCCAGCAGCCAGCGCCGGGGGCTGCCGAAAACCACAAACTCCGTTACCGGGCGCGAGAGGTCGGGCGCGCCGTCTATCAGGTCCGCGATGGTCCGCGCGATTTCGTTGGAGGAAACAGGGGCCTCATATCCGCTCTTGTGTACCCGTATCCGGAACCGCTCCCGCCGCAGGCCGAGCCTGCCCGTCGCGGCCAACATCTCGTCCAGCGTGTCCGCCTCGGTGAGCACATGGACGCACTCGGCGATGTAGGCGGAGCGGGCGACGTCCACGCCCGCGCCGGCTCGCGCGAAGCGTGGCACGTCGTTGTGATCCTCCTGCCGGTCCCACGGAAGTGCCGCCGGCGCGTCGGCGCCGGTGAGCGCCTGGAACTCCAGCGCCGCCAGTTCGTAATGACCCGTCGGCGGCGCGAGTCTGTAGACGTAGGGGAGAAGGGCGGGTTCAGCTATTGCCCGGCATCCTGTAGCAGGCAGTCGGCGACGACCTCCCATGGCATCGGCCCGCTCTGTTCTTCCAGATAGCTTTCCAGCGAGAGTTGTTCCTGCAGCAGCGCCCGCTCGAAATCACCGGGGCCACCGCCGGCGGCGGCGGTGAGCACCGGCGCAAGCTCGCGGCCCCCGCGCCCGAGCACCGTCTGCACCGCCCCCCAGCGCGCGGAAGCGAGGCGGACCTCGGCTCGCGTTCGCGATCGCAACTGCTTGCGCAGAATCTTCATGCGCCTGGCGACCTCATCGGGCCCCGGAACCGCCGATCGCTGAAGCTCCGTGTGCGGCTTGGGCACCAGCGCCCCGGCTGAAACCGTAATGTGAATGGCCGGCACCTCACGCTCGAGTGCCTCGACGAAGTCCGCGATTGCGACCGCCGCTGCATCGGTCTCACCGGGGATGCCGAGGATGAAGTAGAGACGGACGTCAGTGAGGCTGTGTTTGGCGGCGAGCGCGACCGTGTCACGGATCGCCTCGTAGCTGATCTGCTTGCCGAGGGTCTCGGCCAGCTCTTCCACGGCCGTTTCGGGCGCGAGAGTGATAGTCCGCTGGCCGCCCGCGGCAAGAGCGGCGAGCAGTTCCTCGCTGACGCCCTCGGTCCTGAGCGAGGACGTGCTCACGCGCCCGCCCATCTCCACGATCTGTGTCGCAATCTGCTCGATCTTCGGATGCTCCGCCACCGCCGCCCCGACAAGGCCGATGCGGTTGGTATGCTCCAGCCCCTCACCCGCGCTCCGGAGGATTGACTCGGCGCTGCGCATCCGCAGCGGATGGTAGATCTGCCGCGCGAGGCAGAAGCGACAGGTGCGGGGGCAGCCACGCCCCGTCTCAATAAGGAATGTTGACGGGAACTCGGAGTGCGGCGACAGGATCTCTGTTGTTGTCGGCACCTCGTCGAGGTCCCGCAGCGCAATCCGCTGGATCGGCAGTGACTGCTCGACGAACGCCGGAACGTAGAAGCCGGGGATTTCGGTGAGACCCTCGAGGATCGCCTCCCGGCCCGCTCCGCTGCTTCTGTCGTGCTCCAGCAGCAGGTCGAGCAACGGGTTGATGACAGGTTCGGCCTCGCCGATAAAGAGCGCATCGGCCATCGGCGCCAGCGGCTGCGGGTTGGCGGTGACGGCCGGCCCGCCCGCGATGACCAGCGGCGCCTGCGGCGGGCGATCCGCCGAGAGAACCGGCACTCCACCCTCTTTCAGAGCCGCCGGCACATTCAGCCAGTCAAGCTCGAATGAAGAGGTGATAGCGATGACGTCGAACGCCCCGAGCGCGGTACCCTCGTCTACCGAGCGCAGCACCCCCTCGCGCTGCCGCCCCCGTTCGGGAATGCCCGGATAGAAGACGCGCTCACAGCGGACGTCTCCGCGGCTGTTCAGGAGCCCGTACAGCGTTTGGACCGCGAGGTTGGCCATCCCAACCGCGTAACTGCTGGGGAAGAGCAGCGCGATACGCAGCCGCCCGCTGCCTGCAGGGGGGGCATGGACATGGACTTCTTCAGCGACCACATCTCTGCGATAGGCGTCCACATGACCTCCACGCGCCCGAGATTGGGCTGTCGCCTGCAATATTACCAGATGAGGGTTCGCACGACAACCTTGACCCACGCGCCGAGATAGTGTAATGTGTCAACGCTCCGGTCCCGACATCAGGGCCGGAGCATACTATTGCACCCCGCGAGTCACCTATGACTTCTGCGGACGGCATTGACAGATGCGGCGCGAACGAATAGATTCGACCTGTGAGAATCTCGCCGCCACTGCGCGGTATCGGGCGCGCCAGAAGACCGCTAAGAGGTATGCAACCGCCATGATGGTCATCATTCAGATCATTTCAGCGTTGTTGGCAATCGGCCTGATTGTCTCCGTCGTCATGCAGACATCGAAGGCTGAAAGCTTCTCGGCCGCCATGGGTGGAACCGACTCGAGTCAGTTCCGCAAGGGCACCCGGGAAGAACTGCTGGCACGCCTCACCAAGTACTTCGCAATCGGCTGGATTGTGGCCATGACCGTCGGGGCGGTCATCTGGTACAGCACGCATTGACCGGCGCTTCGATCTGTCGCTACGATGCGGTGATGGCCCGCTCCAGACGCCATACGCTGTAAGAGTCGTGCTTGACTTTCGCCCGCCGCATGGGCTATAGTTTAGACCCGTCCAAGTGCCGTCGGGTGCTTGGGCAAGAGCTCATTGGAATGAGGACATTCGGAAGCAACCGATACGCATTCACAACGCGAGTCGGCCGTGGAGGCCGATTCTGTACGAGAAGCGTGTGCTTCATAACGTGGAGGTGGGGTTTCATGAAGGGGTCGGCGAGGCAGTATCGTACACTGCGGAGAATGCCGGAAGACGACGTGATCGCCCTCGCCAAAGAGGGTCGAGGCGACGCAACGGAGTATCTGCTGCGCAAGTATCAGGGCCTGGTTGAGGCGAAGGCGAAGAGCTACTTCCTCATGGGTGCGGAGCGCGAGGACGTCATCCAGGAGGGCATGATCGGCCTCTACAAGGCGATAAGGGATTTCTCCCTGCACCGATTCGGTGGCTTTCGAAAGTTCGCGGCGCTGTGTGTAACGCGCCAGATCATCAGCGCAGTCAAGTGCGCCAGTCGTCAGAAGCACAATGCGCTCAACGCGTATGTTTCGATGGAAGCGGCGGCGTCTGAACTCGAGGATGAGGGGATGCTCGAGGAGGTGCTGGCCGATGAGAATTCGGACGGCCCCGAGTCGCTGGTCGTGGGCCGGGAGTTGCAGCGTCGCGTAACCGCCGAGATGGACAGGTCATTGTCCGAACTCGAGCGCGAGGTGCTACGCCAGTATCTCCAGGGCTACTCCTACCGGGACATCGCGGACAGCCTCGGAACGAACGTCAAGCAGGTTGACAATGCCCTGCAGCGGGCGAAGAAGAAACTCGAGGATCACGTCCCGCAGGGTGCGGTGTCGCACTGAAATCGGGGCTGGACATAGTCGGGCAATATTGTTATGATAAGATGCCCGCCGGGGTACGCCCCGGTGGGCATTGCATCGGGCCGGCGTAGCTCAGTGGTAGAGCAGCTCACTTGTAATGAGCAGGTCGTCCGTTCGAATCGGATCGCCGGCTCCACAGTTGAGTGAGTCGGACGGCGCCGGGGTGACGTTGACAACCAGGTTCGGGTGGAGGGATGCCCGAGTGGCCAAAGGGAGCAGACTGTAAATCTGCCGGCGAACGCCTACGGGGGTTCAAATCCTCCTCCCTCCACCATCACCATCGCCCACGTAGCTCAGTTGGTAGAGCGTGTCCTTGGTAAGGACAAGGTCACCGGTTCAAATCCGGTCGTGGGCTCCAGTGTTTTTCGTGTAGCGGCCCGGCCAATGCCGGGGAGAAGACTCATCAAGCGGACAGGCCGGCAATACCGTCGGCCTCTCGGCCGACTGTCGGCCGGGAATCACTGCCCCGGGACCCGCGGGCAGCTCACAGCGTCTAGGAGGCAATGAAGTATCATGGCGAGGCAACATTTCGAGCGAACAAAGCCGCACGTGAACGTTGGTACCATCGGTCACGTTGACCATGGCAAGACGACGCTGACCTCCGCGATCACCAGGTGTCTGGCCAACTCCGACGAGGGCTCGGCCACGGCACTTGACTTCGATCAGATCGACAACGCTCCCGAGGAGCGCGACCGCGGCGTCACGATCGCGACCTGTCACGTCGAGTATGAGACCAAGGAGCGCCACTACGCACACGTGGACTGCCCCGGTCACCGCGACTACATCAAGAACATGATCACCGGTGCGGCGCAGATGGACGGCGCCATTCTGGTCGTCGCGGCAACGGACGGCCCCATGCCGCAGACCCACGAGCACGTGCTGCTCGCTCGCCAGGTAGACGTTCCCGCGATGGTCGTCTTCCTGAACAAGGTTGACATCGCCGACCCCGAGCTGCTCGAGCTCGTCGAGCTTGAGGTCCGCGATCTGCTCAGCTCCCACGACTTCCCCGGCGACGACACTCCCGTCATTGCCGGTTCCGCCCTGCAGGCCATGGAGTGCGGCTGCGGCGGTCGGGAGTGCGAGAAGTGCGGCCCGATCTTCGAACTGCTCGACGCGGTTGACAGCTTCGTTCCGACCCCGGACCGCCCGGTGGATCAGCCGTTCCTGATGCCGGTCGAGGACGTCTTCACCATCTCCGGTCGCGGCACGGTTGCTACCGGCCGCGTGGACCGCGGCATGGTCCACACCGGCGACGAGGTTGAGATCATCGGCCTGCACGAGACCCGCAAGTCAGTCGTCACCGGCGTCGAGATGTTCCGCAAGACGCTCGACGAGGGTCTGGCGGGCGACAACGTCGGCCTGCTGCTGCGCGGCGTGGAGCGCGATGAGGTCGAGCGCGGCCAGGTCATCGCGAAGCCCGGCAGTATCAAGCCGCACATCAAGTTCGAGGGCCAGGTCTACGTTCTGACCCAGGCTGAGGGTGGCCGCCACAAGCCGTTCTTCACCGGCTACCGGCCGCAGTTCTACTTCCGCACCACCGACGTAACCGGCGATGTGGCGCTGCCGGAGGGCACCGAGATGGTCATGCCGGGCGACGACGTCACCGTGTCGGTGGAGCTGATCCAGCCCATCGCCATGGAGCAGGGCGTTCGCTTCGCCATTCGCGAGGGCGGTCTGACCGTCGGCGCCGGCGTGGTCACCAAGGTCATCGACTAAGGGCGGATGTGAGAGACAATGCCCGCAACTAAGATCATCATGCGCTGCAGCGACTGTGGCGCGAACAATTACTACACCGAAAAGAATCGGCAGAACTCGCCGAACAAGATGACGCTGAAGAAGCATTGTCAGCGTTGCCGCAAGCATACGGAGCACGAGGAGACGCGGCTGAAGAAGTAGTGAGGCCGCGTTCGCCCCAGGCAGTCGTGGTAGGGGCATAGCTCAATTTGGCAGAGCACCGGTCTCCAAAACCGGCGGTTGTGGGTTCGAGTCCCGCTGCCCCTGCCAGCAGCCCGTCCCGTGCAGTTCGGGTTCATGTGATGCACAGCGGAGTATAATGAGCACGCGGGCGCAGATACTTCGGCGCCCGCCGTGCGCCTCCGGGGAGAGAATCCCCGGGCGACGGACCCGGCGCCCCGCGGGGCCGTCGGGGAGAGGAAACAGATGCTAGAGCGTGTCAGGCGCCCGTTCCGATCAATCGGCCGGTTCCTCAAAGATGTCTGGATGGAACTGCAGCGCGTGGTATGGCCCTCTCACGAGGAGACACACGCCTTCACAGGTGTCGTCATCGTGTCTGTGGCGATCATCGCGGTGTGGATCGGGCTGCTCGATCTGGTATTCACGAGGCTCGTCGGGGCTCTGCGCCTCTACGAGTAGCCGCAGAACATAAAGTCGCGCAAGTCGCCAGAAGGCGGGACCATGGCAAAGCAATGGTACGTGTTGCACACGTTGACAGGGAAGGAGAACAAGGTCAAGGCCAGCCTTGAAAAGCGGGCCGAGGCCAAGGACCTGTCACACCTGCTCGGCCGCATTCTGGTGCCGACGGAGACGGAGATCCGATCGGCAGGCGGTCAGCGCCGGGAAGTGAAGCGCAAGCTCTACCCCGGCTACGTGCTGATCGAAGTCGATGCGACTGATGAGATGCGCCAGCTTATCACCCAGACGAATGGGGTGACGCATTTTGTCGGTTCGTCGGACGAGCCGGTGCCGCTGCGGCCGGACGAGGTGCAGCAGATCCTCGAGGTCGTTGGCGAGGAGAGCCAGCGGCCGAAGACCACATGGACGATCGACCAGAGCGTTCGTGTGACCGAGGGGCCATTCGGTGAGTTTACCGGCAAGATCATCGAAGTGAACCCCGAGCGTGAGACGCTCAAGGTCCTGATATCCATCTTCGGCCGGGAGACCCCGGTTGAACTGGATTTTACGCAGGTAGAGAAGCTTTAGTCGCCCGCCGGCAGGCGCGCGGCGTGAGGAGCGCCCGAGATGGCCAAGAAGGTAATGACCGTCATCAAGCTGCAGGTTCCGGCCGGCAAGGCCACGCCCGCGCCCCCCGTGGGGCCCGCGCTCGGTCAGCACGGACTGAACATCATGGATTTCTGCAAGACGTTCAACGCCCAGACGGCTCAGCAGATGGGTGACATCATCCCGGTGGAGATCACAGTCTACCAGGACCGCAGCTTCGATTTCATCCGAAAGAGCCCGCCGGCCTCCAGCCTTCTGAAGAAGGCGGCAGGCCTTGAGACCGCCAGTGGACAGGCGGGTAAGATGCTGGTGGGCGAGGTCACGTGGGACCAGGTACGTGATATCGCTCAGGTCAAGTTGGAGGACCTGAACGCCCGCGACATCGACGCCGGTGCTCGCATCGTTGCCGGCACCGCGCGGAGCATGGGCATTAAGGTCGTTGAGAAGGCGACCGGCGCCGAGTATGTTGCGCCTGAGGACACCGTGGTCGAGCAGGAGGTCGAGGCGCCCGCCGCACCTGTTGGCGAGGTGGCAGCCGAGACCGAGGCCGCAGAGGATCAGGAGCAGGAGTAGGCGCTCGAAAGTGGATTTGCCGCACCCCGAGGTGAGTTGCATGGCACGCACGATGAGCAGGCGGTATGAGGAGAGCAGGGAGAAGGTGGACGCCAGCGTCTACCTTCCGGTGGCGGAAGCCATCGCCCTGGTGAAGGAGACGGCCACCGCCAACTTCGACGAGACGATGGATTGCGCCATCAAGCTCGGCGTCACGCCGGGCAAGGGCGATCAGAACGTTCGCGGCACGGTCATGCTCCCGCATGGCACGGGCAAGGTTCCGCGGGTCGCGGTCTTCGCTGAGGGCGAGGCGGTGCGTGCGGCAGAGGCCGCAGGCGCCGACCGCGTCGGTGGTGAGGACCTGGTCGAGGCCATCCGCAACGGCTGGGACGAGTTCGACATCCTCGTGGCGCAGCCGCAGATGATGCGCGTGGTCGGCCCGCTGGGCAAGCAGCTAGGCCCGCGAATGCCTTCCAAGAAGGCCGGCAATATCACCGATGACATTGCCGGGGCCGTCGCATCGCTCAAGGGCGGCAAGGTCGAGTTCAAGATGGACCGCGGCGCGGTGCTGCATGTGCCGCTGGGCCTGACCTCATTCAGCGCGGAGCAGCTTGAGGAGAACTTCCGCACGCTGATTGATGCTGTGATCGCAGCCCGCCCGGCGTCGCTGGCCGGTCGGTACATCAGAAGCATCACATTCTCGGCCACGATGGGGCCGGGCGTAAAGGTTGACGTTACGGAGTTCCTTGCGCGGCGAGCCGCGTAAGACCTCCGCTGCACATACAACAGCCGATTCCGGGCTTAAGACAGCCGGTGCCCCCAACGGGGGCGTAATGGGGCCGAGATACCGAGGCTCCGCCTGCCGAGGCCAGGATGCCACCGTTTGACGGCACCGCAACTGCCGCCACGGGAGCGCCTGCTACTCGGCGCTCCCGTTTTTGGTTTTGGGTGCCGCCCATACGGGGAGGTGAATGAAGATTCCGACCAAAGAGAAGAAGCAGATGGTAGAGGAGATGCGGGAGCATCTCGAGGACGCCGGCAGCGTATACCTGACGGCCTTTCAGGGTCTGTCCGTATCGGCGGCCACCGAGCTTCGTGGGCAACTGCTGGAGGCGGGCGGTCACATGCAGGTGGTGAAGAACCGCCTGCTCAAGGTCGCCGTCGAGGGGACCGATTACGAGAGCCTCGCGGAGATGCTGGCCGGGCCGAACGCGATCACGTATTGCGGCGATGATCCGGTGGAACCGCTGAAGGTGCTGGCCACTTTCGCCGAGAGCCACGATCAGCCGCCGGTGAAGGCCGGCGTCGTTGACGGCGAGATACTCAGCGCCGAGCAGATCGACAAGCTGTCGAAGGTTCCGCCGCTCGACGAACTTCGGGCGACTGTCGTTGGAGGCATCGCTTCACCGGTCACAGGGTTCGTGTACACGCTCAGCGGCCTTGTTTCGGACCTGGTGTTCACGCTGCAGGCAGTAGCCGACAAGCGCGGCGAAGCAGCCGCTTAACGCAAGCGCGCAGATAGTATTCACAGTAGGACATGAGGAGAGAGCATAATGACGGTTGACGAGATCATTGAAGCGATAGACCAGCTCACAGTCCTGCAGCTCGTCGAGCTGAAGGACCAGCTCCAGGAGAAGTACGGCGTAACGGCTGCTGCTCCGGTTGCAATGGCCGGTGGGGTCGGTCCGGCTGCCGCGGCTGAGGAAGAGGAGCAGACGGAGTTCGACGTCATCATCGCCGATGCTGGCGCCGAGAAGATCAAGGTGATCAAGGCGGTGCGCGAGGTCAGCACCTCCCTCGGTCTGAAGGAGGCCAAGGAGCTTGTCGAGTCAGCTCCGGGCGCCGTCGTGGTCGAGCAGGTCTCGAAGGAAGAGGCCGAGGACATGAAGAAGAAGCTCGAAGAGGCCGGTGCGAAGATCGAACTGAAGTAGTTGCACCGCATTCCGACGCTTCGACGGGGGCCCCTTTCGGGCCCCCGTCTCTATTGCCTCCGCACGAGGAGGTCTCTGCAGCAGGGCGGGGAATTGTCCGTTGGCGTATCACTGAGGACCGGGTGAGGGGTTGTCATCGCAGCAATGTCATGGTCGGGTCAGGAAGAAATCCATGATCGGCTGGAGAAGCTGGGCGAGTACGAGACGATCTCGACCTTCGCCCTCGTCTACTACAGCCTGATCGCCGAGTTCCTCTTCGGCGAAAGCCGGGCCTCACAGGGGATCAGGCTCCGCTTCGCCGAGTTCCTCGAAGTAGTTGAGCGATACCATCGCGCGCTGGAGACGTTCGCCACCGAAGAGCAGGTTACGCTTGGGAACGTGCGTTCCGCGGCCGAGAAGCGGGACATCGGGCTGCGCGTGCTGCTCGAGCAGATCGCCGTAGACGCGACCGACGGGGAGCCGGAGGTCGGGCGCCTGCTGTTGTCGGCTGAGTGCTACTACCAGCTTGCCATGGTTGATCGTGTAGTCGAACGGCTCGAGACGGCAGTCAGCTCCGGCGCGGATCACCCGCTGGTGCACTTTGCTCTGGGCTACAATAGATTCGAGCTTGCA
The DNA here is from genome assembly GCA_012522765.1 of candidate division WS1 bacterium. GTDB lineage: Bacteria > Armatimonadota > Zipacnadia > Zipacnadales > UBA5352 > UBA5352. The sequence goes on along the minus strand of JAAYJW010000193.1, from coordinate 18,568 downwards.
ACACACGCGTTTACGCGCTACAATGCGGAAGCAGGGACGCGGGAAGTTGATGATGAAGATCGCTTCCGCCTCGCGTGCCTCAGCGCGGTGAGCGCGTTTCAGGATGGCCTGCGCGGCGAAGCCTTCGATGGTCAGCTTCACTGGTGGATCGGGAACGTTCTGCGGGCCGCGGGCTTTGAGGATGCGGCTGAAGCCAGCTTCGAGAAGTCGCAAGAGATCTTCGACGCAACCGACTGTCTCGACATTGATGAAGATGCTTTTGGGCCGGGTATTGATATTTCCGCCGAATACGAGTACGATCTTCTGCGGGAGGGCGGACCGATCACGGAGGATGAGATCCGTCGCGCCGGCCTTCTGCTGCGCAGAAGCTACTCTCAATCGGACCTCCTCGGCAACTAGGGAACGCGAGGAGAGTTGTTGTTGTTAAACCCCATGGCTGGACCGCCCGCGAGGGCGATGAAGGTACGCTGCGTCTGGGAACGCGGCGAATGTCGCAGAAGGAGGCTGCACCTATGAGGAGCAAGTGGGGCATCGTTGTAATGATCATCGCGCTCGTGGCGTCGTTGACCGCGTTGATGGTCATTAGCGGCTGTCCGGCAGAGCAGGAAGAGGTCATCGTGCCGGAGGAGCCGATGCCGGAGCCGCCGCCGGTGGAGGAGCCCGCACCCGCTGAGGGCGCAGATGCACCGGCCGAGGGCGTAGAGGCACCGGCTGAGGGCGCAGAGGTCCCGGCAGAGGGCGCAGAGGCCCCGGCCGAGGGCGCGGATGTACCGCCCCCGCCACCGACCGACTGACGCTCATCCGCACAATGCACAAGACGCAAGTGGCCCCCGCCTTCTGGCGAGGGCCACTTGCGTCTAAGCGACCACGCGCTCAAACGGTGTCTATCGAACTCACGACCATGTCGTCGCGGTGTATCACTTCAGAGGCTCCTGCGCGCCCCAGCACCTGCTCTATTTCAGATGAGTGATGGCCCATGATGCGGGCCACTTCAGCGGCCGAGTAGTTGGCCAGACCCCGCGCGATCTCTTTTCCCGCTCGGTCCTGCACGGTCACGAGATCGCCCTCATGGAAATGGCCGGTTACCGCGACGATTCCACTGGGAAGCAGACTCGCGCCATCCGACTGCCGGAGGGCCTCGCGCGCTCCGTCGTCAACCACCAGCACCCCGCGCGGCATCAGATGCACGGCGAGCCATGCCTTGCGGCTGGGCATGCGCGGCCGTGCGAGCAGGCAGGTGCCGATCGTCTCGCCCCTCACCGCACGCGCGAGCACACCCTCCGCGTTACCGTCGGCGATCACAACACGGATGCCGCAATCGGTCGCGCGCCGCGCGGCCTCGATCTTCGCCGACATGCCGCCCAGCGACTCCGGCCCGCCGGCGCCTGACGCAAACTGCGCCACGTCCTCATGCGGCTGCACCTGGCAGATCAGCCTGGCTGCCGCGTCCGACCGAGGATCGGCGGTGAACAGCCCTTCCTGGTCGGAGAGCATCACGAGCAATTCGGCCGGGGTGATCGCCACGGCGACCATCGCGGCCATGAGATCGTTTTCGCCGAAGGTCACGCTCTCAACCGAGATGCTGTCGTTCTCATTGAGGATCGGCAGTACGCCCCAACTCAGCAGGTCCTCGAGCGTGTCGCGAAGCCGCATGCAGCGGCCGCGATCCACCACGTCATCCTGCGTCAGCAGTACCTGCGCGGAGGCGATATCCACGTTCGTGAGTGCTTCGGCCCAGTAGCGCATCAGCAGCGGCTGACCCACCGCGGCGGCTGAGGGGCGCTCCGATGGGCGCAGCCGCCTGCCGGGCGGGAAGATCATCCTGCGGCCGATGCCCACAGCTCCGGAGGTGACGAGCAGCACCTCGACGCCCTGGTCCATGAGGCCGCGAAGCTCCCGCGCCATGCGCGAGAGAAAGTCGTGCCTGACCTGGCCGTCCGGATCCACGACCAGCCTCGTGCCGACTTTTGCCACGATGCGGCGCGGCCTTGTTGCTTCGGTTTCCACGTTCACGCTCCCCCTCACGAGCGAATCTGCCCATCGCCGCGGCAGACATACTTGAAGATGGTCAGTTGCGCCGCACCGACAGGCCCGCGCGCGTGAATCTTATCGGTCGAGACGCCGATTTCAGCCCCGAGACCGAAGACACCGCCATCGGTCAGGCGTGTCGAAGCGTTGTGATAGACCGCCGCGGAATCTACCTCGCGGAGGAAGCGATCCGCAGCCTCCTGGTCCTCGGTGATGATCGCCTCGGCAAGCCCGGAGGTATGTTCGGCGATCTGCTCGAGTGCCTCATCAAGCGAATCGACGACCTTCACCGCGAGTATCAGGTCGAGGTATTCAGTGTCGAAGTCCTCATCCGTGGCGGCGACGATCTCGGCGTCTACCATCTCCACCGTGCGCGGACAGCCGCGCACCTCAACACCGGCCGCGAGCAGGTCGCTCACGATCGCATTGAGAACACCAGGCGCGCCCGAGTGCACGTAGAGGTTCTCCACGGCATTGCAGACGCCCGGCCGCTGCACCTTGGCGTTGTGCACGAGTGTCACTGCCCGGTCGCGATCGGCCGCCTCATCCACGTAGATCTGTGTCATCCCGCGGTAGTGCTTGAGCACCGGGACCTGTGCGTTCTCGGTCACGGCGCGGATAAGGCCCTCGCCGCCGCGCGGGATGATCATGTCAATGTATTCCGGCAGCCGGCACATGACGCCCACGGCATCGCGATCGGTCACGGGCACGATCGAAATGCAGCCCGCGGGCAGTCCGGCCGCCTCGGCGGCATCCTGCAGCACCGCGGCGATGGCGAGATTCGAGTGTATCGCCTCGGAGCCGCCGCGCAGGACGCAGGCATTGCCCGACTTGATGCATAGGCCGGCCGCGTCTGCGGTAACGTTCGGGCGCGACTCGTAGATGATGCCGATGACGCCGATGGGGACGGAGACGCGCTGGATCAGCAGACCGTTGTCGATCGTCCATTCGGCGAGTACATCGCCGACGGGATCCGGCAGGTCGGCGATCTCTTCGAGGGCGACCGCGATCTTCTCCACGCGCTCGTCATCGAGCATCAGGCGGTCGAGCATGGCGGCGCTGAGGCCCGCTTCGCTCCCGGCTTTCATGTCGTTGGCGTTCGCGGCGATGATGCCCGCGGAGTGATCTCGAAGCGCCTGTGCCATCGCTCGCAGTGCGTCCGCGCGCTGCTCGGCGGAGATGCTCGCGAGAGTGCGACTGGCGCGTCGTGCGCTGCTTGCGGCATGAGTTACCTGCTGCTGGACCGACATGTTTGGGCCTCCTGCGTACTTCGTCGGTGACGCTAATCAGAGTAGTCCTCAGTCGCCCGCTCTTCTTCCGACCGGTTCAGTTCCGGAGCGGCGTGGATCGCGCGCCGCAGGGGCCGCCATAGCAGCGCCATCAACGCGGCCGTCACCGCCAGGAGCAGTGTCGGGTCGAGCAGCCCCAGGATGGCGCTGGCAGCCGCCCCAAGCAGCCCGGCGTTCAACGAGATAGCGCCCACCAGGTAGGTTGTGCGCCACTCCGCCGGCATGCGCGGCACGATAACGCCGACCAGCATGTATCCCACCACGGGGAGCGCCACGACCGAGAGCGCCAGCGGCCACGGGATCGGCAGCCGAGCGCCCATCACCAGCAGCGCGATCATGGCGATCTGGATGCCGGCCATGATGCCGCAGAGGCGGGCGTTGAACAACACAATTGGCGGCGGAATCGCCTTCTGCCGGCCCCAGCTAAGGCTGCGCGCACCACAGCGCGGGCAGCGCCTGGCGCTCACATCCGGCGGTTGCACGGTTCCACAGACGGGGCAGGTGCGTCTCTCGGGCCTCTCCTCGGGCGACATTCTACACCGCCAACCACTGCCTCAATCGGTACTCCCCTATTCAACCACACGCGGGCCGTGCCTGCAAGCGCGATGCGACGGCGCCTGCCTCAGACTAAAGGACGCTCTTCTGCTGGAGGGCATGGGACTTCCCGTGGTGAATGAGCCGACGCCGGCACTCTTTGCAGGGAGACTCTATCTGATGTCAGCACTTCTAATTGTGGGCCACCCGAGGCCTGACAGCTTCAATCACGCCATCGCCCGCCGTGCGGAGCAGGCACTGCTGACGCTGGGGCACGACGTGGTCGCCCATGACCTGCAGGCGGAGGGATTCGATGCCATCCTGCCCGGATGCGAGGAGCCTGCCGATGGAGCGGTTGACGCGGCTGTCGCCGCACATTGCCGCCAACTTGCGGAGGCGGAGGCGATCGTGATCGTGCACCCGAACTGGTGGGGGATGCCGCCCGCGGTCATGAAGGGCTGGATCGACCGAGTGTTCCGGCCGGGCATCGCTTACCGCTTTCTCGAAGGCGATGGGGGCGAGGGCGTCCCTCAGGGGCTGTTGCGGGCCCGAGCAGCGGTGGTGCTCAACACCTCCAACACCGAGGCGCAGCGCGAGGCGGAGATATTCGGCGACCCCCTGGAGCGCATCTGGCGCGACTGCATCTTCGGACTGTGCGGAGTGACGAACGTATACAGGCGCACCTTCGGCGTGATATGCACCAGCACGCCCCGGCAGCGTGAGGCATGGCTGGACGAAGTCGAGCAGATCATCAGCGAGCAGATCGGGCCGCCGGAGAGGGAGACACGCTCATGAACGTCATCGTGATCGTCGCGGACAGCTTCCGCAAGGACCACGTCGGGTGCTACGGTAATGACTGGGTAGAGACGCCGAACCTCGATCGCTTCGCAACCGAAAGCTGCCTGGTTGATGGCGCCTACGCCGACTCCCTCTATACGGCGCCCTGCCGCACCTCGATGATGCTCGGGCGGATCAACTTCCCGTTCCGGCCATGGCAGCCCTTTGAGCGGGATGACCTTCCGGTCGCGGAGTGGCTGTGGGACAAGGGCTTCACATCCGCCCTCGTCACCGATGTCTACCATCTGCACAAGCCCGGCTACAACTACGGCCGGGGCTTCGATGAGCGCGTCTTCATCCGCGGGCAGGAGTATGATCCGTGGATACTCCCATCGCAGGTTGATGAGGCGCAGATAGATGCGCTTTACGAGCAGCACTTCAAGCCGAGTGAGGTTTCTGAGAAGAACGAGCGCTTTGCGGAGATGTTCCGGCAGTATCTGCGCAACATATCTGTTCGCGAAACCGAGGAAGACTACTTCTGTGCGCAGGTCTGCCTGCGGGCGATAGACTGGCTGGAGGCGCACCAGGGTCGCGACAATTTGTTTCTCTGGGTGGACCTCTTCGACCCGCATGAGCCGTGGGACCCGCCGCTTGAGCTGAAAGAGCAGTACAATCCCGGCTACGAGGGCATGGAGATCATCGACCCGGTGCCGTCGCAGGTTGAGGGTTACCTGACGCCGGAGGAGATGCAGAACGTGCGCGCGCTGTACGCGGGCGAAATTACCTTCGTGGACCGCTGGATCGGGAGGCTGCTCGACGCTGCGCGCCAGCTCGGCTACTTCGATGACAGCATGATCGTCTTCACAAGCGACCACGGGGAACCGCTGGACGACCACGGGATCGTGCGCAAGCATCGGACATGGATGTATGAGGAACTCGCGGCGGTGCCGCTGATCCTGCACCTGCCCGGACAGGCGGCGGGGGAGAGGCGTGAGGCGCTGGTGCGGCTCTCGGACATCGCGCCGACGATCTGCGATGCCGCGGGCGTTGAAGCGATGCCGAACATCCACGGCACGAGCCTGCTGCCGCTGGTGCGGGGCGAGGTGGAGCGTGTGCGTGAGACGGCCATCACCGGCAGCTTCAACGGCGGTCGCGCCATCCGCGATGAACGCTGGAGCCTGCTGATGCCGGGCGCGAGTGAGGAGGATGAGCTTTACGACCGGCAGGCCGATCCGGCGGAGCAGCAGAACGTGATGGACGAGTTCCCGCACGAGGCATGGCGGCTGGAGTGCGCCCTGCAGCGGGAGTTGACGGAACTGACGTGGGAGTAGAGGCGGCGGCCCGGCCCCGGCGAGGGGAGGCGCGAAGCGCGGCGGTAGTTGGCGCCGTCATGTGCCACGGGCGCCCTCGCCCGTGGGCTGTTACGGCGGCCTCCCGGAGGAACGGCTAACGGCAACGACTGTCCCTTACCGTAGCTTGCTTTCGCAAGCTCTAAAGACGGCGGCGCTATCTGGCATGTCGCTCAGGGTGAACTCGTGGGTCGTGCCAGATGAAGCGGTTATGCCGAACGACCCACGGGCGAGGGCGCCCGTGGCACATGGGAAGCGTGAGGCTGCGACATCAGTTGCGCGCTCTTGCGAGCGGCAGCGCGAGGCGGCAGGGCCGTTGACAAACGCCAACGGCCGCGGCTGTCTTTGTGACGCCGTCCTCCCGCTACCCCCGCGTAATGCGCCGGATCGCGTAGATCGGCTTGCCCTGCGCCTCGTAGTAGGTGCGCGCCTGAAGCTCCGCCAGCAGGCCCATCGTCACGAACTGGAAGCCCACCACGATCAGCAGCACCGCAAGCAGAAGCGCCGGGCGGTTGCCGATGTCATGGCCGAACGCGAGCTTATCTATCGTCAGCCACAGCGCCAGCAGGAAGCCCACGGCGCCTGAGAGCAGACCCCACTTGCCGAAGACCTGGATCGGGCGCGTCACGTAGCTGAGCAGGAACTTCACCGTCAGCAGGTCGAGGAAGACGCGCAGCGTGCGCGAGAGCCCGTACTTCGACGAGCCGAACTGCCGCGGGTGATGCGTCACCACGACCTCCGTGATGCTGGCGCCCGCCCAGCGCGCGAGTGCCGGGATGAAGCGGTGCATCTCGCCGTAAAGCTGCACGTCGTCGAGGATCTCGCGGCGGTAGGACTTGAGCGAGCAGCCGTAGTCATGCAGGTAGACACCGGTTACGCGCGAGATGAGCCAGTTCGCCACCTGCGACGGGAAGATGCGCGTCAGCCACTTGTCCTTGCGGTCCTTGCGCCAGCCACTGACGACATCATAGCCCTCGTCCATCTTCGCGAGGAGCTTGGGGACATCGGCGGGATCGTTCTGCAGGTCCGCATCCATCGCGACGATGATCTCGCCGCGCGCGTGGTCAAAACCCGCCGACATTGCGGCCGTCTGACCGAAGTTGCGGCGCAGGTGTATCGCGACAAAGCGCGGGTCCTTCTGAGCCACCTCGTCGAGCTTCTCGGCGCTGCGGTCCTTCGATCCGTCATTGACAAGCACGACCTCCCACGGGCGGTCGAGGTCCGCGAGAGCGGTCGCGAGCGCGTCATGAAGGTGGGGGATGGTCTCCTCTTCATTGTAGACGGGAATGACGATGGAAACCTGGGGCTGGTCGGGTTGGTTCTGCGCGTCCATCTGCGGGTCTCCCTTAGGTGCGTCTGAGCGCAACGGGATGATGGTTCGCCATCGGGCCGAAATGGCCTCCCCCGGGAGCGTATGAAGTTGCGCCTGCATTCGATCCGGCCTGCGGTACTTGCGTCTGCGTCGAGTTCCGCGTAATCTGTGACGCTGAAGACGCTGATCGTGGGAGAGATGGAGGACGCGATGTCGCAGATTGATGCGGCGGTAGAAACTGAGGAGCTTGATGCAGCCGAGCGACGGTGGCTCAATTGGGCCGACTGGCGCGCGGCGGTGCTCCTTGTGGTGGGCCTGCTGGTGCTGCGCGTCATCTACCTGATCTGGCTGAGCCCGTGGGAGCTTATCCACGACGAGGCGCATTACTGGGAGTGGTCGAGGCGGCTGAGCCTCTCCTACTACTCCAAGGGCCCCGGAGTGGCGTGGCTGATCGGCGCGAGCACAGCCATCTTCGGCACCAGCGAGTGGGCGATCCGACTTCCGGCCGCGGTGTCGTCGGCAGTGGCCTCGCTGCTGGTGGCGCGGCTGGCGATGCAGACGACTGGCGATCAGCGCGCGGGCTTCCTCGCAGCGGTTGCGTTCAACCTCATTCCGATCTTCCAGCTTGAAGCGCAGCTAATGACGATTGATCCGCCCTTCATGGCCTCATGGCTGCTCTGCGCGTGGATTGCGTGGCACGCGTTCCGATCACACGAGCGGGGCGATCGGCCGTGGACGCTCTGGGCGGCGCTGGGTGTCGCGTTGGGGCTGGGCTTCCTTGTGAAGTACGTGATCGTGCTGTTCGCGCCGGGCCTGCTGATCTACGCCTGGCTGCGGAGGCGGCAATTGCCGTGGGATCGGCGACTGACGGCCGGCGTGCTGATCGTCGTCATCGGCTTCATGGTTGGCATACTGCCGTGGTTCATCTGGAACGCGGAGAACGGCTGGCCGGCGGTGCGGCATGAGCTTGGTCATCTCGGCGCCCCCGGTGGCGATGTGCCGACGCAGTGGGATGAGCCCTTCGGCGGATTCTCCGCGCTGGAGTTGCTGGCGACTCAGCTTGGCGTGCTCGGCATCCCGGCGTTCGTGCTGATCGTGATGGCCGCGGTGCGCGTCATCAGGCGGCGCGTCCCTGAGCGATGGCCCACGCACCTGTACCTGCTCTGCTGCGGCCTCCCGACACTCGGCTTCTTCGCGCTGGTCTCGCTGGCGTCGCGGGTGGAGGCGAACTGGCCGGTCAGCGGCTATCTGACGCTGCTTGTGCTGCTATCGGAGGCGACCGTGCAGGAGGTGCCGCGCTGGCGAGAAAGACGGCGGCAGTGGCTGGCGCACGCTGAGGCGGCGAGGCAGGCGGGCATCAAGTCGCCGCCAAAGCCGCGGAGCGCGTGGGTAAGCGGCTGGCGCTGGATGATCGGCTGGGGGGTGGTGACGCTGACCATCGTGGCCTTCCCGCATGCCTGGGCGCGTATGCCAGTGATCGGCGATGCGGTGCCGATGTTCCGACTCAGTGGAGGCAAGGATCTTGCCGCGGAGGCCGACGCAGCGCGGGAGCTGCTACGCGGTCAGACCGGGCAGGAGCCGCTGGTCATCGCCGGTTCCTACGGCCAGGCAAGCCAGCTTGCGTTCTACATGGATGGGCGGCCGGTTGTCTATGACGCGGGGAAGTATGTGGGGCGGCGCGAATCGCAGTATGACTATTGGGCGGATACGGATCTGAGCGACCCGGCGCTGCTGGGGCGGCCTGCGGTGCTGGTGCTCAAGCCCGCGGAGGACTGGCGGGAGCAGTTCGACTTCGCCGCGCTGCAGACGCTGCAGGACGACCCGCTGCTGCATGTCGCGACAGGCTACGGAGGGCCGGCGAGGTGAGCGCGGAAGCTAAGGCTGGTCGTAGCGGATGACCTGAAGCTCGGGCCGACTACTCCTCGCGGGCGCGCCGGAAGTAGTCCTCTACGTCCACCTCAAAGGGCATCTCGATGGCACCGACCAACCGCTTCATCCACTCGTCGCAACGCCGGATCCTCTCCTCGGACCACGGCTCAGGGGAACCCTCGACGTCATGCGCCTGATGGCAGGCGCTTTCATCCGCTTGAAGAGCCTTGTCCTTCACATCGGCCATCGCCCGTGCCTCCTTCGACCTCACTCGATCTGCCTGTGACGATTATGCCCCTCTCCGCGCCGTCTCGCAACCTGCCCCCTCGACAAGCCTCCGCGCCCGGTGTATCATAGGCCCGTCAGCGACGGGCCGCTGCCGTCGCTGCGTTTGCTTTCGTCGCATCTGACGCTTCAGTTGCTGCCGCAAGGGTGATTGTTGATGGCTATGGAGCCTATGATCGGTCTGGAAGTTCACGTTCAGCTTGACACCGAATCGAAGATGTTCTGTTCGTGCTCGACGCAGTTCGGAGCGGAGCCGAACTCGAACGTCTGCCCGACCTGCCTCGGCCTCCCCGGGTCACTGCCGGTGCCCAACCGGAAGGCGGTCGAGTATGTCATTCGCACCGGAGCCGCGCTCGGCTGCAAGGTCGCCGATCGCTGTCGCTTCGCTCGCAAGAACTACTTCTACCCCGACCTGCCGAAGAACTTTCAGGTTTCGCAGTATGACGAGCCGTTGACCTACGATGGCTCCATCGACCTTACGGTGGATGGTGAGCCGGTGCGCATCCGCATCCGCCGCGCGCACCTCGAAGAGGACACCGGTAAGAACATCCACCTGCAGACCGGCTCCACGCTGGTCGAGTACAATCGCGGCGGCATCCCGCTCATGGAGATCGTCACCGAGCCCGACTTTACGACTGCCGAGCAGTGCCGCGAGTACCTCACGCAGCTTCGCCTGATCCTCCGCTGCATCGGCGTGTCCACCGCCAACATGGAGGAGGGCGCCCTGCGCGCGGAGCCGACGGTGAACCTCAATGATCGGCAGACCGGCGAGGCGACGCCGAAAGTCGAGATCAAGAACCTCAACTCGATCCGCTCGGTCTTCGAGGCGGTCAAGTATGAGATCGCTCGCCAGCGCAAGACTGTCGCGGAGGGGCGCGAGGACGAGCTATTCCAGCAGACCCGCCGCTGGGATGAGAACAACGGCGTCACCGCGCTGATGCGCCGTAAAGAGACCTCCGACGACTACATGTATTTCCCCGAGCCCGACCTGGTGCCGCTGGAGCCGGACCGGGCGTGGGTCGAGGGGATCGTCAATAGCTGCCCCGAACTGCCCGCCGCGCGCTGCGAGCGCTTCTGCGAGCAGTACGAAGTGCCCGAGTATGACGCGCGGGTGCTGACCGAGACCCGGGCGCTGGCCGACTACTTCGAGGAGACTTGCGAGCGCTTCGAGGGCGCTGCGAAGACCGTGAGCAACTGGGTGATGGGCGACCTGATGAGCCTGCTCAACGAAGCCGGCGTCAGCATCGAGCGGAGCCCGGTGAGCTGCGCCAACCTCGCCGAACTGCTCTCGCTGATCGAGGAGAACGTGATCTCGGGCAAAATCGCCAAGGACGTGTTGGGGACGATGTTCGAGACCGGGCGCAGTGCGCGCGAGATAGTCGCCGAGGAGGGCCTCGAGCAGATCTCCGACAGCGGCGCGCTCGAGAGCGTGATAGACGAGGTGATCGCCGAGAACCCCGGCCCGGTGCAGGATGTGCGTGAGGGCAAGGACAAGGCGATCGGCTTCCTTGTCGGCCAGGTGATGAAGAAGACACAGGGTCAGGCGAACCCCGGCATGGTGAACGAGATGCTGCGGGAAAGGCTGTAACGGCCGGGAAGCGGCAATCGGCAATCGGGGACGGCAGACGGTGCCAAAACGAGAGCGGCAGGAGATAATATCGTGGCTCTCCGCCTCCTTCGACGCGAAGAGCTAATCGACGAAATCAGGCGCTTCATGTCGCGGATCGCGGTCAGGCAAGCGATACTCTACGGTTCGCGAGCCAAAGGAACCAATCTGGGCGACAGCGATGTCGACTTGATGGTCATCTCGCGGCGCTTTGAAGGTACGGTACCTCACCAGCGCCTCGCCGCCCTGCATCACGCGTGGGACCCATCGCTGCCATTCCTTGAAGCGCTTGCCTACACTCCCGAGGAGTTCGAGGAGGCGCGCAAGCAGATCGGCATCGAGCGCATCGCCGACCGCGAGGGTATACGTATCATGGCCGACGAAGAATCCTACGAGGCCACCTGACCATCATGCTCTCCGAACGCGAACGGGGATGGGTCGCCGACGCCCGCGCCCAGCTTGAAGCCGCTTACGTACTTGAGGCCAGGTACATGTAGTGCTCCTGATCCGCGCCACTGCCGCGGCTCGGCGGATGGGTTCAGGCTATCGGTCACCGGGAGGATTGCGTAGCTGATGCGACGGGAGGCTGAGGAATGGGTGCGGCAGGCCCAGGAGGACATGCTGGCCGTCCATTCCAACATACGCGAGGAGAAGTACAACTGGGCGTGTTTCATAGCGCAACAGGCCGCTGAGAAGGCACTCAAAGCTCTCTACGCGGACCAGCATAGTGAGGAACCTCCGCATTCACATAGCCTTCGAATGCTTGCCGCGGACGGCGTACCGCCCGGTACGGAAGTGCCCCAGGAGATTCTGGAGGCGCTCGCGGGCTTAGATCGTCACTACACGATCTCTCGCTATCGCAGCAGCCTGATGGCTGTGCCAGGCGAGGAATACTGTAAAGCGGATGCGGAGGAGGCGAGGAGACAATGCTCAAAGACATTACAGTGGGCGACCGCCCTCTTACGCGAGAAAGGCTCGTAGAGGAAATCCGCGATTACTTGCGGCGTGTGGATGTCGAGGAGGCGATCCTCTACGGCTCATATGCCCGCGGTGAGGAACGGCGACACAGCGACGCCGACCTCATGCTCATCTCTTCCCGCTTCAAGGGCGTGCGCTTTCTGGATCGACTGCCACCGCTCTATCTGGAGTGGCGACTTGTGCGTCCTCCCATCGAGCTTCTGGCCTACACTCCCGAGGAGTTCGAGGAGGCGCGCAAGCAGATCGGCATCGAGCGCATCGCCGACCGCGAGGGTATACGTATCATGGCCGACGACGAATCCCACGAGGCCACCTGACTATTATGCTCTCCGAACGCGAACAGGGATGGATCGCCGACGCCCGCATTGACCTTGAGGCGGCCCGCCTGCTCTCGCAGCACGTCATCCCCCACCACGCTATCTTCCACGCACGGCAGGCGATCGAGAAGCTCCTCAAGTGCGGCTACCCGATCCTCCTCAAGCGCCCCATGCCACGCGAGCACTCACTCCAGGCGATGATCCACGACATCTTCGGGAGGATACCCGAGCCGATCTGGCAAATCATCAAGCGGTTGAACCCGTTCTACATGTCCACGCGCTACGTGGATGCCGCAGGCGGTCCGCCCTCGGAGCAGTTCGAACCCGAGGACGCGCAGGAGGCCGTGGAACTGGCAGAGGAGGCCTTCGAGTGGATCGAGGCAAAGTACCGCGAGAGGAACTGATCGAGGAGATCCGCGCCTTCATGCGCCGCGTGAGCGTCCAAGAAGCGATCTTCTTCGGCTCTCGCCAGCGTGGTGATGAACGACCTCATTCCGACCTCAACCTCGTCCTGCTCGACGACAGGTTCGCGGGCCAGCCGCTGAGCAAGCTGCTGCCGGAGCTTCAGGCGAAGTGGCGATGGGATATCCAGGTTGAGCTGCTACCCTGCTCGCGGGAGCAGTTTGACGAGATGCAGGAGTGGAACACGCTGGCGCGTGAGGCCGCCGAACAGGGCATGCACATTACAGTAGATCTGAATGAACCCGAGGAGTCTGACTGATGAGCAATGCGATCAACTATGACGCGCTGGATGTAGCCGACGAGGCCGAAGTGGTCGTGGTGGGAGGCGGCCCGGGTGGACTATGCGCCGCAGTCGCGGCTGCTGAGGAGGGCGCCGATGTCTTGCTGATCGAACGCTACGGTTTCCTCGGCGGCATGGCCACCGCGGGGCTGGTGAACCCGTTCATGCCGTGGGTGGCCGGCGGCAAGCCGATCATCCGTGGGCTCTTCGAGCGCATCACCGGGCGCCTCGATGAGTACGGCGGCTGGGGCGGGCCAAGACAGCCCTCGGCGTTCGATGAGGAAATGTTCAAGTTCGTCGCTGAGGATTTTTGCGCCGAGGCGGGCGTGAGGCTGCAGCTTCACACCATGCTGGCCGATGTAGATACCGCCGATGAAGCGATCACCAGCATCGCCACCCTCAGCAAGTCCGGCCTTCGACAGGTGCATGGCGAGATCTTCATCGATGGCACCGGCGATGGCGATCTCGCGGCGTGGGCGGGCGCGGAGGTGGAGATCGGGCGCGAGGAGGATGGCCACTGCCAGCCAATGACGCTCTGCTTCCGGATGATGAACGTGAACATTGAGGCGATGCCCTCGCGGCAGGAGATCAACGAACTCTACGACGCCGCAAAGGAGCGCGGCGAGATCGACAACCCGCGCGAGAACGTGCTGAAGTTCTTCACCACCCACGATCGCCAGGTACACTTCAACACCACCCGCGTGGTTATGCACGACGCCACCAATGCCGAGGATATGACTGACGCGGAACTGATCGGCCGGCGGCAGGTGCGGCAGATGGTGCGCTTCCTCGTTGACCACGTGCCCGGCTTCGAGGAGGCGTGGCTGGAGGAGATGGCGCCGCAGATCGGCATCCGCGAGAGCCGCCGCATCATGGGCGACTACCTGCTGACCGTGGATGACGTCCTCGAGGCGCACAAGTTCGATGATGGCATCGCGCGCGGATCGTACTCGGTGGACATACATAACCCGGCGGGGACGGGCACGGTCATCAAGCGCCTGCCACCGGGCGAGGCCTACGACGTGCCGTACCGCTGCATCACGCCGCGGGGCTTCGACAACCTGCTGATCGCCGCCCGCTGCATCTCCTGCGACCATGCGGCGCATAGCTCAATGCGCGTTATGCCGATCGTGATGGCAATAGGCGAAGCGGCCGGATGCGCCGCCGAGATGGCTCTGGAGGAGGCCGACGTCCGATCCGTTGATGTAGACGCGCTGCGGGAGAAGCTTGTTGACCGCGGGGCGAGCATCTACGGTCTCAGCGAAGAGTGATGGGGGAGAGGTGAAGAGGGGGCCGGTGGTCTGAGGCGCTGTAGTGCGCAGTAACTCCGAAGGGATCGCCTGTGATCCTCCGGATGCCCACGCGATCGGGCCCTATGTGGAGGACGATTGTCGTGCCAGAGAAGCTTGTAGATGTGGACGGCAGATCACTCTGGAGTGAGTCAGTTGGATCGGGTCGAATAGACACGATCCTTTTGGTTGCTGGCGCCAATGCATCAGCACTGATGTGGCCGAATGAATTTGTTGAGCTGCTCGTTTCCAAAGGGTATCGCGTCATCCGGTATGATCATCGTGATACGGGGCGTTCTACCTTCATTGACTTTGATGAATCTCCCTATGCCGTGGAGGATCTGGCGTCAGATGCAGTATCGGTTCTCGACGCATGGGAAGTGAACAAAGCACATATTGTAGGTTTGTCGATGGGCGCGACATTAGGGCAAGTGCTTGCACTGGATCATCCGGATCGACTCCATAGCTTGACGGTTATGTGTGGAGCGGCGCTTGATGTGGACTTCGTTGGCAATATTGCCCGGGCTTTTTCAGGAGAGAGTTCGCCGGACGGTTTGCCTGTTCCAAATAAGAATGTGCTTGAAGCGCTTTCTGAGCGCGCAACTCCCTCTGAAAGCATAGAAGAAGAGCTCGATCGCCGTGTTAGAGAATGGCGTCTGCTTGCAGGGAACAGGATTGAGTTTGACGAGTCAGACTTCCGACTTCGTGAGCGACGCTGTATAGATCATGCTGGAAGCTGGACACAGCCCGGGAATCACGCACTGGCAACTCCGGTTTCGTTTTCACGGGGGGAGGAGTTAAGAGGAGTGAGCATTCCGACCCTGGTGATTCAGGGTTCTGAGGACCCTCTTAACCCACCGCCCCATGGCAAACACATCGCAGACTTGCTTCCAAATGCCCGACTGATAGAAATTGACGGGCTTGGCCATTGTCTGCCAGAGGTGCTGCTGCCCAGGCTGGCGGATGAAATTGCCATTCATGCCGAACAAAGCCATGCAGCCGACGCTCATGACTCGCGCGCCTGATGGCGCGGAACCGGATCGTGCGGCAGACGCTCACGCCGTAGGAGAGGACCATCGAGGCCTTCCCGGAGCCGCCGCAGGTGCGGGCATTGGAGGAACAACGGCGTCCGACGGCGCATGACGACGCGTAGGCGGCGAATTGCGCCAACGCGCGATTCGCCGGTGTGGACGCGCTGCGGGAGAAGCTTGTTGACCGCGGGGCGAGCATCTACGGCATGGAAGAGCCGAGCGACTGACATCTGCCGGAGCAGGGGGTGACGGAGGATGCCCGGAGCCGATATTGCGTTCATCTTCGGCCCGCTGATCGTGCTCGTTCTGCTGCTGTGCGGCTGGTCAGTCTACCGCCTGCTCGGCATGTGGCTGGTTGATCGCACTCTCAGCGGCTTCGAGTTGATGATGATCGTCGGCGTGATGCTGGTGCTGATCGCGCTGAGCTTCTCCATGCAGGGGCTGGCGGCGGTGGGGCCGATCATCCTGCTCGCGCTCGTTGTGGGCGCCATCCCGCTGCTGCCGATCGCCTCCGAGGCGATCAGGGGGCGACGGCTGCTGCGCGCGGACATCCTCAACCTGAAGGCGGCGCTCAAGCGCCAGCCGGACGTGCCCTACCCGCACCTGCGTCTCGGGCAGATCTACGAGGAACAGGAGGACTGGGAGCGCGCGATCGAGCACTATCAGGCGTACGTGGAGATGCACGAACTCAGCGCGCAGGCGAAGCGGCATCTTGAGCGCTGCCTCGCGCGGAAGCGGCGCGAGGAGATGGGCCTGCGGGTCTGCGCGGTCTGCGGCGCTGAGAACCAGCCCGGTCGAGCGCGCTGCATCGAGTGCGGCTTCTACCTGAAGGGTGCGGTAGAGATACTCGACACGCTGGTCACCCCCGAGATGATGCGGCTCTGGCGGTGGCTGATCGTTTCCTCGTGCCGGGGCTGATTGTGGGCCTGCTGGCCGACATCATCTCGCCGGTGGTGAGCGTCGTCATGCTGTCGGTGAGCGTCATCGCGACGATGATCTTTCTCTACGGGCGCATGCGATCTGAAGGAGGACCTGTCCGCTGATGCCGCGAGATATGTCACCGCGAGAGCGCGTTCTAACCGCCATCCGCAGGGAAAAGCCCGACCGTGTGCCAAAGGAGTGGAGCTTCACTCCAACGCTGCAGGAAGAGTTTGTGCGGCAGACCGGCGCGACAAATGCCGCCGAATACTTCGGCTTCGAGCGCCGCACGGTGAGCTTCCGGGGGCCGGAGAAGCTGCCGGACTTCACGCGCTTTTACCCCGATGGAGTCCCCGAAGGCTGCAGTTTCAGCGAATACGGCACCGGTCGCGCCCCGTCCGACTTCTTCCACTTCACCAGTCGCCTCTATCCGCTCGCGAAGACCGAGACGGTCGCGGAGCTTGAGGAGTTCCCGTGGCCTGACTACACCCCCGGCTGGCGACACGCTCACCTCGAACAGGCCGTGGCCGATCTGCACTCCGATGAATGGTTCGTTGCCGGGAGCATCGGGCACATCTGGGAGAACGCGTGGCAGATGCCGCGGATGGAGAAGCTGATGGAGAAGATGTTGCTCGATCCGCCCTACGCGGGATACATCTTCGACCGGATCACCGAGGACCGCGCCTTCATGGCGACGCGCTACGGGCAGGCCGGTTGTGATATGATCCACTGCGGCGATGACATCGGCATGCAGGATCGAATGATGATGAGCCCGAAGATGTGGCGCGAGTGGCTCAAACCGCGCTGGCGGAGGGTCATCAAGGCGGCGAAGGACGAGAATCCGGAGATCCTGGCGTGGTATCACAGCGACGGGGACGTGCGGCCGGTGATTGAGGACCTGATCGAGATCGGCTTCGACATCCTCAACCCGGTGCAGCCCGAGTGCATGGACCCGGCGGCGCTGAAGCGGCAGTATGGCGATCGGCTCTCGTTTTGGGGCTGCATCGGCACGCAGACCACAATGCCCTTTGGTTCGCCGGCAGACGTCAAAGCAGCGGTTAAGTGGACGGTTGAGAACGTCGGCTGTGACGGTGGATTGCTGATAGCACCCACGCACGTGCTGGAGCCGGATGTGCCGTGGGAGAATGTAGTCGCACTCTCGGAGGCGGTGGAAGAGTATGGTGTCTACCACTAAGCTCACGCTGATGGTCATGGCCCTCGTCGCGCTGACGCTGACGGGCGGCTGCATCTTCGTGGATGGGCAGTTCGCTATGGCGCCGGATGGTTCGACCACCGCGCGTCTCGAGGCGGGAGTCATGCAGTCGATGATGGAGGGCGGGGAGGGCGATTTCTCCAGCAACATCAGCGACGGCCTGGCGCCGGGGAAGTGGACTGAAGAACCGGCCTTCGAGCGCGACCAATGGCATGTACAGGCGTGGCAGGGCGAGGCTGGACCGGGAGAGAGCCTCTTCACGGCCGATGCTCAGCCGCAGCCCGAATTCTCGATGACCCAGGGGACGCTGAGCAACGTCTATACCTTTACCATGCCTCTGCCCGAGGAACCGATGGAAGCCGGGCAGGTGGATGAGCAGCCACAGGATCAGCCGACGGCAGAGCAGCCGGACGAGGGCCAGGTGCAGATTGAGGGCATGGATGCTGCCCTCGGCGACATGATGGGTATGATGATGAGCGGCGGCGACAGTGGCATCAGCTTCTCGGTGACGCTGCCGGGCGAGATCGTCGCGACGAACGGCGAACTGCTGCCCGGGTCGCGAGTGGTCTGGAAGATCGATCTGACGTCTCCGGAGCCGCCGGAGGACCTGATGGCGCAGTCGCGCTTGCCGAACTGGCCCGCTGTGGGGCGACTTGGCGGGGCGCTGGTGGAGGCAGGGCGGTGGGAGCTGGTCCCGGCGCTGATCGCCGGGGTGCGACGTGGTGTGGTACCGAATCCGCCGACTGCCGACCCCATGGCGGCTGAGCTCAACACGCTGATGTGCGTGCAGGCGCTGGATGTAATGACCGCGCTCGATCAAGCGATCGGCGAGCAGCTTGCGAACGAGGTGCTGCTGACACTGGGGCTCGGCGATGCTCCCGATCCGGCGCTTGTCGAGGAGATGGCGGTGCGACTGGAGGGGATGGATCTGGCGGCCGAGATTGACCGTGAGGTAGTCGCGCGCCTGCTCGGGCTGCTGGGCGGGGGATAGAACATGCAGGCGGAACAAAACCGGCCGCCGAAGCGATAGT
>JAAYJW010000016.1 GCA_012522765.1 candidate division WS1 bacterium | reverse complement strand
GATCGCGGTGAACGAGACATCGTCAATGACCGCCCACGCGCCCACGTCGCCGAGGTAGAGGTCGAAGCGGATCGACTTGATTTCATCGCCGACGGCGCCGTAGAAGAAACGGTACTCGGTCCACTCCTCCGTCAGGTCTGCGTGGAGCATCGAGCAGCCACCGACCCAAGCCGGATCGTACTGCGAAAGTTGGATGCGCAGACGCCCCTTGCCCTTCGCCCACACTGACGCGAGGTACTGCGTGTCAGGCTGCAGGTCGGTCTTTTCCGCCTGGAAGACGTCCGCGCGGTTGTGCTCGCCCTCAGCGACGATCCGCAGCGCCGCCTGACCGGAGTGTGCATCATCGCTCCTCGTGAGCGGGTTGCCGTTCGACGCCCACCCGACCGGCACGTCATCAACCCACTCCTCGAAGCCGGGGTTGACGAGGAGGTTCTGACCCTGCGCGAGGGCAGTGGTGGCGAGTGACAGGGCCATCACGGTCAGGATCGCTTTCTTCATGGCTGCCTGCTCCTTCAGCCTGCCACGTAGTCCACGGTCGGGTAATCCTGGAAGCTGAGCACGAACCGGCCGTCATCGCCCGGGTACTCAAAGACGGCGCCGCGCTGGAAGTCATTCTCCTGCTCCGTGCGCTTCGCGAGGCGGCCGTTGGGCAGCATGTAGTCGTCCGCGTACTTCATCACCACCAGTTCGCGCCTGCCGACGGCATGGCCGGTGGTCGTGACCGCGTAGCCATCAACATCCACGGTCGTGATGAACCGCCCATCCACGTGCATCCCTGCCGCTGTCATGCGCGCGAACTGCTCGATCTTCGGCACCACCGGGCAGGTCGCGTCCTCGGTCCCATGCACGATCACCATCTGCAGCGCCGGGTTCGCCTCCGCCAGCAGCCGGCAGTGCTCCGGGTCGCCGAAGTCCCGGATGCGCCGCATGTTGCTGCTCAGGTAGCGGGGATCCTCCGGATCGCGCGAGTAGCCCGCGTCAATATGCGTGCCCTCGCCGGTGCCGAACGCGAAGGCGTCAATCAGCCCCGGCATACCGCAGATGTCCACGCCGCAGGCGAACGTGTGCGGGGCGAGTTTGCAGACCATCTGCGTGACGTTGCCGCCGCCGGAGCCGCCCATGGAGTAGATGCGGTGCTCGTCGAAGGCGAGGCCCTGGTCGATCAGTTGGCTGCGCACATGATAGAGTGCGCCGAGGCAGTCCATCGCCTGCAGGTAGCCGAAGTCGTAGGGGTGAACGCGTCCCTTGTCTTTGTGCGCCTCCGCGCCACTCTGCAGGTAGTTCACGCTGATAGTGACCACGTCGTAGCGTTCGGAGAAGGTGCGGCACCAGCTTCGGTAGCGCGGCTCATCGTAGATGCCGCCCCAGTTGTGCAGGCAGAGCATCAGCCCCGTGCCCTCGCCGATGCCGGCGACCGGTTCATCCACCCACATCTTCACCATGCGCTTGCCCGGCTCGAACGGCCACTCCTGCGCCACGAACTCCTGGTCCTGCACCAGCCTTCGATCGTCGCTCATCCCGTCAGTCGCCCTCCAGCGTGTCCTGCAGTTTCGCCAACAAGCTCAATGCTTTATGCCCCGCCGATACCGCCGAAACCTCCATCTGCGCAGGTTGAGAAGCGAGCGCGGCGAAATCACGCTCATCACTGGAGGTGACGGAAATGATGCGCGCCTGCATGTTGTCTGTTGCTGCGCTTCTACTGCTGGGACAGGTCTGCGCCGAAGAGGTGCAACTGCTTGCCAACCAGGGCTTCGAAGATGGCCTCGCGGGCTGGGGATTCTGGCCTGAGGAGAGCGGGTCAAGCATGCACGCCGACACGGAGGTCGCGCTGGAGGGTGGGGCATCGCTGCGCATAGATGCCCCCAGCGCCGCCGATCGCGCCTTCGTGCTGCAGAGCACTGGAGACTTTGATGCCACCTCGATCTACCGCATCTCCGTCGCCATCCGCAAGGACGCAGGCGTCCCGGACACTGCAGTGGGCTTCATCGTCAATCACCGCAGCGCGGCAGATGGCGCGATACTCCGCCGCAGTTCGCCGATGGACCTGCGCAAGGAGCCGATCGAGGGCACCGACTGGGTGCGCTGGTCGGGCCTCGTCTATGACGAGACCGAGGGCGTGGGAAGCTGGCAGGTGCTGCTGCGCGTGGAGTACGCCGTCGGCAGCGTCTGGTTCGACGACCTGCGCTTTGAGAGCCTCGGCGCTCCGGACAACCTGACGCCCGATGTCTGGAGCTACTACCCCATCGGAGTGGAGATCGGCGGAGGCCCGGCGGGACGCTTCTCACGGCACATGGAGGCGCGCGATGAGGCCTACCTCGCCGCGAAGCGCTACAACGAACTGCTGATGACCAGCGGCATCGCGGAAGCGCGGCTTCGCGAGGTGGAGCGTTGCTTCGCCTATGCCGGGCAGGAGCCGCCTGATGAGCTTCGCGGCAGCTTTGAGGCGATGGAGCAACGGCTGAACGCCAGCTACCTCGCCTTCGGCACCGCCTTCCGAAGCGGCGAGTGGGCCCCATTCACTGACACCACCCCCGCACTGGAGCAGGCAATCACGAGCCTGAACAGCTCGACAGAGGAAGCGATGGGCGCCATCAAGCCCGCCGCTGCAGTCACGCTTCCCGATCACCTCGGCGAGCAGTCGCGCGACACACCGCCTTTCGCCGCCGATGGCCGCATGAACCGCCTGCTCATCGGCGCCTGGAGCCCGACCGGGTGGCGCGAGTTCGAGGAAGCGTTCGACTTCGAGTTTCACTCTGCGGCCTCTGGTCGGCCGAAAGAATGGCCGGAGGGTGGCGAGCCGGACTTCAGCAACATCACCGAGATGTGCGACACGCTGGAGAGCTACGGCTACCGCGGCACCTTTGCCATGCTGCCTTTCGGCCAGCATGATGTGCTCTGGGCGCCGGAGTGGTTCATGGCGCGTCACGCCGACGATCCGGATGTGCGCAAGGTCTCGTGGGACGGCCTGCAGGGCCGCGACTCTACCTACTACGGGCTGAACTTCTACCACCCGGCGGTGCGCGAGATGATCCGCGACAGCCTCACCCGCGTGGCGGGCTTCGTCAAGAATGAGCCGCGCGTGTTCTTCTACGAGACCGCGCAGGAGGCTTACCCCTACTTCGGCGCCAACGGCGGCAGGCGGCAGACAGGCTACGGCCCGAGCGCACTCGCCGAGTTCCATCGCTGGCTGGAGGCGGAATACACGACGGTCGAGTCTCTCAACCGGGAGTGGGGGACTGGCTATGCGAGCTTCGACGCCATCGAGCCGCCGCCGGATCGTTTCGCGCAACCCGATCGCGAGATCACCCCGCTGGTGGCGGAGTTCGAGCGCTTCATTGAGAACGGCTACATAGACTACCTCAAGCTCATCTACGAGTCGGTTCGAGCCGGAGACACCACTCGGCCGGTGGCATCGCGGCACAGCGCACTGCTCACCGCCATCAACGGCGCGCGAATCTTCGAGACCTGTGACGTCCTGAGTTACCACCGCCGGGCGCCGGACATGCAGGTGATGAATCAGTACCTCAACTCGCTGTCGCGGTATAACGGCAACAAGCCGCTTGGCTACCTGGAGGATTTCTGGGGCACACAGGAGGAGTCCGACCGCATCACCGATGAGCGGGCACAGCGGCGGGGGCTGGAGAAGCATGTCAGCCGCGCGTTCGCGTGGGGCCGCACGCTGCAGATGAAGTGGTACGCCTACACTTCGGGCAGCTACATCTTCACCTACAACGGCAACTGGTTCGACCCGCGCTACGATGTCCTGACCATGCGCTACTGCGCACCGGCGCTCAAGGTGGCGCTCGACCGCGGTCGCAACCTCGACTGGGTGCTCACGCACTCCACGATTCCCCAGCTTCGAGTGGCAGTCTGGCAGCCCTCCGCATCGATGCGGACTCAGCGGCGTATGGGTCTTTCGTCAGGGGAGATCTTTGCGATCCATCAGACCATCTACCGCGCGGGCTTCCCGTGCGAGATCATCCCGGAGGAGTATTTCGCTGATGGTCGCGCGGCTCTATCTGAGTTCGACGTGGTCTTCCTGCCCTGCGCGGAGT
Organism: candidate division WS1 bacterium; assembly: GCA_012522765.1. Lineage (GTDB taxonomy): Bacteria > Armatimonadota > Zipacnadia > Zipacnadales > UBA5352 > UBA5352. The sequence continues at coordinate 2,366 of JAAYJW010000016.1, read as the reverse complement.
ATCTTTCTGAGGCGCATCAGCGGCGGCTGGTGGACTACGTGCGTGGTGGCGGCACACTGATCGCGACCGAGCCGCCCGGCGTGCGTGACGAACTGACGCGGCCATCCGGGGCACTGCTTCGGGAAGCCTGGGGGACGGAGACTGTCGAGGCTGACCCGGAGACGAACGAGTGGCGCTTCGACATCCCCGGAGGCACTGCGCTGTCCGGCACATCGCTCATCTCCGTGAAAGTGGGGCAGGGCGAAGCACTACTGTCGCCTGTGGGCCTCGGACGCGCCGTATCGAGTGCGGAGGGGCAAGCTTCGCTGCTGAGTCTGCTGGAGGAGCGTGTTGAGCGTGATGCGTGGTGCGAAGACGCAGGCTTTGAGCTTGTGATGCGCGAAACAGAGGATGGAGAGCGCTACCTCTTCGCACTCAATCCGAGTGCCGATGAACGCGTGAGCGATCGCGTTCGGCTTGCGGACGACGTCAATACCGCCACGGATGTCAGTGTTGATGGTGGCTATCCGGTGCCGGTTGTGCGGGCCGGAGAAGACGCGGTTGTGACGCTCACGCTGGGCCCTGGCGAGATGGCGGTGCTCTGGTTGCAGTAGACCGATTGTCGCGCCGCAGGCTTCGTCCGGCGCCGAGCCTCCGTCGGTTGCTTCGTCGTGAGGTGAGTGGTAGACTCCGCTTGTATCCTGATTGTGCTGTGTGAGGAGTAGAGCCTTGAAATTGAAGATGGCTGTGGTCTTGGCGCTTTCAGTTGTTACCTTCGCAGGCTGCGTGGGAGCGCAGGAGTGGGAATCGCGCTTCGAGCGGCCTCTGGTCTTTTCATCAAGCCAGTTGAAGTACGGCCTCTATCAGAACTACCTGCACCGCTACATGGACCGGCCGCTCTTCATGGACACCTCGCTGAGGGAGCCCAGGACGGTGGTGACCTGCCCGAGTTTCCAGCGCATCATGGACCACGCGATGATGTACGAGATGGATGGCATGGGCGCGATCATCGGCACGTCGGGCATGATCCAGCGCTATGAGATCGCGATGGACTGCGCTGAGCAGGCGCATCCGGAGGGCTTCCTCTTCTTCCCGATCTTCGGAGGAGATGACGCGGTAGATTACAAGTCGCGCACCCTTGAGATCGCGAAGAACTCGTCGATCACAGCGCGCTTTCCCTACCGCGGGCAGGATCTGATGCGCTTCGGCACCTACGGTGGCGACCGCCTCCCGCCCGAGCAGCTTGCGCAGATGCTCCAGACGCTCCGCGCCGAGCATGGCGACTTCATCTACCTGAGCGCCATCACCAGGTGGAGTGCCCCGCAGCAGGAGTTCATGGCCACCGGCACCGTCTCGACTGAGACCGATGCGGCCATGAAAGCGCACATCCGCAGTTACCTGGACATCGCCGACGGCATTGACATGAGCTACGGCGGCGCATTCCGGCGACCGGATCGCACCTTCGACGTGGAGTTCGACCGCGACTATGTGATACCCACGGTCAAGGCGGTGCTGAGCGAGCCGCCCTACCGCGACAAGTTCCTCGCCCTCGGCGCGAAGATCGGCTACTTCCAGTTCATGAGCGGCTCCACGCTTGATGAGGACGGCACCCGCACGCTCCGGAACAGCTTCGAAGCGGCGATGGAGGCCGAGCCGGACATGATCGGGATGGCCGAGTGGGATGAGCTCAATGAGCACACCACCATCGAGCCGACGGTGCAGAACGGCCTCTCCACCCAGCGCATAGTGCGCAACTACATGCGGCAGATGAAGGGCCTCGAAGCGGCGCCGAACCCGGGCGATGACACCTCGATCCCCAGCCTGATCGTCAGCTACCGCCGCGCATTGACGCTCGGCGAGAAGTTGCAGATCGAGATGCTCAACGTGCCCGATGGCACCGAGGGCTCCTACAGCGTCACCGCCTCGCTGGTCGATGAGGCGGGGGAGATGGTCTGCGCCGCTGAGCCGGTGAGCTTTGACGCCACGGAGCTTCTCGAGCATCGCTGGACGCTGCCGAGCGAGACCCTCGCCGGGCAGACATTGCTGAGGCCATCACTCAGCATCACCACCGTAGATGATCGCAACCTCGTCTACCGCGATGGTCTGCATCACATCCTCCTGCGCCCGAGCGACAACTGGGACTACAAGTGGGTCAAGCAGCCCCTGCGCGACCTGATCGTGCCGACAGCGACGGAGTTCGCCATCACCCCGGACGGCGGACCGGCGGGCGATCTCACCGTCACCGCGAACTTCGCCTGCGATGAGCCGCTGGCGTCGCTTGAGGTGCTGGAGAATGACAACGAGGTATACGCGGTGGACGTGAATAACGAGTACCCCGACCGGGACGACTCCATGGTGCTGCGGATCGAAATGCGCACGATTGGCAG
>JAAYJW010000192.1 GCA_012522765.1 candidate division WS1 bacterium | reverse complement strand
GCGATGAGGTCGTCCGCACCCAGGTGCTGGCGGTGCTGGAGCCCTACATCAACAGCCCGATCATCCGCAGCGCAACGCCGATTGGGCTCACAGGCGCAGACGAGGATGGCTTCGAGGCGGGCGCGGCGCGGATCGAACTGATCAGCGGCCGCGTGGACACAGTTTTCTGGTCGGCCGATCCGACCATCGAGCGAACCACCGAGGACGGCTTCCGCTTCGCCGGGCGCTTCGGGCTGTGGGCGGAGCAGGATGGTGAGCCGCTGTCGGTCTCACTGGTGGGCGGCACGGTGCTGGAGAAGAACGGGCGGGGGATCGCACTTGAGGCGGGCGAGTTCGCGGCTGAGATAACCGCGGTGGACCATGGGGAGCATTCGATCACGATCTCACCCGCGCCGGAAGCGCCGGCGGCGATGATCGGGAAGACGATCTTTATCGGCAATGACAAGCGTTCGCTAGCGTACGAAGTGACCTCGGTCGAACCGGCCGATGGTGGCGTCAGGCTATCGCTCTCGATGGACTCGCGCATCGGCACCGGGCAGGTCACGGGCACGGAGGATCATCGTGTGCTAACCGATACGCCCTTCCACCTGCAGCGGTGGGGCTACTACGAGGGCGCGCGAATCAGGAGCGCCAATGGCGCGGCGGAGTATCGCATCAACGAAGTGCGCAATGCGGGATTCGCGCTGATAGACGCTGAGCAGCATCCGGACGCGACGGCGGAGGCGCTGGCGGGCGAATTCGCGGAGGGCACCTGGTTTGAGGTGTTCGACTATGGCGTGGGGGACACGGTGCGCTGGCCGATGTCCGCAAGCGCCACCCGTCGGTCGGCACACACGTGGGAGATGAGCACGGGCGGCGGGGCGAGGGTTAGTCTGCCGCAGTAGGCGTCAGTCGCCTTCGAATCGCACGGTAGCGGCGCCGTCGTAGCTCACGATGTAGCGCCCGCCTTCGACCGGGTAGGCGATGTCGCTGCGCAAGTCGAAGTCGGTCGTGCCGCTGCGTCGGCGCGCGAGCGGGCCCTCCGGGCGAATGTACATCCCGGCAAAACGGTCGGTCGCAAGCTGCATCGGGCCGATGCTGTGATCGGGCGCGGTGACGCTCACGCCATCCACGTCGGATTCGCTCAGGAAGTGCGCCTCGACGTCCATCCCTGCCTCAATCATGTTCGCGAACTGGCGGATCTTCGGCACCACCGGGCAGAGCGTATCGGCGAGGCCGTGGATGATGACGAGCTTGAGGTTGGGCGCCGTCTGCGCGAGCAGCCGGCAGTGCTCGAGGTCGCCGAAGTCCCGGATGCGCTGGGCGTGCGGGGCGAGGTAGGAGGGGCTTTGCGGGTCGCGCGACCATGCCGCGTTGAGCGTGGTGCCCTCGCCGGTGCCGTAGGCGATCGCGTCGATCATCCCCGGCATGCCGCAGCAGTCCACCGCGACGGCAAACGTCCGCGGCGCGAACTTGACGGCCATCTGCGTGATGTTGCCACCGCCGCTGCCGCCCATGATAAACAGGCGCGCGTCATCGTAGCTGACGCCCGCCTCGCGCAGTCTCTCCGTCACGAATGCGAGCGTGCGGATCGCATCCATCGGCTGCAGGTAGCCGTGATCGTAGGGCACCTCGCGATCGGCAGGGCGCCAGTCGGGCCCGCTTTGCAGATACTGCACGCTCACGACGACCACATCGAAGGCGTCGGGATAGTAGTCTATCCAGCGCATCATCGACTCGGAACGGTAGTCGCCGCCCCAGCCGTGGAGCACGATCATGATGCCGGTGGTGGGGGAGATGCCGGCCTCCGGCTCCCGGACGTAGATCGGTACGGTGCGCTCTCCGGGCTCAAACGGCCACTCCTGCGCGGGAACATCGTAGTGCTCGGCGAGGGTCATGGTGGGTCCTCCAATGCGGGCGCCGGCACAGCCAGATGCGAAGCGCCGCCACACTTCCGGCAACGGCCCCGTTTCTCCTGCTCGGCCCGAAGCAGGTTGAAGGGTTCGCGCGCGGCTTCGTGGAACCACTGACGTGTCACTCAAGGCCGCGCACTGTGGAGACCGCCATGCAGTTGATCTTCAGCTTCGACACCGAGGACTATGTTGATCCCGCCTCTAACGACGCGCTCCTCGCCCTCGCGCAGTTGCACACGAAGCATGAGGTGCCCGCGACCTTCGGCCTCGTGGGCGAGAAGGCGCGCTTCATCCATGCCTGCGGGCGCAGTGATGTCGTCGAGGCCCTGAAGGATCACGAGGTCGGCTACCATTCGGATCACCACTTCATCCTGCCGAACTGGCGCTACGACCCGCGCCACATGCCCGCGTGGGTGAATGAGAAGGACTGGGACAGCGCGATGGATCGGCTGCTGGCGGAGGAATCGCGCGGTGTCGCCGACATCGGCGAGATCTTCGGCGAGCGCCCCGTCACGCAGCTTCGCAACTACGGCGACTGGACCCCGCAGGTGATGGCTGCCCATGCGCGCCTCGGGCTGGGTGTGCATGCATACGGGCCGGTCTTTCACATGACCGACCCGACGCCGATCTGGTACTGCAACCAGCTTCAGATCGCCAACCCGCGGCTGATGTACGAGAACTACCTCCACGACTTCGACCTGACGCCCCAGGAGAAGCTCAAGCGGCACATCGCCGACGTGCAGAAGCACCTCGACGAGGGCACGCCGCGGCTGGGGTGGGTGAACCACCCCACGCGTTTCATCGCGGATCACTGGTGGGAGGAGCCGAACTGGTGGGGGCACTGCGATGACCCGCCGCGGAAGGACTGGACGTGGCCTGAGCGCTTCGATGCAAAGACCACCGAGGAGCTTCTGTGGATCGCAGATGAGCTGATCGGCTGGGTGGCCAGGCACCCCGATATCGAGTTCCGCACCTTCCGGGACCTCTACGAGGAGCACCGGCCGAAGCGGGTGTGGGTGGAGGAGCGCGAGGTGATGGCGCTGGCGGAACTGGTTGGCGATCGCCCCGCGATGGTTGAGTTGAACGGCGAGACGTACTCTCCGGCGGAGTTGTTTGGGCTGTTCACACACTGGTTCGGAGCACCCGAAGTCGCGGAGGACAGGACGTGCGGTTCGATCCACCCACTCAGACGCATTCTGGGGCCCACCGAGGAGCCCGCGTGGCACGTCGGAGGCCGTGCATCGGAATGGCTGGTCATGGACGCTGCGAAGGATGTGGAGATGTTCATCCGCGATCATGGTCGGGTTCCCGCACGCATCAAGATCGGGTCAGAGGAGATAGGACCGGGTGCGTTCCTGGTCGCGCTTGCGTCCATACTCCGTGGTGACGAAGGCCTCGAGGTGCGGATACCACCAACTGACAACCTGCCCGAGGAGTACGCGCCGGGACATTACGACGCAATCGAGACGCAGGGCTTCCCGATGGGCTACATTCAGTATCAGGGGCGGCGTGAGGAGCTTGACTTCTCGGCGATCCGCCAGCACGCGAAGTGGCAGTACTGGACATTCAAGGTTGCGACGAAAGATGGAGGCTTCTGATGAAAGCAGACGACAGGCTGCCGCAAGAAACGATCTATGAGCTGAGCATCAGTTTGCGCTACTCGAAGCCCGAAATCTGGCGACTGGTGCAGGTGCCGGCGGATGCGACGCTGGCTGACTTGCACCGGATTATCCAGATTATCATGCCCTGGTACGATGAGCACTTGCACGAGTTCGAGGTCAGCGGCGGCGGTTCGCCGTACAGCCGCCAGCGTGGTGTGTGGAATCCTATGCAGGCGGACCTGGATGAGAGCACCGTGAGACTGGCGGACCTGGGTCTCAAGTCGAGGGTGCGTTTCACCTATCAGTACGACTTCGGTGACAGTTGGGTGCATGACATCAAGCGCAAGAAGCTCTTCCGACGCAAAGAGGGCGTGCAGTATCCGGTATGCATTGATGGCGCCCGCGCTGCGCCGCCCGAGGACTCAGGAGGCGTCTGGGGATACGCATACAAGCTGGAGGTCCTGGCCGACCCCGAGCACGAGGACTATGAATGGGTGGTTGAGTGGATGGGGAGCTGGGACGCCGAACACTTCAACATTGAAGCGATCAATGAGCGCCTGCGCAATGCATTCGCGAAGCGCTCATCGAGGAGGCCGTAACGCATGCCGACCGCACGAGTCGTTCCCGACCGCTTCACCGTCCTGCAGCCGTGCGAGGTGCGCGTGGAGGTCACGCCCGATCGCGAGCTTTCGCCCGGCTCTGTGATCGAGGTGCAGTTTCCGCAGTCATGGACGATGGACGGCTGCGCGAGCTTCACTAAGAAGTACCAGATGGAGGACCCGTCCGCGCCCGAGTACCTCCAGGTCTACGTGCCGGGCGAGGCATGCAGCTTCGACGTGCGAGTCGAGCAGCGCGACTTCGACACCGGCAGCGAGATGTCACGCCACGGTCGGCGCATCTACGCGACCGTCGAGGGTGACGCGGTGCCCGCAGGCCGCACGATCGTCTTCGACTGGCGTAACACGCTCGCCTCGCGCCGCGCAGAGACGGAGATCGTGCACGTCGCGATTGATGGCGAGCGCGTCGAGCCGATGCCCGAGATCGTCACGTATCCGCGCGAGGAGGCGCGGCTGAAGGTCATCGCGCCCTCGTCCGTGGCGCCGGGCGCTGACTTCGAGGTGCTGATCGTCTCGCTCGACCCGTATGAGAACGCGTCGAGCACCTGGCATGAGGGCGACGCTCTGCTCGGGCCCGATGGCGAGCCGCTGACGGACCCGCTGCGCTTTCACGGAAACTGCCGCCTGACCGTCGCGCTTGAGGGCGAGGGCGTGCAGCGGCTCAGCTTCCGCGGTGTGCTCAGCAACCCGATCCGCGTCACGGAGAACCCGCGCGGGCCGTACTGGGGCGACATCCACATCCACACGCGCTGGTCGCATGACGCGATCGGGCGCTTCCCCTACGAGTACGCGCGCGATGTGAGCGGCCTCGACTTCGCGGCCGTGTGCGACCACGCTGAGAGCGCGATCCAGTACTGGCAGCACCTCGTGGGCCTCGCGAACGAGCACAACGATCCGGGGCGCTTCGTTACCTTCGTGGCGTATGAGAACGGCCTCGCCCACCCGTCCGGGCACTACAACACCTACTACATCGGCGCCGAGGGCAACTGCTACGTGAAGTCGGACTTCGACGGTGACATCGAGAAGCTGAACCCGATGCTCGATCCGGAGGATGCCATGAACCTCCCGCATCACACCGGGATCGGCTGGAACCGCCCGCCGAGTTCGACCGCGGTGGACTTCAGCAAGCTCGACGAGCGCTACTCGCCGGTGCTGGAGATCTACTCGCACCACGGGCAAAGCGAGCGTTACGCGCCGGACCACGTGAACGCATACGAGTTCAACCGCTGGCACAAGCCCGGGCGACGCACCAACCGCTCACTGCCGGGGCACTTCGCGCAGGACGCGTGGCGCAACGGCCTGCGCCTTGGCGTGATCGCGTCATCAGATGACCACTACGGGCAGGGCGGGATGGACTTCGAGGGCATCGCGGGCGTCTTCGCGGACGAACTCACGCGGGAGGGCGTCTGGCGGGGAATCCGTGGTCGGCACTGCTACGGCACCACCGGCGAGCGCATCCTGATCGACTTCAGCGTGAATGGCACCGAGATGGGGCAGGAGACCACCGCGCGATCCGGCGAGGACCTCAAGATCAGCATCGCGGTCCACGGTACAAACGTGCTCGCCCGTGTGGAACTGCTGCGGATGGACGCCTCGGGAGAGTTCGTACAGGTCCTCGAAGAGCGGCCCTACGAGCTTGACTACGAGACCACCGTCCGCGAGCAGTTCGATGCGCCGGTGATGTACTACGTGCGGGTGCAGCAGGAGGGCATGATCCAGGACCGCGGCATCTTCGCATGGTCGAGCCCGATCTGGGTCGATTCGAGCGCGTAGGGGCAACAGCCGCCCCTCCTATCTCCCGAGGATGGCGGCGGGATATGCTCCCGCCGCCGCCTCGTCTCAGCCCCCCGACGAAAGAATCTCCCTACCGATAGACGAAACTCCCCCCGCAAACGCACTTAACCCATGCATGGCCATGACGCGGAGAGGGGACGCGGTGAGCCGAAGCGGAGCCGATGACAACGCGCTGCTGCGGAAGCTCGCGGATGGACGGACCTCCGCGCTGGGGGCGCTGTATGACCGCCACGCGACCGCGCTCTATCGCTGGCTGCTGGCGAAGGGCCTGCCCCGAAGCTACGCCGAGGACCTGCTGAGCGAGTGCTTCCTCGCGCTGGTTGATCGGGGGGAGGGCGCGGCGCAGATTGAGGATGTGCGGGCGTATCTGTTCGCCGTCGCACGGAATAAGCTCTCGCGCAGCGCGCCCGAAACGGAGGCGCTGGAGCTTGTCCCGGAGCCCGCCACGAACCCGCAGCCAGCAGACGCCGTGGCCGTCCGCGAGGCGCTGGCCAACCTGCCGCCCGAGCAGCGCGAGGTGGTGGTGCTGAAGGTCTGGCAGGGCCACACCTTCGCCGAGATCGGCCGGCTGCTGGGCATCCCGCCGAACACTGCATCGAGCCGCTACCGCTACGCGCTGGAGAAGCTGCGCGCGATCCTGGGAGAGAGCGACGATGGATGACCGGAGGATGGAGGAGCGCCTGCGCGAGGTCCCGCTCGCCGAGCCGCCGCCGGTACTGCGCGGGCGCATCATGCGCGAGGCGGTACAGCGCACGCGGCGGTCACGGTGGTCGGCGCGCCTGCAGTGGACGCTGGCGGCGGCAGCGGCGCTGCTGATCGCGGCGAACCTGGTCTTCGCGCACATGCACGAGGCGCGGATGGCGGAGCTGACGGGCGGCTCACAGGCCGCCATCGCGGAGCGAACGCCGGTGGATGCGGAGGCCTACGCGCAGGCGATCCAGGAGCGCGAGCGGCTGATGTCGGAGATGCTGGCGGCACCGCAAATAGACACCGATGGGGGTGAGCCGGATGGAGCGCGACAACTTCCCGACCTTCAGACGAATCGGGCGTGGACTCGCCGGGTGGAGTGCGCGTAGGGGGCGCGGGCTGGCCGAGTGGGTACAGGGAGACTGGCTGGGGCGGCTGCGCAGAATCGGGATCGGTCTGCTGGTGCTGTTCGTGGTGCTGGCAATCCCGTGGACCTACTTCAACATCACGCTGGGGATGAAGCTGGAGGAGGAGCTTGAGGAGATCCGAGAGGCGGGGCAGCCGTTGACGCTGCAGGAGGCTGTGCCGAAAATGCCGCCTCGCCGGGAGAACGCGGCGTACGTATATGAAGAGGCATTCCGCGTCTTTCAGGTCTGGGAGCCGACGCCTGAGGGCGCAGTGTCCGGCACAATGCTGACGCAGCTGGATCCCGAGATGCAGAAGCAGGTCCATAAGCTTCTGGACGGCTCCGAGCCACTTACGGACGATGCACGGAAATGGCTCTTCAGCGCTGAGGTAGAGCGGCGCCTCGACGCGATCAAGCGCGCGTCGAAGATGAAGCGGTGCGTCTTCCCGGTCAACTGGGAGGACGGCTTCGGCACGCTCTTCCCGCACCTCGCGCAGTTCCGCGAGGCCCAGCGTCTGGTGACCGCCCGCATGATGATCGCGGGCCGCGAGGAGCGGACGGATGAGGCGCTGGAGTGGTGCAAGGCTGGGCTGCGGATGAGTGAGCATGTCGGTGAAGAGCCGACGCTGATCGCGTTCCTCGTGCGTGTGGCTATGATCGAGGTGCTGAGCCGCGGCGCGCAGGACATCTGCGGCGACATCGCTTTGCCGGAAGCGCAGGCGGCGTCGATCGGGGGCCTCGCTGCCGGCGACGATCTGTGGCAGCATCTTCACCGTGCAATGGAGTCCGAGCGGGCGCTGGGGTTGTCGCTATTCGACGGCAGCCATCAGGTGCAGGATTTTATCCCCGATGAAAGCCCGGCTGACCTGGAGCACTTGTGGCTGCTTTACTACAGCCCCATCGGAGCGCCTCTCCGTAAGAACGATCAGCTTACATTCCTGAACCTGTATGAACTGTTCGTTGAGCGTATGGAGCACTCGTGGCGCGAGGTAGGCGATCGCTGGCCGGACCAACAGGAATACGCGGCGCTCGGTGGCCGCACAGCGCCCATGACGATGGTCCTGATGCCAGTCTTCAGTCGTGCCCCGATGAAACGCGACGCCGCCATCGCCCGCCTCGACCAGTTCCACATCGCCCTCGCCCTGAACCTGTACCGGCAGGAGCACGAGGAGTATCCGCGCACGCTGGAGCCGCTCGCGGGCACGGTGGACTGGCCGATCCCCGACGACATCTTCTCCGGCGAGCCCTTCGGCTACCGCCGCGAGGGGGACGGCTACGTGCTCTGGTCGGTTGGGCCCGACCTTGATGATGATGGCGGAGTAAGCGCCGACGAAGCCGGTGCGAGTTGGTTCGAAGACAGCGACATCGTGTGGCGGGTGAGCGGGTAGCTGATCGGGAGCCGAACGGCCGACGCATCTAAACGGCAGATGCGTCGCTCCGAACGACGACGGCGAACGACAAACGGCCGGGAGGGCGCGTAGGCCCTCTTCTCCAGACGGCTGGGCGACGGATCAATACGCCGGTCTTGTCCGCAGCAGCAGCGTCCCCGGCCCCGGCACCTGCACCTCAAGCTCCGTGCAGGCCGCCGCGAGGATCTCGTCCGTCAGCAGATCAACCACCCGCGTCGGGCGGTCAAAGCGCAGCCTCTCCGTCCGCGCCACCGCCGAGTGCAGCCCGATCATGTTTCGGCTGACATACGCCGGCTCCGTGCCCTCCACCGGCACATACGCCCCCGCATCCTCGCAAATGCGCTTGAGCAGCAGCGGCGAGAGGATCGGCCCCGCCGTGTAAACGCTGGTCCAGTCGTCGAAGCGCCTCACCGCCAGCCCCGGTTCGCCGCCATCGCTCCAGCGCCCGACTACCTCCAGCCCCTCCTCCTGCGGCACGAAGACCGGCCCGATCTCGATCCGCGGCTGAGAGTAGGAGCCGTGAGTGATCCCCTCAGCCCACGGATGCTCGGGCTCAAGCTGCGACTCCCATGTGCGCATCTCCTCGATCTCGCTGAACTCCATCCCGGTCAGTTCCGAGATGCGCGATACATCAAGGTCGTCTTCAATGTACCCGGGCGCATAGAACCAAACGAGGCTGCGGCCATCGGACTTGAGTTCCGCGTCAATGTAGGTCCGCTCCGCGTCCGTCATCTGGAAGCAGTTGAGGAAGAAGTAGGCGCGCATCTTCGGCACCCGCCCGGCCACCACGTCGTCGAGCAGGTAGATGTTCCACGGCACTCCCACGCGGTCGAAGACGGACTTTTGCCGGTAGACCAGCCAGAACATCGCCTGGATCTGATGGCTCAGGTAGGCCGCCGGCGTATCCTCATCCACCACCACCGCGATGCCGTTCGGGTCCGGCGAGCGATCCCACTCCACCCAGCGGTCTGCGATGTCGCGAAGCTGCCCGATCACCTGCGCCTGCCGCGGATCGTCGGCGATCCAGCCATTGCTGAAGTCATACCAGCGCACCGCGAGGCCCTTCGTGGCCGCGCTGGCGAAGACGCGGCGAAGCTGGCTCACGGTGCCATCGAGGTGATCTGGCGCCCCGTGGCGGCGCTGGTTCGGGTCCGTCACGAGGTGCGTGCGCAGGTCGCTCTCCATGCCCCAGAGCTTCCCATGTGCGAGCACCGAACCGGTGGCGGTCATGATGCCCATCGTGTTGCCGACCTCGCGGAGAGAGTAATCCCATGGCGAAAGAAGGAAGTCGCACAGGTCGGACTCGATGACGTTCGAGAGCGCCATGTGCCCGGCGTCACCGGCCCTGCGCGCGCCGCCGAGCATCGTGACCACGTAGCCGTAGTAGGTGCCCGCAAGCGCCTCGCCGCCGGTTGCGTCCTTCACGATGCCGAAGTAGTGCAGGATGCCGTCGGCCATGACGTCCTGGTAGAAGAGGTAGAAGTCGATCTCGTAGCGACCATTGCTCGGATCTCGGAAGAGCATGTGATCGGCGGCATCACGCTGCTCGACGCTCGGGATGGCCACCGTGTCGAAGGTGACCTCCGGCATCCTCCACGCCTCCTGCAGCGCCTCGTCGGACGCGTAACGCCCGCGCAGCCACTCGCGGAAGGCCTCCTGCATGGGCTCGGAGTAGTCGGTCGGCGGGAAGTCGCCCACCGAGCCCCAGTGCTGCCACTCGTACGAGACGCCGGAGGCAGTGAGATAGCCGATAATGCGGCTGGAGTAGGGGGCGGCGTTGCAGTGACCGATGAAGCGGCGCAGCGCATCGCCAGCCTCCTGCCGCCAGCGCTCCGAGGCGAGGGAAATCGCCTCGCCGCCATGGTGGTAGATGCCCACCGAGGTCCCGCCATCTTCAGTGCGAGCAAGCTCCTCCGGGTGCGCCTCCAGCCACCACTGCTGATGGCGCCCCGAGACGGTGTACGATGGCAAGATCAGCGCCTTCGGATCGAGCAGCAAAAGCTCGATGACCTTCGCGTCCCATGCGCTGTAGTCGAAGGTCCCCGGCCCGGTCCAGCCGATGTTCTCCGCCTCAAGAAAGTAAAGATGCACATCCGCCGATGCCATGTTGCGGATGCGGTCGCGGCCGACCCGAAGCTCCTGGTAGTGCATGAACGGGTGCGGCGCATCGTTGATAAAGAGCGTAGGCAGACCGCCATGTTCCGCTATCCGCACGTCCGGGCGTCGTTCCGCGGTGGCAGCCGGACGCACATGAACGGCGCCGATCCGCGCATCGTCCTGCCCGACGTACTGCATCCTCGGGTAGCCCATCACCACGTGGTAGTTCGCCGCCGGCAGGTATGACGACAGGCTGACGGTGAGCGGGCCGATCTCCACGCCCTCCTCAGTCTTTCGCGTCACCGCCTCGGTCGGCCAACTCCAGCAGAGCGGCTCACTGCTGTCGGTGCGCAGGCTCAGGCGAAGATCGGTCTCATCCGCCGTCTCGGGCAGGTGCGAAACCAGTGCTGAGATGGTCATCTCGCCATCTGCAGTAACCTCCGCGGGAATATCCGCGCGGATAAGCCGCACCAGTTCCCGCGAGCCGAGGAACTCGTAGGGCAGCGGCCCCCATGGCGCGCTGCCCGCGGTGGCGACCACCACTGCGCTCGGCCACTCTGCGTCATCGAACGCGGGCTCCTGCCATCCCTCCGACACCTCGCCGACAGCTTTCCAGTCGCCGCCGCTGAGAAGCGTCAGTGAGTCTCGCCCCCACTTGATGGCGCCCTCGGCGATCAGGCCCTCGGCGCTGGAGACATCGCGCGCCTCCACGGCGAAAACGTTCCTCCCGCGGACAAGGTGCGGCTGCAGATCAACCATCTCGGGGGTGCGCCAGCCATCGGCATCGGTGCTCGCGCTGATCTGTGTCCCGTTCAGCCAGAGCGTGTACATGTCGTCGGCGGTGATCTGAAGCCGCGCGTCAGTGAGGCGGTCCGGCTCCACGGGCAGCTCGAAGCTGTAGCGGAAGTAGGCTGGCGCATCATTGAGGCCGCGGGTCGCCTTCGCCCAGATCCAGCGGGCGCGCCAGTCCTCCATCGGTCCGAGGCAGACGTCGGGCGTCTCCACCACGTGGACAAGCTCCACGGCGTCCCACCATGCCCGCGCGGCGCCTGCCTCCACCGAAAGCGTGACATCGGCCCACGCGGCCAGCGGTGGCGCGTCCAACTCTGAGGCAATATGCCGGACGCCCTGCTCCTCGCGCGTTGTCTTCGTCAGACTCACGTCCGAGCCGGGGATGGGCCGCTCGAAGACGTCGAGGAAGCGGACCTCCACCGCCAGGTCGGCCCGGCCCTCCAACCGCGCGATGGCTGCGTCAAGCTGATAGATGCCGGTGCGGTCTATCTGCGCGCGGGCGGTGGCAGTGGCTGTCCGCTGGTCGCCATCAGTCGCCAGCATCAGCGACCGGTCGCCCTGCAGCGCGTTTTCAGACGACCACTTCGCCTCCGCCGCATTGATCGCCCAGCCATCGGGCAGGTTATCTTCGTCGAAGTCATTCTCAAAGCCCGCGTTGTCGATGATGCCGCGGGACTCGCTGGTGATGCGGATGTAGTCGAGCGCGATCTCGGCTCCCTCGGGGTTGAGTATGTCCAGCCTGATGCGCTTGATGACACCCTGCCATGTCGGCAGGTCGGCGACACGCGAGCGGTAGACGCGCGGCTCATCGGAGGCAACTACGACATGGCGCTGCTGGCGCTCGGGCGCGAAGCTGTTGCCCTCCTGGTGGAAGAATATCTCCCCGCCGCCGGTGAGGCTGCTGGAGACCCGGAACTCGATGATGCTGTAGTCGTTCGCATCAAGGTCAAGCTCTGGCGAGGTCAGCATGCTGTCGTAATCAGTCACTCCGCGCAGCATGCCATCGCTGACCTCGACGCTCGCGAAGTTCGCGGGCGTCCATCCCTCCAGGTCGCCGTCGGTGTCGAAGCGCCAGATGAGATCGGGCGCAGCCGTCTCCTGCGCGTAGCACGACGCGATGGCGAACAGTGTGATGATCCCGGCGACGAGCATAAGTTGCGTTAGGCGCATGTCAGCCTCCGTCAGTCCTCAATACGGTCGAAGAGTGCCTTGCAGTACTTCTCCGAGTAGCGCAGGCAGCGGTAGATGCTGCCGAGCGCACCCTCTTTGCGGTGCGGGTTGATGAAGTCCCAGACGATCTCGCCCGCCTGCGTTACTTCGAACAGGTGCGCCTTGTTGCCCTCGCAGATCAGCGTGTTTCCGTTGGGCAGACGCTGACCGCCGGAGATGTAGGGCGAGAAGAAGTCGGTCGGATCCTGTGAGCGGTACTCCCAGACGATGTGCTCGGTCAGCGGGTTGACTTCGATGACGCGTGAGAAACCGCGCAGCGTCCCGTTGTCGAAGAGCAAGATGTTACCGTTGGGGAGCATGTGCGGCTTGTGCTGCCCGTCGATGATCCCCGGCCCCCATGCCCAGACGATCTCCGAGGTCTGGCGGTCGATCACGCCGATGATATCGAGGCTGCGATAGCTGAAGACGATGTTGCCGGGGCGGAAGCGACTCGTGGTGCTGAACTCTTTCTCCGCCTCCCATGTGGCATTGGGCGGGATGACCTGCAGGGTGTTGTTGTGTGCCCAGTCGAAGGCGAACTCCTCCTCTACCCGTGAGGTCACGTGATCCCAGCCCTCCTCAGGCAGCAGATCCTCGAGTTCCTCAAGGTGATGCTCGCCATGCCACTCCCAGAGAAGATCCTTCTCGCGGTTGACCTCGACCATGTAAGGGCAGCGCTTGAGTTCCTTGCCAAGCTGCGGCCACATGTGATCGCGGATGGTGTGCATCAGCACACGGCCATCGTCGAAGACCGCGAAGTCGTGGTCTATGCGGCAGTGATACGACCAGACGACGTTGCTCTGCGGATCAAGTTCGCGCAGGCCCGCCTTGTAGATGTCGGAGCGGTCGCGCGTGGGATAGATCAGATTCCCGTTGGGCAGCAGCTTCGCGAACGACTGCAGCGCGGTCTCGACGTACCAGCGGTAGACGACGTCGCCGTCCATGTCGATCAGCAGGATCTCGCCTTTGCCGTCAGGAGACGCAGAGGGGTCCTCCCAGCTTTCCGAGTAGAGGGTGTAACCCTGCCATGCGCGCTCCCGATCGTGCTTAAGGACTCCACGTTCCATCGCTGATCCTCCTGAAAGGCAACTGCGTCTGATGCGGCAGGCGCAATTTCCGCGTCGGGAGCCCGGTACCCTTGCTCGACGGAAGGAAAGAGCCGACAGTGGGGGAAGCTACCGGCGCGGGCGCAACACTGTGTGCCGGGAGGGCCGGTATGATAGATGTCGTCTTCGCTTACTGCCGCACCCGCTACAGGAGGGGACACTGATGCGCACAGGCATGACGATCATCGCGCTTCTGACGATGCTGGCCGCCACGGCCTCGGCGGAGGTGGTCTTCCACGAGGACTTTGAGCAGGCCGCCGCTGAGGACCTGCTCAAGCATTCGTGGGGCGATGTGCCGGTGGAGGTGCTGGTGAACGGCGCCGCACCTGGCATAGGCGTGGATGGCTCCGCCGCAGCGCACCT
>JAAYJW010000191.1 GCA_012522765.1 candidate division WS1 bacterium | reverse complement strand
TGGCGATATATGAGGCGGCCTACAAATCTGCTGAGTCGGGGGAGGCGGTCCAGCCGCTGTAGCGCACATACTGTCAGTGCAGCCACTCCGCGAGCCACGGCACGACGAGGATGGCGATGGCCCCTCCCCGAGCCGCGCTCTTTCTTGTCATTTCGCACGGGTGCGCGGTGCGCCGTATCGGCGGACGCGAGCATTGTTGTCGTGGTCGTTGTGGCCCCTGCGCCCTCGCAGGGGGCGGCACGAAGTGCCGCGGTCTTTCGAATGGCGAACGACTGCCCCTCCCCGTCCGCTCCCGCCTGTCGGCGGGATCGGCCACCCCTCCCCCTGCAGATCGCTGCGCGATCTGTGGCGGGAGAGGGGAACGGCGAGGAACCCCAGCACGCGCGGGCAACTGAAGCGCGTCTTCCCAAAGCCCCGCGGATACCTCCGTGCCCGGGCGCGCGTACATGGGCCCGTACGCGCGAGGGCCCGGCCGAGTTGGCCGGGCCCTCGTTGTTGCCACGAGGCTGTCTTCGCTTACTTGGCAGAAGCCGCCGTTACGTCAGCGTCCTCGTTAATGACGATGTTGTCAGGCGACACCACGCTCACGTTGCCGTCCGCGCTGACGATGATGTCGAACGGGCGCCACCAGTTCGGCGGCTCAACCGGGTAGTCCTCGCCATTACTGGTGGTGAAGGTGTGCGGTCCGAAGGTCCGGACGAGGGAGTTCTGCGCCAGTCCGCCCGTGATTACGCGGACGTTGGCCGCGTATCGCTCCACCGAGTCCATGCTGTAGCTGTTGATCGCCACTCGCCAGCGTCCCTCCGCTATCTGCCGGGCGGTGAAGTTCTCCGGGCCGAAGCCTGTGGTGTTGTCAACATCAAGCTCACCGGCGGAGATCTCCTCATTCCAGTATGAGGAATGCTCCGACAGGTTTGGCATCCACGTATGCAGATCCGGATCTGTCTGCGCATTCCAGGTCAGCGTCACACGGAAGAGGAAGTCGCTGCCCGCGGGAGGCGTCCAGTTGACTTCAAGCGGCTCCTCCGGGTGGCGGATCGTGCAGACGGCATTGCCCACCACTACCTGGAACCGGTTGACGCCCGGGCGCAGGAAGAACAACTGACTGAAGCTGCCGCCCGCTCCGACCTGCACTGCCACCGGCTGTCCGAGCTCCACCACCACTGGCTGACCGTCCTGAAGGATCAGCACGGTGTCCGAATCGGTGTTGGTGACGGTGCCCTCGATCATGACCGTGCCCGCGTCTTCGTCGAGGTCGTTCGCCTCAAGTGTCGCAACAGGGCACTCGGTTGGACCGGCCGTGACCGGCTGATCGAGCGTTACGGTCACGCTGCCATCCTCGCCGGTGACCTCAACCACGCTGTGATCGGTGGCCCATCCCACGGCGGCCACTGTCATCGCGTACTGGCCGGCGGCCAGATTCTCGAAGCACACCACACCGTCGGAACCAGTCTCACTCCGCTGAAGCGGCGTCTGACTGGTGCCAACGTAAACATAGGCGTCCTCGAGCGGATCGCCGTTACCGTCAAGTACAGTAATGCACAGTTGGCCCGGCCCCACTCCTCCGCCACCATCGGGCGAAGGCAGCGTCGGTCCGTATCCTCCTTCGCATCCCACGAGCAACAACATTCCGACCGCTACAACCGCAACTAGTCCCCATTTTCGCTGCACGATATGTCCTCCTCCTCCAGATGGTCTTAGGCTGGGTTGGCCTCACGGCACTCCATGCCATGATCGGCGGTTACAGTGCGATTCGGCACCTACCTCCAGAGTCCTGCACAGGTTTATTACGAACATTCGCCCAATAGCAGACGACAGGTATTGGGTGCCGTTACGCACCCGGACAACATAGAAATCTGCTCTACCTTCTACTGGGGAGGCAGCCGCAATAATCCTGCCGATAGAGGCACATCTCCCGGCTGAGTTGCACGCTGCGCTGAAAGCCGTTGCGCTGTTTGAAGTCCTCGATCAGGAACCGCAGACCACACTCACGCGCGACCTCTGCGCCGATGGCGTTGATGAGCTCCACGTCCTTGTGCGGGCTTATCGAGAGGGTGGTAGCGATCGTCTCCACGTCATGCTCCACCGCCCACTGTGCCGTGCGCATCAGGCGCATCCGGAAGCAGACGGCGCATCGCCTCCCGCCCTCGGGCTCATCAAGCAGCGCCCGGCACTCCTCCAGCCAGCGATCCGCATCGTACTCGAGGATCGCGAGCGGCACACCGGTGTCCGCGGCAACCGTCTGCATGCTCTCCAGCCGCCTCGCGTGCTCCTCGGACGGCTGGATGTTCGGGTTATGCCAGACGGCGGAGACCGACCACTCCGGGGAGAGGCGTTCGATCACGGCCGTCGCGCAGGGGCCGCAGCATACATGCAGAGCCACCGGCGGCAGGTCAAGATCGACCAGCACGTCCGCGCAAGGCGCCGTCTCTGTCACGACCTGGTCAGGCACGGCTGATCGCTCCCTCGCGGTCAATGCCTGCCACACGCTCTGTACCGTCATACGCGACCGCGCGCAGCCATGTGCTGCGCTGCTCGCCGGGCTCGAGCACAAGCTGCGTGCCGGCCTCGATCGCGTTGGCGAGGATCGCCGGGTAGCTGCTGAAGGGCTCCAGCGCCAGCGTGTAGTGCCGCCCGAAGCTCGGGCTGCCCCAGGAGCCGCCCAGCGGCATCCACAGCCAGATGTGCGGAAATGTCTTCACGTCGAAGGACATGCCGAAACCGAGACGCTTCGTCTGGCTCGTCACCGCATACCAACCATCTTCCATGTCGGTGAGATAGAGCATGTCATTCACACGCGCCTCGGGGCCGACGACGATGCTCGCGTCCACCTCATCGCCCCCGCGGCCGATGCCCACCGGCCACTCGAACCGCTGGTCCGGTGCGAAGCGGCAGTGCTCAACCACGTTCGGGTCAACCACCACGGTGCGCGCGCCGGTGTCTATGCGGCAATCCTGCTCGATGAACTGGCTGCCCAGCGCCGGATGATGCCCCCACATCAGGTCCATCTGCTCCTGCCCCTCGTTGGTGAGCGTCTCGTCAATCTCCAGCACACCGCTGCCTGAGCGCAGCGTGAAGGTCTTCTCCAGCAAGAACGGTGTGCGAACCGTGCGCACCCATGTCTTCGCCTGCACGATCTCGGGCTCGTCCTGCGTGATCCGGCAGTTCCACGGCTGCCCCCAGACCTCGCCATGGAGGCCCATCTCGGCGCCCTTGTAGGTGCAGACGCGGCCGCCGTTGGGCATGCACTCCTGCCAGCCGCCCTCGTAGTAGTCCGTGAATGGCCCGACGCTGGAGGCGATCATCTCCGTGAAGGTCGCCGGGTTACGCACCCCGCGCGGGCTGCGCCACATGAAGTCGGTGTCGCTGGGCTTGTGCAGGAACTCGTAAACGTCTGTGCCTTTGTCAAGCAGGATCGTGACGCGAATGACCTCGTTCTCGATCACCAGCAGCCGCAGGCCGCGGAAGGTAAACTCATCGCTGATGCGGCAGCCGAAGTTGCGCTCATGAGTGTAATGCCGGAACTGCATTGTCATCTTCACCTCATAACGACGACAGTGCGCGGGGTCTGCATATGAATTCCACGAAGATGCCCGCAAACCTCCCCCGGAGTGCAGGCCATTCGCCCCTTCAGAGCGAAATGCGCGGCACTACGGGAGAGGGAGTTGAGCAGACCATGCGCCGCCTGTTGACGACGCTACTGCCGCTGGTGCTCGCCGTCACCGCTGCCGCCGACCCGATCGTGATCGAGACGCCGATGCTGCGCCTCATAATCGGGGAAGACGCGACCGTCCAGTCGCTGACGATGGCCGGCTCTGATGTCGAACTAAGCCGCCCGGGGATGCCTGCAGCATACGCGCGTACCGATGCGGTCATCGGCGCCACTGCCGCGGCGGCTGATGGACAGCGCATTGTCTACAGCTTCGGCGACAGCGGCATCAGCGCCACGGTCTCGTGGGAGCAGATCAACGGCATGCCAGTCTTTACGCTTGAGGAGATTACCGGTGAGCCCGAGCAGCTTGACTTCGTTGCGCTGCCGCTGGCAGAGGGCGGCGAGCTTATCTGCTACAGCCATGCCCTGCGGCGGGACGACGGCCCCACCGTCGCCCTGATCGGCGCCACGCAGCAGTGCCTGATCCGCGCCGACAGCTCACCGCGCCTGATGGCCACCTGGGTGTCGGGCGCCTCGACACTGCCGCTTCGCGCAGCCATGATGACCGCCTCGCCGGATGACTTCCCGCAGGCGGTCATTGCAGCCGAGGAGATGTTCGGCATCCCGGTAGGCATGAAGGCCAAGCTCTCCGAGGCCGCACGAGGCAGCTACCTGATGATCTCCGGCGTGGCGCATGACACCATCGAGCAGGTGGTGGACTGGGGAGAGCGCGGCGGTTTCGGCTCAGTGCTGTTCATCCACGGGACCTGGGGGCACTTCGGGCGGAGGTATGCGGTGCCGGAGGACACCTTCCCCGGCGGCATCGAGCAGCTTCGCGCCGCGGTGGAGATGGTGCATGACGGGGGGATGCTCGCGGGCGCGCACATGTTCTCCTCCAAGCAGCCCAAGAGCACGGTGCTCAATGCGGGCGACGCCGATCCGCGCTTCTACGAGGACCTCCATCTGACACTCGCTGAGCCACTGGCGGCGGAGGGCGATCGCATCGTCACCACTGAACCGCCGGCGGAATGGCCTGTCACCACCGGTACGCGCGACATACGCATCGGCGGCGAGATGATGACCTACACCGCGCTTGCGCTGGAGGAGCCATTCGGCTTCAGCGGGCTGAATCGAGGCGTCTACGGCAGCACTGCACGCGCACATGAGGCGGGGGCAGAGGTCGCGCATGTGAAGACCGATGAGTCGCGCGGCATCTTCATCATAGACCAGACGACCGACCTGCTCGATGAGCACGCGGCCGACATCGCCGACACCTACAACGCCGCGGGCTTCGACTGGATCTACTACGATGGCGCCGAGGACGTGCACGACCCGCGCTGGCTCACCACCTCGAACGCGAAGATGGCGGTGATAGAGAAACTCGATCGCGAGCCGGCGCTTGTGCAGGCTGCGGCGTCCTCCCCGTTCTCGTGGCACATCAACACGCGCACCGGGCAGCGCGATTACTTCTGGATCTCCCCGAGCCACAAAGACGAGGTGGACGACGCGGTCGAGCGATCGTGGCCCCGTGCGCGCCGCGACATGATGATCGCGGACCTCGGCTGGTTCCCCTTCCGCCCGACCGGTGAGCATGTCCGGGCGGTGCAGGTGGATGACGTGGAGTACCTCTGCGCGCGGGCGCTTGCGACGGATTCGGCCTACTCGATCCTTACCAGCGTGGACAACATGCGGCGCGTGCCGAACCTCGACGCGCTGCTCCATCTGATGGCTCGCTACGAGCATCACAAGTTCGCGGGGACGTTCGACGAGGAACTGAAGGCGCGCATACGCGAGCCACACGCGGACTGGATGCTGATCGAGCGCAGCGGCGAGCAGCCACGCCTCGTTCCCGCGCGCGAGATGCCCTACGTGGGCGGCACCGGCCATGTAGTGCGTGCATTCACCGCCATCGCCGCGCATGAGGGGGTCCGCACACTCTCACTCGCGCCGGTGGCAGGGCCTGCCACCGTCGAGTTCTCGCTCGATCCGCGCAAGCTGACCTTCACCGACTATCAGGGCGAGCCGCTCGAGATGGAGGTGCTGCCGGGGGCGCGAGTGGTGGTGCCGCTGCGCTCGCGCGCTTTCATGCACGCCGACGGGATCAGTGAGGGCGAGATTCGCATGGCCCTGCGCCGCGCTCGCTGCACGCCGATCAAGCCCCAGATGATCTTCCTCGATGCCGGTGAACCTACGCGCATCGAGGGCTCATTCGCCACCTCCGCCGCTGCCGAAGTCAGCTTCGACGGTACACTGGGCGGCTCCCTCGTGCCCTCAGGGCCAATCAACACCGAGACCGGACTCAGTAGCTGGGCGGAATATGAGGTGGATATTCCCGAAGCCGGTCGCTGGATGCTGTGGCTCCGAGCGATGTATGCCGACACCAACGCCAACAGCTTCCAACTGGTGAACCCGGATCGGCCCGAGGAGCCGATCGTGCTCGGCAACCGCATCGGGCTCTACCACGAATGGCTCTGGGAGGGGCCGGTTGAGCTTGACCTCCCCGCGGGACGTCAAACGCTTCGCATCGCCGGGCGCGAGGGGCGCGCGCTGCAGAGCCCGGTGCTGGATGTAATCGCGCTGGTGCATGAGCAATACAGCTACCATCCAACCGACGGAGATGCCCGAGCGGCGTTCGCTAGGTAGATGGAACACCGGCCGCGCAGAAATGGTCTATCTGAGCGTGCTCACCCAGCTATTCATTGAATGGAGCCGATTGATGAACAACAGCCGACTGCTCGCATTGTTCTGCCTTCTCACCATCAGCCTCATCGCCACCGGTTGCGGAGGAGGAGGCGGGGATAGCCCCGAGAGTCGCAGCTACCTGCCGCTTGAGGTCGGAAACCGGTGGGACTACCGGATGACGCTGGCGCCGGATGTCGTCCCGGCGCAGGCCGCGCAGAATCAGATCTTTGACTATCATGAGACTGTCATCGGAACGGCCAACCTGCAGGGTGAGGAGTATTACATCATCCAGTCGGTGCGGGAGGCGACGCAGGAGTATCCTCAACTCGTCTACCAGCAAGCCCGGCGAGAGACGGAGGAGGCGATCTGGGCACGGGTGGGCGATCCGGCGTACGACCTCCCGGTGCTGATGCTGCCGCCGACGGCGGGCGAAACATGGCAGGATCCGGAGGCTCCTGAGTTCACGATCGCCACCGCCGCCGTGGGCGATCAGGTCACGGTCCCCGCAGGCACATACTCGTGCGTGCGCGTGGAGCAGAGCTGGGAGCGACCGATTGAGGGAAGCGATCCTGTTCGGATGCTCGTCAAGCAGTGGTTCGCGCGCGGGGTGGGCGTGGTGAAGGACGAAACTTACGAAGATGACGTGAAGACCTCGATGATCGAGCTACTGACGGCGACGATCAACTAGCGGCGCAAGGGGAAGCTGTTGTTGTCGTTGGAGAGGTCGCCCCCCGGCAGACGCTGCGCGTCTTACGACCTGGGCCGTTAGCCGTTGTAGTTCATGTGGTACGGGTGCCCTCACCCGTGCGTCGTGCCGCACGAAGCCGTTGCCTCGAACGACCCACGGGCGAGGGCGCCCGTGGCACATGAAAGGCGCAAGGCTGTCATAAGGCGTTGGCCGTTGTGGCCTCTGCGCCCTCGCAGGGGCGGCCCGAAGCGGCGCGGCCTTCGTCGTTCCCGTGGCACGGGTGCCCCACCCGTGCGTCGTTCATTGCACCTCTCCTGTGCATCCGCACACCGCATTGCGCGTGCCACGGACGAGATATTTGTCCCCTCCGCGATGCATATTACACCGCTTCGTGGTATCATCATAGTACAGGTCCGGCACGTACTGCGGGGAGGACGGCTGCGCGTTGCAGCCGACCTGCGGATTGTCGCAGGAGGTGGCGAGTATGCTGACGGTACGCTGGACGAACCTTGGACCGCCGACGAAGCCCGGAGTCGTCTACGTCCGCTCAGTCGGCAGTGTCCGCGTCACGGAGGAGGACATCGAGCGGTACGGGGATGACCTCGTGGAGGGTGACCTTGAGCTGACGGTGGATCGCGTGCGTGATGACCCGGAGGCCTCGCACGTCATCACCGGGCGAGCACCCCAGGAGGCATGGCCGGCGAAGGGTCCTGCCGAACGTGCCGCCGAGCATGCAGTAGCCCATGCCGCCGGCCCGTCGCGCCGTGGCAGCGGGAAGCGTAGCTGGCTCGACGCTCTGCTCGGGCGCTGAAGGTTGCCGCCGCGAAGCCTCTGCCTCACCTGCGACAGCCGCCCGGCTGCCGGATAGGGATGAACGTGTTCGTCTTCGCTGCAAGCCCCGGAAGGATTCCCCCATCGCCGTCTGGAAGAGTGCCGCACGGACGCCAGCAGTCCCCGGAAGCCGCGAGGCTCGGGGAGTAGCCGACGGAGGTGTGGCTCACCATGTCAGCGGAGAAGATCGGATGCGCCATCTTCGGAGCCGGTTGGGTCGCGGACGAGCATGTCAACGCCTACTGCGCCGATCCGCGCGCGGAGGTCGTGGCGGTGGGGAGCAGACGCGAGTCCAGTGCCCGCCGCGCGGTGGAGAAGGCGTGCCTCGACAACGCCGCCGTCTACACGGACCTCGATGAGCTTCTCGCCGACCCTCGCGTGCAGGCGATCTCCATCACCGGCCCCAACCACGTCCATGTCGAGCACGGCATCAAGTGCTGCGAGGCGGGCAAGCACTTCATCATGGAGAAGCCCATCGCGCTCGATGTCCCGAGCCTGCATGCGCTGCGCGATGCGGTTCGCGAATCGGGAGTGCGCACCGTCGTCAGCTTCTGCCTGCGCTGGAATCCCTCGCTGATGAACACCGCCAACCTTGTGCTCGAGGGTGCGATCGGCAAGGTCTTCTACGCCGAGGCCGACTACTGGCACGGCGTCAGCGACTGGTATAGCGGCTGGGAGTGGGCGAAGACCATCGAGCAGGGCGGCTCAAGCTTCCTCTTCGGCGGCTGCCACGCGGTGGACGCCATCCGCTGGCTCACCGGCTCGGACATCGTCCAGGTCTCCGGCGCCTACGGGGGCGGCTGGGATGACCGCTACGAGTATCCGGCCACCGTCGTCGGCACCGTGAAGTTCGCCAATGGCGCGGTCGGCAAGCTCTCCTCGTCGGTGGACTGCGTCATGCCTTACCAGTTCAACATAGACCTCATGGGCGACGGTGGCGCGATCCGCGACAACCGCGTCTACTCGAAGTCCCTCTTCCCGGAGCAATCCGGCTGGGCGGAGATCCCGGCTATCCTTCCCGACAGCGGCGACGTCTCCCACCATCCCTTCGAGGGCGAGATCGCGCACTTCCTTGACTGCATCGAGTCGGGCGAGGAGAGCTACGTGAACATCGCGGATGCGGTCAACACGCACGAGGTGTGCCTCGCGATGGACCGCTCGGTGGCAGAGGGCGGCATCACGATCGACCTGCCGCTGGACGGGAAGGGCTGATGGATGCGATGAGCGCGGCGAACGAGGGCGGACTTGCGGCCCGGGTACACAGGTTGCGCGCCGACCAACCGGCGCTGCTGGCGGCTGCCGCGGCCACACGCGCGGGGTTGCTGCTCGCCGCCGATGCGCCTGAGGGCGCAGATACGGAGACGCTGGCGGCGCTAGGCGCGGATCTGCTGGTCGAGGCCGATGCGGCCGCACGCGCGCTGACCGGCGGCGAGCCACGGGAGGCGACGGTGCGCGGGCCGGGTGGGCATGTGATAGCACTGGCAGCGGGCGAGAGCGCGGTGCTGGTGGCGCTGACGGATGCGCTGACGCCAAGCTCAAGCGTCCTGCCCGACCTCCGCGACGCAGCCCAGGAGATCGCGGAGAGGCTGTAGCCACAGAGGACGCCGACCCGCAGGTAGAGCGGGCGTCCTCCTTGTATTCCAGATCACGAACTGGTCAACGGGGGGCGCCGCGAACGTCACTCCCGCCCGAACTTGCAGCCTAAGTTCCCTGTAGAGCGGGCGCCCCCGCCCGCTCGGACAACGCAACGCGACCGTGCCCCGGACCGTTGCGAGAGCACATTGCGGTAGAGCGGGCGCCCCCGCCCGCTCGCGTTGCGCGAAACGGTGGCGCGTCGAACCGTCGCGAGAGTGTCTTTCACGGCATAACGACTGCCGCATCCTCCCCGGTGGTCCCACGAACCGCCTGACGAGTTCAGTGAGCGGGCGTGGGCGCCCGCTCTACGGGTACTTGCCTACCCACATCTCGCGAACAAAATTTCGCGGCGCCCGCGCGGTGGAGGGGCCGCACGAGGGCAGATTGCGAAGCAATGTGCACGAGGTCGGCCCGCTGCGGTCGTTCAGGGGCCGACCTCGCCACGATACAAGGCAATCGCGGCTCGTGCGGCCCCTCCTATAGCTCGTGTTTGCAGCCGCTACTCCCCTACCTCCACCCGGTAGCACGCGCTCTGCAGCGCCTCCAGTGTGTCATTGAGCGCGCCACCGGTCATGCGCAGCGTCCTCTCCGCCAACACGTCCGTCACCGCGCAATCCGCGATGCTGGCGAAGCTAAGCGTTACCTGCTGCGCCTCGCGCGTCGGGTTCACCGCCAGCACGTAGGTCGCCTCGCCATTGCGCAGCGGATATCGGCTGACGATCACCGCTTCGTTCTCGCTCGTCGGCGGCGCAAGCTCCGCATACGGCGCCGTCCAGACTACCTCGTGTGCGCGAAGCTCCTGCATTATGCCTTTCATCCCCGCCCAGAACTCCGGGAACTCGTGCGCAATGTTCACTCCGTATCCCACCGCGGTTGAAGTAGGTGTCGTCGAAGGAGTAGTAGAGCAATCCTCGAGCACCCTCCGCCAGCGCCATGTAGCTCATGCAGCGAAGCTCGTCCGTACTCGGCAGGCGCGGCAGCATGTCTCGCCCCGCCGTCGCCGCCTCGGTCGAGCGCGTTGTGTAGCACTGCAGCGCGATCCAGACCGGCTTGCAGTTCGCGACCGCATCCACCGCCGCGCGCGTCCATGCCGCGACGGGCATGATGTTCGTGTCCTCCTCGCGGCGGATCGGATAGCTGTCGGTGGCGAAGATGTCGCAGGCGGGAGCGTAGCGCAGGAACTCCGCCGGCTTGTTGTGCAGCAGGAAGCTCGGGTGCGTCGGGTCCCAGGCCGCCCACTGCTCCTGCCGCGCCAGCATGTGCTCGGGCTGAGCTTCCGGGCCATGCGGCTCATCGGCGACGTACCAGAACGCGACCGCCGGGCTACCGCGATAGTGAGTTAGTGTCGCCTCGCCGAGCACCGGGTCATGCAGGGCGCCGCCTGCGCCAACACCGAGCATCCCGTGCTCCCACGCCGCGTTGATGAAGCCCACACCCTCGCCCTCGCGCTCATAGCCGGGCCAGAGCGAGGTGGTGGGTGACTTGGCCATCGTGAACCCCGCGTCGGCGACTTCGGCAAGGTCGGGCGGGCGCACGTGGTAGATCATCAGCGGGAAGAGCCGCTCCCCCTGGTGCCAGTAGACGTTGTCGGCGTCAAGCTCAACGATGGAGCGATCGGGAGGAGTGTGCATGAAGTCGCGCGCGATGACGACCTCCTCGCGCCCACCGGCATACCGGGCGGTGACGGTCGCGGAGTATGTGCCCTCCTCCAGGCGCATCGGCATAAGGCCCTCGTTCGCGGTGACAGCCGCGGCGGAGACCTCTCCCGCCGCGACCTCGACGCCGGCCTCATCTTTCACGCTGACGCGGTAGCTCACCGGCGCGTCTTGAGCGCCGTCGGGAACGTGGTGCGTCAGCAGCAGTTCATTGCGATAGCGAAGCACGTGCAGATAGGCGTGCGTGCTCCAGTGATGCCCGAACATGCGCGGCACACTCGACAGCCGAACCTCGTCAATAGCGCCGACCAGTTTCTCATCGCCGCCGTTGTAGCTACGGGCGTAGAAAACACGCGCGGGATCTCTGTTGAGTGTCATGTCACCCGGCGGCAGGTCGAACTCGACGTCAAGCTCGCCATCGACAAAGGTCCCAAGCTTGCCCGCGGGGCCATCGTAGACCAGCGCGACGTGCGTCCACTCGCCGACCTCGATCCGCCTCTCGCCAACGAGGTGGTGCTTCTGATCGCCATGCATCAGGGCAACGTAGAGCACCCCCGGCGGGCGGATGACGATGCCGAGCGAACTGAGCTTGCCGGCGACATCGGCCGCCCAGAACGGCGGCGTGCCGGTGGGCATGGCATCGAGCCTCACCCACGCCTCCAGCGTGAACTGGTTAGTGATACCCGGCAGATCCGTCGGCACCGCCACGTTTCCATTGCCCTCGCCCCACTGCAAGGCGCTGCCGAAGCGGCCTTCGGTCCACTCGGCTCCGGTGATGGTGCCATCGAGGCCATTGGCTGAGGCGTCGGTGGCAGCTTCGCCCTCGCCTTCGTCGAAACGCCACAGCAGCACGGTGTGCTCATCGGCCTCGGGAGCCTCGGTTGGCGGTGCGGCCACAACCGGCACGGCGAGCATCGCGACAAGCAGACAGATCAGCAGGCGCTCCATCTCAAGCCCTCCACTGCGCGTCGGCGTTACATACCAAGCTCCGCACGGTCATCGAGTACTGCATCGATCAGTCCCCCGCGCTCGTACACCGACTGCTCGCGCTCATCCTCGAACTTCTCCGGCGTGGCGCCGTAGAAGGGGTGCTCGCGGTCAAGCAGGGCGAGTAGCCTGTAGACGGCCTCGCTCGCGAGTTCCGGACGAGCATACTCCACGATCAAGTCGCCACCATCAGAGCCAACGCTGAAGCCATCCCGCCCGGCCATGCGAAGCACCACGCGGGGCCCCTCTGCTTCGCCGCGCACGATCGGGATCATCGGCCCCTCGATAGTCGGCTTGCCATCCCGATCCGGCTGCGATCCGATGAAGCGGAAGTACTCCTGCACGCGGAAGGCCGCGTACTGCTCATCCCCAGTAGCTCCCTCGGGCAGCACGATAGTGCAGGCGGGCTGCCCATCCTCACCAATGAACGGGAAGCTCAGAATCTCCTCCGCAGGTGAGGCAAAGCTGGTGCTGGCGAAGGCGATGTCCACGATTCCCGTGCCGGGGACTGCGATCGGCGCGGCGGGCCCGACTGGCTCCCAGCCGCTCCAGGCAAGGGGCGCAATCTCAAAGGGCCGAGCCGAGTCGGTCACCTCAATGCGCAGTACGCGCTGGTGGATGTCGCCCAGCAGGCTCACCGTAGCGGTGAACTCGGCATCGGCGCTGACCATCGCCACCGGCTGGAACACCTTTTGCCACGCAGGCGGCACTGTGGCGTCCAACACCGTGCGCGAGCCGCTGACGCGCTGCGCCAACGCCACCCCCGTCTCGTCCATCATCAGCCAGCCGCCATTGCCGATATACTCGCCGAAGACCTCGATCTCCCCGCTGATCGGCTCGTCCTTCGGGTTGCAGGCAACCAGTCGAACCTCGCCGGCATTGCCATCACCGTAGCGCGAGAGCCACAGCCGATCGTCGCCCTTCATCGCCGGAACGGGCTGCCAGCCAGCGCCGACGATCTCCGCAATCTCCGGAAGATCCTCCATCGTGCTCATGACGCCGCTCGCCTGGCGGTACATCGGCACGCCGCCAAGCTGCAGGCTGCGCAGGCGCATGAAGCGCGACATGGCCGCGACATCGTGCCGAAGCTGCTCCGGCGACGCATCCTGCCAGTCGGTCAGTTGCCAGACATCGAACTGATCCCACCAGTTGAGCACCTTCTCGCCCGCGTTAAGGCGGTCGATCCAGTCAAGCTCCCGGCGCAGCGGCGAGTGCTCGATGAGGATCGAATCCGCGCGCGAGAGGATCATCCAATCGCCGCCATTGGGCACGGCAGCAGCGCGGTAGCCATCCGGGGCCTCCATCTCGTGGATCGCGTCCATCAGTTGCGCCATTCCCACGTTCACGCGGCAGTAGACGCCGTCCTCGTCCCATGCGCGTCCGGGGCTGGCCTGTGCCGCGGCTCCACGAGCACGACCATCAGAGCCTGCGGAGTCCAGCCCGAAGCCATGATACTTCCCGCCCGCGAGCACCTCGCGCAGATGCTCCTGCGTCCACGTGAGGTAGTCCGGATCGGCCGGGAAGGTCAGGTGCGCCATCGTCACGTTTTCCCACTGCAACCGCGGGGCCAGTGGATCATGCACCAGCGCATCCGGCCACCGCTCCGCAGCGAGGTCCTCATCTGTCCACGCGGGCCAGATGTAGTACATCCCGGCGAAGTCGCAAAGCTCCATGTGCTCGGCCTTCGCAGCCCAGTTGGCGTTCCAGCGCTCGAGGTTGCCGAAGCTGTCGCGCCACAGTTCAGGGCGGTTCGCCCAGTTGCCCGGCAGCCGCCACGACTTCATGCACCAGTCCCAGGTGCCGCCTACACGCCGCACAAGCTCCGGCGAACCCTCGTGCCAGCCGACGTAGTCGCACCCCGCGCCGGTCGCGCGCGGATCAACGGGATTCGCACCGATTGCGAAACTCTGCGGAAAGAGGTCGTGGTAGCGCTCGAAAGCATCGAGGTAGCCGAATGTGGTCGGGTGACTGAAGATCACCAGCGGAAGCGTGTACGTCTCGCCCGGGTCGATCACTATCCGGCAGGCGAACCAGAAGCGCCCGTCCGTGGCCGCGCCCTGGTACCACGACATCAGCGCATCGGCCTCAAGTCCCCACGCCACGCCCGCGTTCTCGCCGGACAGCGACACCAGCGGCGTGGACATGTCGGCCGGCATTGGGGGTACTTCGGCGGGCGCAGGTGAGTAGTCGTCATGACCGTTCCAGAAGCCGAAGGGCCCGCCGCCGCCCGGCACTGTCACCGCCCGCACCTCCAGCCAGCGCTGCGTATCGCCAGCGTTGGTGAAGATCAGCGGCCAGCGGATCATCTCGCCATCCGCAACAGGCGCCTGCGACACGCGCATGCCATCACGCAGATCGCCGGAGGCGGCATCAAGCGCCTCGCCTGAGCGCCCGTCGATGATCTCGAACTCCAGCGCCATCGACTGCTCCCCGACGACCACCAGTCGCGCGCCGGGAGCGTCCGTGTAGTCCGCACTCAGGGCACCGGTGGTGCATTGTGCGGCGAATGTCGTCGCCGAAAGGCTCAGCGAAAGAACCGTCAAAAGCACTCGCGTCATCATCACTCCCACCCCCCGAACTCATCCGGCGTCAGCGCTCTGCCCCAGATACGCACCTCGTCAATCAGCGCCTCAGCATACCCGAGGCCCCAGTTGCCCGCGCCGATGTTGAAGAAGTGCCCCAGCGTCGGGAGACCCCGGCCGGGCTGTGAGCGCCCCATCTCCTCACCATCGATGTACACGACTCGCTCGCCCCCATCCCAGGCGTAGGCCACGTGATGCCATTCGCCCGGCTGCCAAGTCACGGGTATCTGCATGTGATTCGAGTAGTCGCTGTCGGCCATATCCTGCTCGAAGATGCGCAGGTTGCCGCCGCGGGTGTCTATGCGGAAGACTTTCGGCGCGAGGTGCCGGTCACGCTCGACCCACCAGTGAATGTAGATGCGCCGCTCTTCCGGGTCGTCAAACAGCCCTTCGCCCGGCTGCACCCAAAGCTCGATGGTGCCCGCTTCGCGGTCTATGTTGCCGGCAGTGAGATACCACGGCGCGAGGAATGGCTCGATGCCGTGAAAACCGCCTTTCGCAATCAGCGCTTCACCGATGCGCCCGCCACCATCGCGCGTGAGGCTCACCTGGGCCTCGGTGGTGTCAGGGCCCGCGGTGTACTCCGGATGGTGGCTTTCGTCGAATGAGGCGTAGAACAGCAGCCCCTCCGGCTGCGCGCCAGCGAAGGCCGTGCAGCAGCAGAGGATAGTGACGAGCAATACCAGCATCTCCGAATTCCTCCAGCTATGCAGATCGATACAATGCCCCCGCCTCGACTATTCGCCCCACGCTGCCGTCTGGCCTCCGATGATAGGGGGAAGGTCATGGCCGAGAGCCGGCGAAGTTTGTCCTGCGTATCTAACCGTCGCAAGCACGGGGAGATCATGATGCACCGGCCTAACCTGCTGTTCTTGTATACAGATGAGCAGGCCGCACGGACGATGGCGGCCTACGGCAACGATCAGATCGAGATGCCGAATCTGAACCGCCTGGCACAGCAGAGCCTGGTCTTCCAGCAGGCGTATGTGACCCAGCCCGTATGCACTCCCTCACGCTCTTCGATCCTCACCGGCCTGTACCCGCACTCCAATGGCTGCGACAAGAACAACGTGCCGCTTGCAGATGACGTGAAGTGCCTGCCAGAACTCTCGGACTTCTCCGACTACCGCACCGCGCACATGGGCAAGTGGCACCTCGGGGACGAGATCTTCTCGCAACATGGCTTCAACGAATGGATCAGCACCGAGGACAGCTACCGGGGCTACTACAACCCGTGGCGCGACCGTGACCGGCACTGCGACTACTGGCACTGGCTGACCGAGGAGCATGGCATTGAGCCCCCGCAGACGCCCGACGGCTTCAATGACTTCGGCCGAGGAGTCTCCGCCCGCCTTCCCGAGGAATTGTCAAAGCCTGCATTCCTCGCCGAGCGCGCCGGCGGCTTTCTTGACGAAGTAGGCGACGATCCGTTCGTTCTCTTCGTCAACTTCCTCGAGCCGCACATGCCCTTCTTCGGCCCGCGCGACGGTCAGTACGATCCCGACGAGGTGCCGCTGCCGGAAAACTTCGATGCGGTGCCGGGGCCCAATGCCCCGCTCAAGCACCGGCTGCTCTATGAGCACTTCCGCAACGCGGGCATCAGCGGCCTGCCGCTGCGCACCGAGGGTGACTGGAAGCGGCTGATCGCCAACTACTGGGGCCTGTGCAGCCAGGTGGACACCGCCGTCGGCCGCGTTCTCGACGCGCTGGACCGTAACGGGCAGGCGGACGACACTATCGTGGTCTTCACCAGCGACCATGGTGACATGATGGGCAGCCATCAGCTTGTCGCCAAGACGGTCATGTTCGAAGAGTCGACTCGGGTGCCGCTGACGATGCGAGTGCCGTGGGTTGAGAGCGGCGCCCGCACGATCGAGCAACCGGTGAGCCAGGTGGACCTCGTCCCGACGCTCCTTGATCTGATGGGACACCCGAGCCCTTCGCATCTACAGGGACAGAGCTGGCGCCCGGCGCTGCGGCGGGGGGAGGACCTGCCCGACCGCGACGTAGTCATTGAGTGGAACGGGCCCGACAACGGAATGATCCGCCAGGGCCGGGATATGCCCGCTCACATAGACCGCATCACGAACTACAAAGAGGCGTGGGAGGCCGTCAACGACCGCATCAGGACGATCGTGACGCCGACGGGCTGGAAGTTCAACTGCAGCCCGATGGGCGAACATGAGCTGTACAACCTGCGAGAGGACCCGGGCGAGACGCGCAACCTGATTGATGACGCGGCGGTGTCGGAGCTTGTTGCCGACCTCTACGAGCGCCTGCTGGAATGGCAGCGACTGACTGATGATGACGCTCATCTGGGCGCTGATCCGCGCAGCCGATAGGATACGCCTGTTGCCACACAAAGCCTCACCTGTACCACGTCCGCGGCTCGCACTTGACATGGAGGTTATCTGCGCGGTAAACTGATACTCCAACGGGCGGGTAGCTCAGCTGGGAGAGCGCCTCCCTCGCACGGAGGAGGCCGGGGGTTCGAATCCCCTCCCGTCCACCAAGTCTTTTGCCCGAGACGCCGGCAGCTATCCGCTTCCGGCGTCTTTGCATGTACAGAGGGTTTCCGGCCCCACCGGCGAAGCATCCCCCCACACTACCGATTGTCGTGTGAGGTGCCGATGATGACTATCCGCATTGTTCTTCTTTGTGCAGCCATCGCGATACTGCCCGCAACGGCCCTCGCGCAGCCTGACACGCTGGACTTCAACTTTCCCCCACCTCCCGAGGAGGGCCCGGCCGACTACTTCACCATCACGCAAGACGGTGAAGCGCGCGCGGCCATTGTCTATCCCGCGGAGTATCAGCCGGAGGAGATCCGCGCCGCGCGGTCGCTACAGCAATACGTGGAGTTGGCGACCGGCGCGACGCTGCCTCTGCTGGCAGAGGACGCCGCGGTCCCGGAGGGACTGGCGCGCATCTGCGTCGGCAACACGACCACTGCGCCGGACACATCAGTGGCGCTACCGAATGTCGCCTACGGCGAGCACACGTTCCCGAACATCAATGGCTACCTCGTGCAGACCATCTCGCCCGACACCCTCATCATCCGCGGCAACACCCCGCAGGCGACCATGCTCGGCGCAGTCGGCTTCATGCGGCGATACATGGGCGTGCGCCGCTACTGGCCCGGCGATCCGGGCGGCGTGGGCGATGTCGTCCCGCAGGCGCCGACGCTCACGGTGCCCGAGGTCGTGTGGCAGGACTGGCCCTACTTCATCAGTCGCATCATGAGCGGTCTCGACAACCGCGGGCCGCAGACGGATGCGAGCCGCTGGAGCAAGTTCCAGGACTTCTGGCGCATGAACTACACCATCCCCTCCAACGAGAGCTACTACAAGCTGCTCGATGCGGCGAACCGCCTCGATGAAACCGATCTCTTCCCGCTGATCGGCGGAAAACGCTTCATTCCCAGCCTCGATGAGCGCGGACGGGTGGCGCATGGCTGGCAGCCCTGTGTCTCCAACCCGCGCGTCGCCGAGATCATGGCCCAGTCTGTGATCGATGCGTTCGAGGCTGACCCTACGCGCATCGCCATGAACGTGGCGGTGAATGATGGCCTCGGCGACTGCACCTGCGACGCCTGCCGCGCGATGGACGCGCCCGGCGCCGACATCATCAACCGCATCGGCCTATGCGATCGCTACGTGAAGCTCAACAACAAGGTCGCGGAGATGGTGGCGGAGCGCTTCCCGGACCGCATCCTCGCGTTCCTCGCCTACGGCTCCATGAGGGAGACGCCGCAGACGGTCTCGCTGCACCCGATGCAACTGCCGGTGCTGTGCGTCTGGGGCAATGCGTTCGAGATGTGGGACAAGTGGATGGCGACCGGCGCCGAGCAGATGGGGATCTACCTCTACCACGACGACGCGTGGTTCATCATGCCGAAGCTGGATGTCCACCAGTCGGCGAAGAGGCTGCGCTACATCGTCGATTCGGGGCGCGCGCGGCACTTCTACCAGGAGTTCTACGGCATCTACCCGCTCGATGGCATGGTCGGGTACGTAGAGAACGAACTGCTCTGGGACCCGCGGATTGACGAGGATGACCTGCTCGATGAGCACTACCGCCTCTTCTTCCGGGCCGCCGAGGAGCCGATGCGCCGCTTCTATGACGCCCTGGAGTCGGGTTACGAGGCATGGCTGGCGGAGTACGGCTTCCCGCACCCGCACGGCATGGACGCGTCGTCCATCATAGACGGCAAGAACGTCCATCAGTTCCGGGTGCTGCCGCCGGAGAGCATGGCGGCCGCCGATGAGGCGCTTGCGCACGCACTGCAGGCGGCTGAGGGCGACGCGCTGGTGACGGAGCGCGTGCAGCTTGTGCAGCAGATCTACGACTTCGCGGCCCTCGGCGCGCGGATGTACTGGCCGATGACGCGCCTGCAGGAGGCACAGCCGGCGTCCGTCGGCGATTGCGAGGCCATCGTTGAGGATGCCCGCGCTGCGCTGGAGAACGGCCTGGCGCTGTCCGACTACAAGTACGCGGTCATGGAGCACCCGCCGATATCCGAATACACCGCCCGCTCGGCGAGCGCCACGGTATATCATGATCTGCAACCCGGTGCGGTGCCCTCGATCGTCCCCAGCGCCATCGGCGGCGCATTCGGGGCGGCGGGCAACTACCTTCGCGAGGAGCTTGGCGCTGAAGCAGCCGTGGCGTGGTGGCGTGAGAGACAGGCCGCCGATCAGCCGCAGTTGCTCCGCGACCTGATGACCGTCGGCATCTTCCACGCGAGTGGCGCCGAGCTTGTGAACCTCGTCGAGGACGCGAGCTTCGAGGAGCGGGGGGCGCGTGCTGGCGAGGCCGGGGCGAACGGTGGCGAGGAGGGCCATGAACTTCTGCAGGGCGTGACGTTCTGGAAGAGCGCGGGCACAGCCGCAGAGCCCGCCCTGACCGATCAGGAGGCGCATAGCGGCAGTTACTCCTTCACCATGAAGAACACGCAGCGCGCGGGCGTGAGCCATGCCGTCGCCGCCTCGGGTGGCGATCTGCTGCTGGCGTCGCTTTGGGTGAAGCACAATGGTGCTGCGGCAACCTATCAGGTGGACGTGCTGCCGCGCGGCGAGGCGATGCTCTCCCGCACCTCCGTCGCGGTGCCGGAGGAGCCGAACGTGTGGCATGAGGTGAAGCTGGTCTTCGTAGCGCCTCCGGGGACCACGAGGGTAGGCCTTTACCTCTTCACGCACAATCAAACACCGGACGCGCAGGTCTTCGTGGATGACTTCTTCATCGGGCGCTACACGGCGGAGTAGGAGGTCCGGCCTCGCGGTAGAGGTCCGTCACACGTGCAGGTGCCGCGCGAGCGAGGTCAGGCAGACAACGAGGAAGATCGCGCCCTCTTCTGCGAGAAGCTCCGGTTGAACCTGGCGCAGGTAGGCGATGATCGCTCCCGCGGCCGCACGCGAGATGATCGGCATCCGCTCATCCACCGCGACTGCGGTCGCAAGCTTGCGCGCATGTTCGGCGGCGGCAGCGGTATCATCGCACTCAAGCGCCACACGAAACAGCCGCGCAAGCTCCGCCAGTGGCTCCTTCGCGTACTCCGGCACGGGAGCGCGCCGAAGCAGCCGCACGATGCGCGCGGTCATGCTGCTGAACATACCTGCCCGCGACAGCGGATCGGCGATCAGCAGGCGGTAGAAGTGCTGCGGCTCGCCGAGGACGCGGCAGACGGCGTTGATGATCTGCATCCGCAATACCGGCGAGCGGAAGCTTGGCAGGTGTTCCATCGCCACTGGTATGATCCGTCGGTCGCCCAGACGACTCGCGCCATCCACGACTGCCGCGAATGTCGTCTTCTCGAACGGCCCGGACAGCCGATCGTGCAGGGCCCTTGCAGCCTCTTCGCCGCCAATCTCACCCAGCGCCAGTGCCGCAGAGGTCCGCAGACGCGGGTCCGGATCGTTCAGCGCGGCCACCAGCGGGCCCACTGAACCCGGTGAGCCAATCCTCCCCAGCGCCTCGGCCGCTTCGGGCCGGATATCCGACTCATCGTCGTGGAGCTCATCAACGAGCGTCTCAACGGCCTCTTCACGCCCCATCTCTCCGAGGCCGCGCGCGGCTTCACTGCGCACCTGCGGGCTGACGTCATCAAGCGCCGTCACCAGCTTCTCCAGCGCCAGCGGCGTGTGCGAGCGACCGAGACCACGTGCTGCCCCCGCCCGGCGGTCCTCGCTGAAGGCCGACTGGTAGAGCGCGTAGTTGTAGGCGTAGCCAATGAGGTTGCCGCGCAACTGTCCGAGCAGGTAGCCCGGTGAGGCCGCCCCCGCATCCACCAACCGCCACGAGAGCACAACAGGAATCAGGCAGAGCACGGCCGAGATCGCGAAGATGACCTGAAGCGGGTTGAGCTGCAGCGCCACTAGTGTGAGTCCGGCCTCGGGGATCTGCTGGCGGATCAGGCCACCGAGGAAGGGCCCGCCCGCCGCTCCAACAGCCACGAAGAACATCCAGTTGGCGAAGTACGAGCTGTTCTCCTTACCCGCGGGCACGAGACGGTAGAGCAGTCCCGAGTTAGCTATCTCCACCCCGGCCCAGCAGACACCTGCGAGCACGCGATTGAGCGGTATCAGCCATCCCTGGTTCTCGGGAGTGACGAAGACCCACATCGCCAGTGCCGCCACGTAGGGGGCTATCGAGAGCTGGCTTACGGGCCGCGAGCCATACCGCTGAACGAGGACCCCCCACATGCGATACGAGACCATCATGCAAAGCAGCGTGATGTTGGTGTTGATCGCGACCTGCACGTAGGAGAGCCCGAGCACCTGGAGCATATAGACCGAGTAGAAAGCCCCGGACATCATCCCCGTGCCGAGCCATGTACACATGAAGATGACGAGAGCGCGATAGGCCGGATCGCGCAGAGGCCCCGCCAGCGCCCCCGCAAGCCCCTGCGACTCCTCAAGCTCCACGCGCGGATATGGCGTCAGCGCCATCATCACGTAACCGACAATCCCCGCAACCCAACCCACGCCGAAGACAACGAGGAAGCCCGGAAGGCCGGGGTTCCAGTCCAGCCAGCGGCTTGCGGCGAAGAGGTAGATGATGCTCGTGATGGAGATGTACATCATCCGCCGGCCGATGTAGTTGCCCCGCACCTCCGGCGGCAGCACATTCGAGAGCCACGAGTTGAAGATCGGGTTGACGGTGTTGCCGAGGATGTAGGCGAGCGATAGCAGGCCGGCCATCGCATAAAAGCGCGTGCCCTCCGGTAGCAGCGCGGTTGACACCACGAGACTTCCGGCGGTGACCTCCACGAGCCCGAGGGCCACGCACATGCGTCGCTTTCGGGGCACCGCACGCGTGAGGTGCGAAGCGACGAGCTGCCAGAGGCCGAAGAGGCCTACGAAACTCGCCAGAAAGCCAATCTGCGCCTGACTAAGCCCGACCTTGAGGGCGAAACCCGACAGCACAGGACCCGATACCACGGCATTGGGCCCGTACACCGCCCAGAACACGCCCATGAGGATGAAATGGCGGAGGGCGTGTGCGGTTTGCTGCTGGCTGAGTGTGCTGGTGCTTTGAGTTGATTCGGCCACGAGAGCGCCCCGCCCGGGGTCAGTTCAGTGTATGCGTCATGTGGCGGGGATATTACCGTAAGGCAGCAACGAAAGCAACGAAAGAAAAGGAAGCAACGACAGCGAAGGCAACGGCTGCCGGCAGCGACGATGAGGACAGTAGCATCAGGCCAACCGTGCGGCGAAGATGACCCACAGCAGCCACGGGAGGTAGAGCGAGGTGCTGAGGATCAGCGCAATGCGCGGCTGGGCGCGGAAGTGGTCGGCGAACTGCTGCTCCAGCCACTTCCCGGAGTTCAGCAACTTCTCCCCCGTCGCGAGCCATTGCACGATGGTGAACGGCAGCAGCAGAAAGACGAGGCCCCACTCCCAGAAGAGCAGGTAGACGAGAGGCAGGCCCGCGGCGGCCTGGATGAAGTCGAGGGTGAGATTCTCGCGATGCATTCCACCCATCATCCCGGCGACGATGATCGCCCACGGCACGGCCATCAGCAGCGCCGCTCGGGAGGTCTCACGATAGTGCCCGAGCTTGCGCATCGGCCACACCAGTAGCACCAGGCAGAGCAGATACCATCCGCCAAGCAGGGCGCCGGACGTCATGCTCCACCTCCGCGACTGGAGCCGATTACTGTGCCAGCCGGGCGGCCCACATGGACCCGTGCAGGAGCGTCATCCGCTCCCGTCACTGCCCGGACCGCCCATTCCCTCGCCGCCCGGCATACACGTAGCCCTGTCCCTTCGCGGGCGTCGGGGGCAGTGGCTTGCCCTCGAGTCCGCGCCGGTAGATCCCCGTGTGCTCTCCATCGCGCGCGATCACCTCATACTGGCCCGCGCGCGGGGCCGCCTGTCCGGCTCGCAACCTGTCCTCCACGATACAGCGCCTCCCGCTATCAAATACACCCCGCTCCGTTGACCGGTGCCCCGCGTGTCTTGTCTGTAGCGCGAAGAGGCTGCGATTCTTCCGCTTTATCGTGCATCGCGGCGGCTACAGCCACCGCGGGTATACCTCGGGCTCCCCCTCCAACTGCAGCTTCACGACCGTGCTTAGCTGATTGTGATAGGCCATCGCCGGCAGACCGCGGATGAAGAGGCGATCCTCGCGCTGCTCGAAGTCGAGCGCCTCGCCGGTGGCGAGAAGCGTCGCTGACAGCACCCTGTTCTTCACCATCCCCACGATCAACTCCTGCCCGACCGGCTTCGTGATCTGCAGGTAGGCCGCGCTGCCCTTCACGGTGGTGAAGCCAAAACACCCCCACTCGAACGGGCTGCGGCGCGTGCCGTAGATCGACTCGCCATGCAGGTCCATCCAGTCGCCGATCTCGCGGAGGCGCTGGATCGATTCGGCCGGCAATGCTCCGTCGCCCATCGGGCCGACGTTGAGCAGCAGATTGCCGCCGAGTGAGTTCACCCGCGCGAGAGTGGCGATCAACTCACCGGTGGACTTCCACTGGCTGTCGCCGGCATGCCAGCCCCACGAGCCGTTCATCGTCATGCAGGTCTCCCACGCCCGATCGGGCGAGGAGGCTCGGATGTGCTGCTCGGGCGTGTCGTGGTCCTCCGGCACGCGCGAACGATCGTTGATAATAATGCCCGGCTGAAGCTCGCGCACCATCGCGTTCATCTCGTCGGCGTGCCAGCCCTCGCCGTCATGCGCCCCGCCACCGTCGTACCAGAGGATCGCGACTTTGCCGTAGTTGCTGCAGAGTTCGCGCACGAGGCCCTGCGTGTATTCGATGAAGCGCGCCTGCCCGGCGTCATCGCCGCGATGGGCCGCGCCGTAGTCGGGGTGGTGCCAGTCCTTGAGCGAGTAGTAGAAGCC
This sequence comes from candidate division WS1 bacterium, assembly GCA_012522765.1. Classification (GTDB taxonomy): domain Bacteria; phylum Armatimonadota; class Zipacnadia; order Zipacnadales; family UBA5352; genus UBA5352. The sequence continues at coordinate 5,311 of JAAYJW010000191.1, read as the reverse complement.
CAGCGGCATGTCGGCTTCATGGCAGGCTTCGGCAAGCTCGGCCATGAGGTCGCGGCCGATGGTCGCCACGGAGTTGTAGTCGTTGTGTTCGCTGCCGAAGAGGCAGAAGCCGTCGTGGTGCTTGGTGGTGCAGACGAGGTAGCGCATCCCTGCGTCCTGCGCCATGCGCACCCACTCGCGCGGATCGTAGCGCTCGGGGTTCCAGGCACACGCGACGGCCTCGTATTCCGCTACCGGCCAGCGTTCGCGGTTCATCACCCACTCGCCGCGGGCAAGCTCCGAGTACGCGCCCCAGTGGATGAACATGCCGAACTTTGCATCCAGCCACCACTGCATGTGCGGGCTGGTGATGTCGCCAACGCGGGTTTCCATGAACGGTGCCTCCGGATGTCCGTCTTTATCAATCGGGATCAGTGCGGCTTCGTTCGGAACGGCGCACGGGTGAGGGCACCCGTGCCACATGGCGGGCGCAAGTTTGCCGTCTCCCGATTGCCGTGTCCCGATTCCCGATCCCGGCCTTACTCGATCCCCATCGCCCTCATGTTGTCGTAGCTGATCTTGAGGCTCTCGAAGGGGTCGCGCTGGCAGGTGTCCTGCTCGACGATGTAGTACTCCGCGCCGATCTCCTCGCAGGCCGCCACGATGCCCTCCCAGTCGAGGTTGCCCTCGCCGATCTCGGCGTAAAGCTGCTCGCGGCCGCGCATGGTCATGTCCTTGAAATGGATGACCGGGGCGCGCTTGCCCATCTTCTTCAGCCATGTGACCGGACTCGCGCCGCCATGCTGGAGCCAGTAGACGTCCGGCTCGAACATGAAGTACTCCGGATCGCCGTCCTCGAACATGATCTGCAGCGCGGTGCGGCCGTCCTCGTACTTCTGAAGCTCGTGGCTGTGGTTGTGATAGACGAAGACGAGGCCCTCGGCTGCCATCGCTTTGGCGACCTCGGAGGCCTCCTTCGCGAATGCCGACCACGTCTCGGCGCTCTCCTGCGCGTCCTTGGGCGCGCCGCCGATGCCCGCGTACTTGCAGTCGTAGAGCCTGTGCAGGGCGACGGTGCCCTCGAGGTCGTCGCGCATCATGTCGAACGGGACGTGCGTGGCGCAGATCTTGATGCCCGCGGTGTCGCAGGACGCCTTGATGTGCTCGTCGCTGATCTCCTTGCCGTGGCCAGAGAGCTGCACGCTCTCATAGCCCATCTCGGCGACACGCTTGACGGTATCGGCGAAGTCTTCGGGGGTCTGGCATGCGGCACGGACGGTGTAAAGCTGCGCGGCGATCTTCGAAGCCATCAGTGAACCCTCCCGGGTAATGAACTGAACGCGGCGGCCTATTCGCGGGCCGACCTGCATGCACCTTCCGAAGCGGTCACTTACTCCCCCGCCGCCTCCTCCAGCGCAGCGACGGCCGTGTCCACCATCTGCTCACCCGTGCCCGGCTCGAAGCGGCAGGCGTAGACCGTGTAGCCACCGCGCGGGAAGGCCTCCTGCGTCGGGATGTACGAGACATCGTCATACGCAAGCTCCACCGCGAAGGTGTGCGGGTAGAGCGGCGAGCGCTTCTTGATCGCGATGGCGGACTCCACGTAGTCCTCACCGGGCATGAAGGCCAGCCCCGCATCGCCGAAGCGCAGCGCGCCGATCTCGATGTCATACGTCGGCCCCCACTCCGCACAGGTTACGATCCGGCGCTTCTTCGTAGCCTCGAGGAACGTGCCTCCCCACGTGGATTTGTCGTAGATGTCCACCTTGCGCGCATCCTCAAGCTCCTCAGCGGTGAACTCGCGCGTCTGCGCGGTCAACGTCTGCGAGACCGCGCGCACCGGCCCGCCCTCGATCTCCCGCGCGTTCTGCAGGCCCTTGAAGGCCGCCTCGGCGAGCGCCGCGCCGGTTCGGTGGCGCAGGATGCCGTTCGGGCGGTTACTCACGGGCTGCGAGAGGTCGCAGTGATTGACGTTGCCGCAGGGCGCGTTGGTGAACTGCAGGTGCAGCGGCTCACGCATCACCTCGCGCAGGCAGTCCTCGAAGGCCGCGGGGTAGTCGGCGGAGATCATCCCGCCACCGGCGGTGCAGGCGTGGAGGGAGAAGTTCGCCAGCACGACGCGCGGCCGGTCCTCGCGCTCGAAGCTGAAGACGCCGAGGATCGGGTCGGTCGGGCCGTCGAGCAGCACGATGTCCGGGTTCTCGTAGCCGAAGTACATCCCGACCGTGCCATCCTCCTGCCAGACGCGGCGGTTGAAGGAGATGCCGTAGACGAGCCGCCGCGCAGTCGTCACCTTCGCGGGCGCAGCGTCCTCGGCCGCCGCCTCGATTGCCTCGCAGATGCCGCTCACGAAGTGGTCGCGGAACTGCTCGCCATCGGGCTTGGGGGCCGAGTGGGTGTGCGTGGCGCAGATGAACACCTGGCGCGCTTCGAGGCCCATGCTCTGCGCCAGCCGCTCGCGCACCTCCTGCATGACCGCGCGCGGAGTGGAGATCAGGTCGAGCGTCACGAGTGCGGCGCGGTCGCCTCCGCCCTCGAAGTACATCGCGCGGGCATAGAGCGGGTCATTGACGACGGTGGTGGGGCGGCGGGAGAAGCTCCCGCGCATCTCAAGCTCGCCGAAGCGATCCGGGTAGGGCGTGATGTCACGTCGCGCGGCACCGACCTTTAGTTGGGGCATCAGCATGTCTCTCCTGTCACTTAGTAATGAGCCACGTCTGCCCCTCAGGCGGCGCCTGAAGGGTGATTTCCTCGCCGAATGCGGCGATAGTGACTTCCTCCGTGCTGCCCGTAAAAGAGACCGTGCGCACCACCGCGCGGTCATTCGTCGCCATGCCCGACCAGACCACCGCGCCCTCGCTGGAGTAGGCTTCGCCCGGAGGCGCGTCGAGGTTCATCGGCGTCCCCTCGCGCAGGATGTCGGCGAACTCGCGCATCTCCGCGAAGACTCCCGCAACGTCCTGCAGTTCGGTCAGGTAGGCTACGCGGTTGCCCTCGACCGCGCGGTTTGTCTGGAAGACGCACAGGCCCTTTGCCCCGCGCAGCAGCACGTGGCGCTGGTACTCGCGGTAGCTCTCACGCGGCCATGCCCAGACCTGCAGCGGACCCGAACCGCCCTGCGCCTCGAACGGCTCCACCGGCTCGTAGCTGAGGATGCGCGTGCTCCACGGCACCTGGTACTCGTCGCCGACCTGGTGGCGCGCCATGTGGCTGTACTCGCCCAGCGCCTGCCGGAAGACGTTCCAGCCCACATGCTCGGCGCTGCGGTGATACCTCCAGAAGTTCCCGTAGGCGCGGGGCTGCGAGAAGTCGAAGCCGCTCCCGTGCCAGCCCATGACGTAGCTGCACTCGGTCAGCGGCTCATCGCTGCGCACATGCGAGCCGCAGAAGTAGTTGCCGATATGCGCGTCGGGGAAGCGCTGCTTCAGCGGCTCAGCGAATGCCCGGCGGGCGATCTCCCCGCGCAGTATCTCCAGCCCGCGCATCAGGTCCGCCGGCGACTGCAAGTACTCGGCCGGAAGCTGCTCGCGGCAGACCGGGCAGGCTAGCGCCTGTTCGAGCGCCGCTGCGAAGCCGCTGCCATCGCCTGGCCAGACCGCGCGATACCACAGTTCCCAGTCCATCAGGAAGATTTCGGGGGCGATGCCGCGCGCCACCAGTGCGTCCAGATTCGCCTCCACCCGCGCCTTCTCACCAAGCAGCGGCTCCTCATAGCGGGCGATGCAGGGGAAGCGTTTCGCATCCTGCTCGGCGGGCGGCTGATGGGCGGGCGAGCGTTCCGGGCGGAAGAAGACCTGCCCCCAGCCCTGGCACAGCACCGGCGTCGCCCATCCCTGCTCCTGCCGGTGGCGGATGATCGTGGCGATCGCGTCGAGGCCGGCTTCATCGGCCTTGCCGATGTTCGGTGGCACGCACATACCGCGCTCCTGCAGCAGACGTTCGACCTCCAGCGCGTCATGCGCGGCAGGGTCAGGACGGCCGCTTGCCTCCCATATCATCACGCCAAGCTCATGCCCGAGCGGCTCTTTGAGCGCGGGTATCAGGCTCACGATGTCGTCAATCGTGGCGAGGCAGTTGATGTCATCGAAGACGGGGGACTCCGGAAGCGGAGGAGTAGCGACTTCCTGCACCTCAAGTGCGAGGGCGCCTGAGTGGCAGATCAGGAGCGTCATCACGGCCACAATCGCGAGCAGGTTTCTCATCGCCATCACCGACGGGCCGTTCGCCGCATGATAGCGCGCATCCTCCCCCGGCTACTTTTCGCCCACCATGAAGGTCGCCTCCGCCTCTGTGGTATCGCCCTCGACCGAGCGCACCACCGCGCGGATCTTGTGCTCGCCGGGCGGCAGCTTCGTGGTGTCGTAGCCATGTGCGTGGCCGTCGGTGTCGCCGCCGAGGAACCACGGGGCAGCGCGCTCGGTGTTCACGTGCTCATCGTCGACGAAGAACTGCACCTCGCGCACGTCTTCATCGCGCTCAACCAGCAGGCTCACCGCGATACGGGCCGCAACAGGTCCGTCCTCCGGCAAACCGTCGAAGCCACGCAGCACCGGCGCGGTGTCCTGCCAGCCCGCCTCATCGCCGCTTGTAATCCGCCGCAGCATGTCGTAGAAGCGCTGCTTCTCGGGGGTGTTGGTCGTCCAGTTCACCGGCGGCGTCTGATAGCCGTCGCGATAGTTGCTCTCGCCCTGGTCGTAGTAGCCCCATGAGGCGTGATGCTCCGCACAGGCGCGCAGACTGCCCACGTCCGTGTGCGCCTCGTTGAAGACGATCGGCGTCGGGCGCTCCTGCCAGACCGGGTTGGCGCGGATATCGGCGATCATCTCCACGTGGCGCTCGGGGTTGCAGCCGTTGCCATGCACCAGTACGTAGTCCATCGCGCGCAGGTACTCGTCGGTGTGCATCTTCCCGCCGCCGAGGCTCGTCGCGCACAGCAGCGTAAAGCCATCGCCGTAGGCCTCCCGACTGCGCGCGCGCATGCGCTCCATGAGTTCCAGCGCCTCCACCTGCCCCCTGCCGCGAGTGGCGATCACCGTCCGCTCATAGCCGATCTCGATCAGCACATGCCGATAGTCGCGCTCGGCCAGCCAGTCCACCACGGCGTCGGCCATGGCGCGAACCGCGTCAGGGTTTTCGATGTAGCGCCCATCGATCGCGAAGTAGGTCAGGCCGAGGATCACCGCCATCTCAAGCTCGGCAGCGCGGTCGAGGATGCGCTCCACGCGCGCCATGTAGTCGGGCTTGAGCCGCCCCTGCGGGTCATACGCGGAGTTGATGTACTCGTAGTACGGGAAGGGGCGCGTGTAGATGGGCCCACCGCCCTGCAGGCAGA
>JAAYJW010000015.1 GCA_012522765.1 candidate division WS1 bacterium | reverse complement strand
AGGCCGTGCTCGTTACCCGCGACAATCACTTCAGCAGGATCGCTGCATTGCGCTGCGAGCAGTGGTAGGCGGCGTAGTTTGGCAGTATCGCTCCAACCTACTTCGGCGCCTTCACCAGCCCGCTCTCTTCATCCGCCACCATCGGGATCAGCTTCGCCTGGTACTTCTCACCGAAGTGCTTCGCCATCATGAACTGCCCCGTGCCCCAGCCGATCAGGCCAATCGAGGGCGACACCGCGTGCCCGCCAACGAGGTTCAGGTCGGCGTCGCAGATCAGCAGGCCCGGGTTGCCGTCGCGCGAGTAGCAGCCGAACCACCAGTGGTCGTCGTGGAATAACGCGGTCTGAATGCCGAGATGAGTGTGACCGCTGGGGATCACGTGCGTCTCGACATGGTTGAAGTCGCCATCGTACTCGAAGACGTAGTTCTCCTCGATCTCCGTGGGCAGGCCGCCGATGATGAAGAAGTGGCCGTCCTGATGGTCCATCCCGCCCGCGCCGTAGGTCGCCTCCGGGACCGGCACAATCTCCAGCAGCGCGAGGTCCGCATCGTAGATGTATACCTTCGAGTCCGCGTCGGGGCGGTTGAAGTAGTTCGACCAGGCGACGTAGACCCGGTCATTCGCAACGCAGAGGTCGCCATGGTGGCTCGGGACCTCGATATCGGCGAGGACATTGCCTTCGAGGTCAGTCTTCACGAGTCGCGTGGTGAAGCTCCAGTAGATCGCGTCAACGCCGTTCCACGCGACCCCCTGCAGATGGTAGGGATACTGTCCCTCGCAAACGATCTCCTTCGGCAGGTCGGCGAGCCATGTTCCGGTCAGGGCACTTGCGACGAGAGCGACTCCCAGCATGAGCGATCCCCTCACGATCAATCGAGTGTCGGTCAGCGCCGTTACTGTTACACCGTGGCAGGACGATTCACCTCCCCCTCATGCAGGACCATCACGCTGGCAACGCGAAGGTGACGCCTCATGATGACCATGTGAGCTGTAGCCGAGGAGCACGATGGGCTTAATACAGATACTTGACGAGCAGATGGCTAACCGGATCGCGGCGGGCGAGGTGGTAGAGCGCCCCGCGAGCGTGGTGAAGGAACTGGTGGAGAACGCGCTTGATGCCGGCGCGAGCCGGATCGAGGTCACGCTGGAGGAGGGCGGCAGGCGCCTGATCCGCGTGGTGGACGACGGCTGCGGCATGGATGCCGAGGACGCAACGCTGTCTGTCCAGCGTTTCGCCACGTCGAAGGTGGCCCAGCCGGACGATCTGGCGCGTATCGCGACGATGGGCTTCCGCGGCGAGGCGCTGCCAAGCATCGCGTCGGTCTCTCAGTTCCGCATAACGACGCGGCAGCAGGATGCCGACGAGGGCACGATGCTGACCATCGAGGGCGGGGAGATCACCGATGCCCGCGCGATCGGCTGCCCTCCCGGCACCACGATGGAGGTCGCGAAGCTCTTTTATAACACCCCCGCGCGGCTGAACTTCCTCCGCACAACGGCCACCGAGCGCGGCCACTGCGTCGAGTGGGTCTCATGGCTGGCGCTGGCGCGTCCTGATGTGGCGATGAAGGTCGTGCATGACGGCACGGTGCTGCTGACCTCACCCGGACGCGGCGACCTGCGCTCCACGATCTCCGAGATCCACGGGTCGAACATCGCGCGGCAGATGGTGCCGGTTGAGTTCGACACAGGAGCGGTGCGCATCCACGGCTACGTCAGCCGCCCGGAGCTTACCCGCACCTCGCGCAAGCAGCAGGTCTTCATCGTGAACCGCCGCTACGTGCGCAGCATGTCGCTGGGGCACGCGCTGAACGAGGCCTACGGCATCCTGCTGCCGGGCGGCAAGCACCCCCTGTGCGTGCTGAACGTGGATGTTGCGCCGGAGCTTGTTGACCCGAACGTGCACCCGACGAAGATCGAGGTCCGCTTCCGCAGCGGCGGCGAGATGCACAGCCTGATGCAGCAGGCGGTGGAGCAGGCGCTGGAGCAGGCGGGGCTGCGGCCGGGGCGGATGCCCGCCCGCAGCGGACTTGAGGCGGGCGGTGCGGGGCGCTGGAAAGGCCCGGACGTGGCGCAGCAGGCGCGGGCGCGCAGGCTGCGCGTGAACCCGTTCGCGGAGGCGGTGGATGAGCGCGATGACGGCCTTGAGGTGCACGAGGAGCCGCCGGTGGCGGAGTTCACGCGGGGCGAGACTCAGGAGGAGTTCGGGCTGGAGGACCGCCTCGAGCCGCTGGGGCAGGTGGCGGCGACCTACATCGCCTGCCGGGCCGGGCAGGACCTGCTGCTGGTGGACCAGCACCGCGCGGCGGAGCGTGTGATTGCCGATCAGATCGCCGGTCGGGAGGGGCCGGTGGCGCGGCAGATGCTGGTGTTGCCGATGACGCTGGAACTCAGCCCGGCGGAGCTTGCGGCGGTGGAGGAGCATCGACGGGAGCTTGACGCGCTGGGCTTTCAGATCGAGCCCTTCGGCGGCGCGAACTACATCGTGCGCGCGATCCCGGCGAGTCTGGTCAATGGTGGCGCCGAGGAGGCGCTGCGCGGGGTGATCGAGGAGCTTACCGAGTGGGGATCGTCAGAGCGGGCGCAGGGGAAGGAGCGGCTGCTTGCAACGGTGGCCTGTCATGCCGCGATCAAGCGCGGGCAGGCGCTGACGGATCGGGAGATACACGAGCTCATCCGGGCGCTGAACGCCAGTCCGACGCCGGCGATCTGCCCGCATGGCGACCCGATCATCATCACGATGGCGCGGGAGGAACTGGACCGGCGCTTCAAGGTGACCTGACGCCGGAAAAGGCGCGAGCAGCAGATCGTGAGATGGGGAGGATAGCTGCGGGAGGGCGGAGAAGATGCCGACGCTGCCTCGTGGCGGCTCCCGTGCAGGACGAGCAGACGATGCCGGCTCCCGCACCCGAATTCTGATGCGGGGTCAGGCGGGCCGCGCAACAGCGCGGATACATTGCAAGGGAGCAGAGCGACTATGAGCCGACGAGATCTCCTGCTGGTAGTTCTGAGCATCCTCGGGCTTCTCGTGATCCTGGGGCTGCAGGGCTGTCTGTTCGGTGGTGGCGGAGATGCTGAGGAAACCGCCGAGGGCGGAGAGGCCATGCCTGTCGAGGGCGGAGAGGCCATGCCCGCCGAGGGTGGCGAGATGGGCGGTCCTCCGGCCGGGATGGGCGAGGATATGCCCGCCGACCCCGGCATGGAAGAGCCGATGGGCGAGATGGGCGAACCGGCCGGTGGCGACGCCTCAGCGATAGTAGCGGAGGCCCTTGAGGCCAAGCATGGCGGGAACTACACCGTGGCACGCCAGCAGGCGGAGGCGGCCGTCGCGGCCGATCCGAACAATGGCGAGGCGCACCGCGTGCTGGCGTGGATATATGCCGACATGGGGATGAAGGATCAGGCGATCCAGGAGTTCAACGCCTTCATCAGCATCGGCGGCGACGCAGAGGATGTTCAGGAGGCGCAGGCCGCACTGCAGCGCCTTCAGTAGCTCCCCCCGGCGAGAGATCGCCGAAAGAATGCGCGGCGGCGCGCCCATCCCCGGGCGCGCCGCTTCGTTGTTGCGGTTCTCTGCGCGCGGTGCACAGTCGTTGCCGTTCGAACGACTGCGGCGCTTCGCGCCGCCCCTCGCGAGGGCGCGAGGGCCACAACGACAAACGGCAACGGCGGCCCCTACTCCAGCGTCATCTCGATGACGTCGCCGAAGCTCCCGAACGGAATGTACTCCACCCCGTGCTCGGTCATCAGGTCCGCGAGGTGGTGCTTGGCGAAGACGATGTCCGACTGCAGCGCCGGGCAGCGGTCGGAGTAGCCGTCGCCGATGTAGATCACCCGGTCATACTTCAGTTGCAGCCGCGACAGGTGCGCGGTCTTGCAGTTGCCGCACTGCAGGCAGCCCTCGTTCGAGTGTGGGAAGGTGATCTTCACGCCCTCATCCGTCAACTCGGCGAGGTTGACGTAGCGAGTGATGCAGTCTCGCCGCTCCCCCGGCTCCGGGTCGCCCTCGCAGATCTCAAAGCCCATCCGCTTGAGCAGGCGGTCGAGGTAGAAGCTCAGTCCGTCAGACGCTACCACCACCTCTGCGCCGGCGGCGCGAGCCCGCGTCACGAACTCGGGGAACCGCTCATCTGTCTCCAGCGTATCAATCAGCGCGAGCATCTCGTCCGGCTTCAGGTCCACCAGCCCCCACTGCCCGGCGAGGCACTCGATCGAGCTTATCTCGCGGTCACGCCAGCGGTACTCCCAGTCCCACGCCTCCTTGAGACCGAGGGTGTCGAAGACTACCCATCCTGTATCGCGCTTGGTGATCGTGCCGTCAAAGTCGCTCATTACAAGATCGCCGGGCCGGAGCTTGAGGTCCTTGGCCACGGCGATCGGATCGGTCGTGCTCATGTCGGCGGAACTCCTCGCAACGTCCTCATGGATGCGTGGGGCAAGTATATCACAGGCGCCCGCGGGGGGCGAGGAGGGTTGCCGCAGCGGAGGGCGAACTCCCGCGCACAAGGAGGGACACGCCCATGAAGAACATGCTCTGCCGCGAGATGCTCTGGCCCGATGAGATCGGCAATATGCTCTCGGTCCGCAACGCGATCTTCCCACCGATCAGCGAGGAGGACTGGCTGCGCTATCCCTCCAACACCGCCGCGATGGCTTTCCTCGAAGGCATACCCATCGGAGCGATCCCTCTCGACCAGCGGCGCTTCCAGGTGGCGCCGGGGAAGGTCATCAACACGGCGTTCGAGCACGCGGTGGGCACGCGCGCGGACTTCCGCTCGCGCGGAGTGGGCAACGCGATAATTGACGCGGCGCGGGATTTCCTCGCCGACCGCGCTGAGGCGCTGATGGTCTACCGCGGCGGCGAGCGCAGCGCGGGCTACCGCTTCTACGAGAAGACCGGGCACGTGGATCTCGTGTACATGCGCCCGCTGACGTGGAAGCTCGGTGACGCGGGCGAGGCGGATGTCGCCGTCGGCGGCATTGACGATGTGATCGCCGCCGAGGCCGACCTGCTGCGCGTCTTCGATGCCGCATTCGGCACCTACGGCGGCTTCGTGCCGCGGGAGGTCGGCTACTGGGAGCGCGCTCTGTCAGAGATGATCTTCACGGTCATCCCCTCCGACATCCTCTTCATCCGCTACCCTGCCGAGGGTGCGCTGGAGGCCTACTGCATCGCGTCGGTACGTACGGCCGCGCGCAGCGACGATTCGGTGCGCATCATGGAGATCGCCGGCGAGAGCGATGAGGCCGTGCGCGAGGCGCTCCGCGGTATTTGCGCGGAGGGCGTGAGCCGCAATCTCCCGGTCAGCACCATCGCCTGTGTGGACAGTCCGTGGCGGATGCTGATGAGGGAGATGGGCTTCGAGGAGGGACTGCGCCACACGATGATCATGGGGCAGACGATCGCCCCGGCGCGGCAGTTCGAGCGCGTCTGCGCAGATATTGATGCGCTCGCGGGCCTGAAGGTTGACATCTGGGCGCCGGGCTTCGAGCACACGATCTACGAAGCGCCCGATGCGACGCGGCAGATCACCATCGAGGGCAAGGAACTGCTGCTGCAGCGCATGCTGATGCGGCGGCTGGACATCCGCGCCGCGGTGGCATCGGACCTGTTGACGATTGCGAATGAGGAGCGCGGGGACCAGGATCGTCTCGCCGCCGCGCTCCCCTACTGCCCGTGGGAGTATCACTGGCTCGACTGGACGTAGCGCTCGTCGCGTCGCTCAGACCACCGTCACGTCCTCGGATTGCGCTATGTTGCGGATGAACGCGGCCGCGACACGGTAGTCCTGCGGGTCCTTGAGGTGCTCGATCATCACGGGCACGTCATCCCCGAGGCGTCCAACCTCGCCTATGAAGGTGCGGTAGTCAAGGTTGCCCGCCCCCGGCCGGCACTCGCTCAGGTGCAGCGTCAGTTCATCGCGCAGAATGGTGTCCTTCGCGTGGCAGCTCACGATGTGCGGGCCGAGGAGCTTGAAGCACTCCCGCAGCATCGCGCCTGAGTTGTAGTAGCGCTCAGGGCAGTTGACGAGATTCACCGGGTCGAGGTGAACCGCGAAATGCTTGCGATCAATGGCGGCGAGCAGCGCCGCGTATGACTGCGCCGAATCGGGGTACATCCACGGCATCGTCTCCAGCGTGTAGAATGCTCTCACCGGGCGGACGGTATCAATGATCTCGCGGACGCTCTCCACGATCAGAGCAAACGTGTCCTGCGTCAGGTTGTCATCATGGGGCGCCGCCCAACCATCCCCTCGACTGCCGGCGACATTCACACAGCACAGGGCGCCGATATTGTCCGCAAGGGCGAGCTTTCGGCAGCAGCCCTCGATCCCCGCCTGCCGGGTCTGTTCCTCAGGGCTGATCGGGTTGTTCCCCCACGCCCCAACCTCGGCGATAACGATGTCCATCGCTGCCGCAGCGTCCTCCCACGCCTCCACCGCATCCTCGTCTCCATCGTCCGCGATTGCCGGGCAGAACGCGGCTGAGTATCCGTGCCGCTTTACGACCTGCGCCCACTCCTCGGGTGTGCTGTACTCATGAAACAGCGCCCCGCCTATCCGCATGCAGCTTCCTCCTGGGTCGTCCATGCCGGTGGTGGTGCCTTCGGCGGATAGTACTGCCCTGCGCGATTTCGGTCAACCTTCGAGCGACTGACAGCTCTGCTCAATGTCGCACGCGCTTCTCCCGATGTACCCACTGGACAACGCCGATGCCGGCACCCCAGCCGCGCAGAGGCGCCCTCCATCGCAACGGGAAGAAGGGGCTCACCATGAATGTCCCGCAGAAGCGCGACGAGTGTGATGATCGCGGCCATGGCCCTCGCGGCGACCGTGGCCTGCCTGGCTGATACAGATCCATGCCGCATCAGCACAGTCCGCCCGGCGCGAAGCTTCATCGCCGGCGAGCCGATCAGATTCACCGTGCAATCCGACCTGCCGCTGCAAAACGTTACATGGACAGTGACCGATCACCGGGGCGCGATGCGCGCCTCAGGCAGCGCTCGCTTCGGCGGCGGTGGCGCCTCGACGTTGCGCGTGAGCCCGGCGGTCGGCGTCGGCTACTACACGCTGGCTTTGCAGTTCGAGCAGGGCGGGGAGACGACGCGCCCGTTCTGCGTGCTGCCGGACCCGGAGGAGGGTCGGGGCGCCTACAGCGGCATCTTCGGCATCGGCGGCGCCAACACCAGCCCCGTGGTGTGGGACTTCGCGGCACAGGCCGGAGCGCGGCAGATGCGCGCGGAGTTCGGCTGGACGTCCGTCGAGCGCTACGAGGGCCAGTACGAGCTTCCGTGGGTGGAGACGGTTGCGGATCTGGCCGAAGCACGCGGGATGCAGCTCACTGTGCTGACCGGGCATACTCCCGCGCACTACGCCGCCCGCCCGGCGGACCTCGACCGGGGCATCGCCGGTCCCTCGTACACCTGGCAGCCGGAGGGGACGGTGGAGTGGTACCGCTTCATTGACGCCATGGCGGGGCGGCTGGCATCGCGCCAACTCCCCGCGGAGTCCGCGGAGCCCTCGGATACTCTCCCACGCGCGGGCAAGAGGCTGGTCGTTGCGTGGGAAGTCTGGAGCGAAGCCGACGCGGCTTTCTACTTCGGCAGTTGGGACCGCTACCTCGACATGCTGCGCATCGCGTGGTGCACCGTGCGCAGCCACGGCAGGGTGCCGGTCGTCTACGGCTCCTGCGGGCACATGACGGAGATGAACCTAACCTGCGACGCGGGCGTTGGCGACTACTTCGACCGGATCGCGTACCACCCGCACGGCGCGCGCCCCGAGTATGACCTGATGCACTGGTACCGCAACATGCCGCAGGCGCTGATCGCCCGTGGCATTCCGCGCGACAGCGCCTTCACCGAATGCGACTTCCACGGAAGCAGCGCAGAAAGCGAACCCGGCTTCATCCTCAGACTCTACGCGACGCTCAGGGCGATGGATGAACGCCACTTCGTCCGCTCAAGCTGCACCGGCGGCGTGATCTCCGGTCGCGATGTTGCCTACGGCATGGCGCGAGCGGTCGGCGATGGCCTCGAACCGCGGCCCGCATACGTAGGCTTTGCGCTGACGCGGTGGCTGCTGGAATCGGCGCATTACATCGGGCCTCTGCCTGCGCCCGAAGGTGCGCATGTCGAGTTGTTCATGCGCGACGGCGTGCCGCTTGCTGTCGCATGGACCGAGGCCGAACCCGAGCAGGTGTCGCTTCAGGTCGCGCCATCGGCATTCCTGCTGGATGCGCTTGGTGGCAGCACCCGAATCGGTGATCGCCCCACTGCCGCGCTCGATCTCACCCCTGAGGCAGTGGCAGTGGTGAACGTGTCGATGGAATCGGTGCCCGACGCGATCTCGGGCGCAATCGAGCGGGCGCTCACTACCGAACTCGGGCATGAAAGCCCGCATGACTCGGGCTGGATTGACACGCTGGAGGCCGATGCCGCCGCGGTGGTAGCGCCCGACTTCGCTCAGAGGTTACGCGCGGCAGTTGCCGACGCCAACCAGCAGGTCCGCCGCAACCCATCGCAAGGCGCCGGGGCATT
>JAAYJW010000190.1 GCA_012522765.1 candidate division WS1 bacterium | reverse complement strand
TGAAGCGATCCGGATGGGCGTCGGAGAAGGTCGGGATAGTGCCGGACGCCTTGCCGAGGTCGGCCTCGATCACCACGATCCGCGGGTCCACATTAGCGAGATCAACCAGCATCAGGGCGTAAACCTTTGTCTTGTGCCGAGGCTCGCGCTGATCTCAGGAAGCGTTGCCCTGAGGCCCTGCCCGAACCTGATGCGGGTTGGCTGGAAATACGCCCACTGCTGTGGCATGACGATCCCTCCGCTGATGGCTTTGTCGCGGAGCATTCGCCTGCGCTGCCGCTACATCCTCCAAGATCATCGCCATCAAGCAGGACTGAAAGCGTTTAGCAGGAACATCATGCGAGACGCAGCAGTTCGCCGCGCCGGAGGAGATGTCACCGTGGCTCGTGGAGATCGCATACGCTTTGATGACCGCCGACCCAACATCGTACACATTCACGCCGAGAGCATGGACGGGCGGAAGATGGGCTGCATGGGTGAGCCTGCCCTGCAGGGCCTGACGCCGAACCTCGACAGCCTGGCGCAGGAGGGCGTGCTCTTCACGAACTCCTACTCCGTCTGCCCGGTCTGCAACCCCTCTCGCGCGAGCATGTTCACCGGCAGGTATCCTGACTACTACGATTGCTGGAACAATCACGAGGGCCTGCGCGAGGGGACGCCGATCCTGCGCGATGTCCTCGGCAGCGCAGGTTACCAGACGGCCATGATCGGGCCGCTCGACTACAAGTGGGGCATGCACTCGATCCGCGACCAGGTCGGCTCATGGACGCGCTCGGCGATGATCCACCGGCCCATCAGCCGCACACCGCTTCCTGAAGTCACCGCCGACGACAGCCCCTACCGCCGCGACTGGCAGTGGACGTGGCAGGCGTGCGACTGGATGCGAGAGGCTTCGGCCCGTCGGTCGCCATTCTACTGCTATCTCACCACCGGCCTGGTGCATCCGGCCTTCCGGGCGGCGCAGCGGCACATGGACATGATCGACCCGGACGCGATCGAGATGCCGCCGGACATCGGCCCGGTGAGCGACGACGATCACCCGGTCATGCGCTACATCCGCATCACGAAGAACTGCGACAAGGGCCTCTCGCGAGCGATGGTGCGGCAGATCAGGCACGTTTACTGTGCGATGATCGTGGCGCTCGATGAGATGGTCGGGCGGGTGCTCGACACGCTCGATGACCTCGGGGTGCGCGACAACACCTACATCGTCTTCTCCAGCGACCACGGTGAGATGGCGGGCGAGCAGAACCAGATACTAAAGCGCACCATGTATGAGCCGTCCATCCACGGCCCGATGATCGTCACCGGTCCCGACGTTCGAAGTGGGGCAGAGGTGGAGACGCCGGTATCGCTGATTGACCTCTACCCGACCTTCATGGACATGGCGAGAACAAGCTACGAGGAGCATGCCCTCACCGAACGTTTTCCCGAGAGCATCGAGGGCGAGTCGCTCATGCCGCAGCTTGCAGGCAATGCACCGCGCGAGCGCGACTGGGCCTTCGCCGAGTACAATGGCGATCGCGTCTGCACCGGGACCTACATGCTCCGGCGCGGGCAGTGGAAGTACGTGCATTACGTGGGCTTTGATCCGATGCTCTTCGACCTGCAGGCCGATCCGTGGGAGGTCAACGATGTGGCCTCCGCGCAGCCGGAGATCGTTGGACAGATGCACCGGGTGCTCACCGACAACTTCGACTGCGAGGCGATTGACGCGCGCGCGAAGGCTTACGATCGCGAGTGCTTCACCGCCTGGCGGGAGAAGACGCTCGCGGATGCCACCTACCGCGACACGATGGCCCACATCTACTCGGGCTTCGACCGCCAGTGTATCGAGGACATCATGCCGTGGACCGATGAGGATGAGGAGCAGATAGTGGCGTGGCTGGGGGAGGAATGAAGGTCTCATAAACGAAATGTAGAGATGTTCATGACATAATCCGCGCACAACTGCTGAGGAGGTAGATCAATGACCAGGCAACGAGGCGGATTTACGCTAATCGAGTTGCTGGTGGTGATCGCCATTATCGCGATCCTCGCGGCGATCCTCTTCCCCGTCTTCGCGCGCGCTCGCGAGAAGGCTCGCTCGGCTTCCTGCACCTCGAATGTCAAGCAGCTTTGTCTGGGCTTCGCCATGTACGCGCAGGACTACGACGAAAGCATGATTCCGTCGTTCCTCTACATAAACGGTGGCCCGGGACGACTGTGCTATACGCTCCTGGTTCAGCCCTACGTGGCAAACCGGCAGGTACTCATCTGTCCCAGCGACAGTAGCCCCGTCAGCACCGTGACCAACTACACGATGCTGCCTCGCAGCTACGCGCTCAACTACAACGTTCACCCCAGCGTGGGTAGTAACCCGCTGCCGATGGCGCAGATCATGGAGCCCGCGGCGACAGTATCGATCGCCGACTCGTGCTCCAGCCACCCCGGCATTTACGACTACAACGCGTGGGATCCGGCGTATTGGCCCAATAGCTGTCACGCCAGCAACAGCCGCTGCGCTCCGCGGCACAACCAGATGTCCACAGTCGGTTTCGTGGATGGCCACGTGAAGATAATGAGCATTCCGGCAACCACAGC
>JAAYJW010000189.1 GCA_012522765.1 candidate division WS1 bacterium | reverse complement strand
GCGCTGTCGGGGCCGTCGCTCGCGCCCTCGTACATGGCGGCGGCAATGCCCGGGCGCAGCGACGCGATCCTTGGCGTCGGCGAGTACGGCTACTACCTCGCGGAGTTCGACCTGACGCGCCTTGATGAGGGCGCGGTGGAGAAGCGTTACCTGCTGGAGGACCTTGGAGGGGGCGCGCTGGAGTTGCCGCTGCGCGTCGGCCTCGGACCCTACGGGCATGCGTGGGTCGAGGAAGGCGGGGCGCGGTATCTTCACATCGGCGGCTACACGGGCCTGACGCGCCTGGTGATGCAGCGGCCTGATCTCCCCGCCGGGCGCTACCGCATGGAACCGTTCAGCAACGCGATGCAGATTGAGCGGCCAGATGGCGCTGATGAGGGCGGGATCAAGCGCTTCCGCTACCTGCAGCCGGGTCTCGATGGGCGCATCTTCCTCACCGGCACGCACGAGGCCGCGCGGGCAGGTAATGCCTACTCGGGCGGCCTGCTCTGCTTCGACCCAGCCAAGCGCGACACGCTTACGCAGATCAGCGGCATGAGCCGCTGCTACTGGACGGTGCCTCTGCGCAATCGCGTGGTCCATCGCCTTGACGGGCGCGCGGAGCAGCAGTTTGTGCTTGGCGGCGGCAGCTTCGATGAACGCTACGCCTTCGAACTGCCGCCGGAGTTGGTCTCGCAGAACCACGATCCGCGCCTGTTCCTTTACGATTGCGTGGAGGGCGAGGGGCCGCGCAGCCTCTTCGGCTTCGCGCTGCCGCCGGAGGAGCAGGCGGGCGCCTACCTCTGCCACGCCTTCGACCGCTCGCGGCGCTACCTGATCGTGCTGCAGGGGACCAGCCTGCTCAGCTTCGACCTCAGCGGGCGGCGATTCGCCGACGGGCTGACGATGCTCGCGGCCGAGCCGCTGCGCTTCGTGGAGTTCCCGCGCCCGGACGTGCGGCTGCTGCGGGCGCCGGATGACAGCCTGCTGCTCTGTGCGCTGGCGGGAGAGGCGGCCACTTCGGCGACCTTCCAGCGCGTGGAAGTCTCAGCCGCCGGAGAGATCAGCCTGACGCCGCACCTGACCGTGCGTGCGCAGAGCCCGGAGGCGCTCGCGGGAGCCACCGGCGTGGTGGCGGCATTTGTCGGCGATCCTGCCGACGGTTCGGCGGACCTGGTGCTTGGAGGGCCGATGCGACCGGCCACGACGACCATGCATGTCCTGCGCGACTTCATTGAGCCGAGGCTGTGACTGACGCGACGAGGGAGTGGGTGCAGATGACCGCGCGACTGACGGCGACACTGCTCGCGACGCTGATGGTGTGTCTCGCGCACGGACAGCCCGTCACGCCGATGATCACCGGGGGCTGGATTGAGCCGGTTGAGATTGACGGCGCGATCGGCGAGGGCGAGTGGGCAGGCGCGACAGGCGTCGGGGCCTTCGCGGAGCTTGGCGGCGCCCTCAGGCCCGGCGGGCCATCATGTCTCGCCGCAGCGGACGAGCGCGGGTTCGTGCTGGCATGCGTGAACGAGGGTGAGCCGCGCGCGCAGCAGCGCGAACGCGACGGCGCTCTGTGGCAGGATGACGCGGTCGAGGTCTTCCTGAAGCCGCAGGGTTCCGCGGATTACTACCAGGTGATCGTCAACGCGCACGGCGACGTGGCCGACTGCCGCGGGCGTGATGCCGCATGGAATGCGCAGGTCGAGGCCGCGGCCGGATCGGCGGATGGCCGATGGCTCGTTGAGGTCCGCATCCCGTGGGAGGACCTGGGCGGGGCGCCGCAGCCGGGCGACGTCTGGCGAGTGAACTTCGCGCGCGACATCGCCGGCGCGAAGCCGCTCACATGGGCGCCGGTGAAGAGCAGCTTCCACGAACCGGAGCACTTCGGCGAGATGCGCTTTGCCGCCGGCGGCCCGGCCATCGGCGTCACGTCGGTGCGGCAAACTGACGACCATCGCCTGCTGATCGACGCGCGGTGCAGGGGTGCCGCTGCGCTGAACGCGACGCTGCTGACAGATGGCGTGGAGACTGCGGGCGCTACCGGCACAGAGGAGTGCCTGCTCGACGTTCCGATCGAGCAGCCGGGGCGCTACGTGCTGCGGATGGCGGGGGTGGCCGACGGTCAGACGCTCTTCCGACAGGAGGTGCCGATCGTGCGCAGAGCGCCGGTGGAGATCACGCTGACGAAGGCGCTGCTCGAGGCACGGCGGGTGATCGTGCAGATGGACGCCTCGGCCTCAGAGCAGACGCCCGACGGCTACCGGGTGCAGGTGGGTGACCTCGCGCCGGTGTGGGTGGAGGCGGGAGCACAGCCGCTGCTGGCCGAGGCGACAGTGAGCATCGCCGGGCTGCAGCCGGACACGATCCCGGTTGTCGCGGAAGCCCTGCGGGGCGAGGAGGTGGTGGCGCAGTGGCAGACGACTTTCACGCTGCCGCCGGATCCGGCGTGGCTCGGCAGTGACATCGGCCGCAGCAGCGAGGTGCCCGAGCCGTGGACGCCCGTCGAAGCGGATGGCGACTCAGTGCGTGTGTGGGGCCGCGAGTATTCCTTCGGTCGCGGGCCGCTGCTCGGCGAACTGACCACTCGCGAGGCGCAGGTGTTGGCCGCGCCGATGCGCCTCCGCACGATCGCTGGCGGCCGGCAGCAGGTGTGGCGCGATGCAGAGCTTCGCTGGACCGACCGCACGGATGAACGGGCGATCGGCACGGTCACTGCGACCGGCGACGGGGCGTCGCTTTCCTGTGATGTGCGCTGCGAGTTCGACGGCATGATCGTCTTCGATCTGCAGGTGACGCCGGCCGAGGGGCAGGCGCTGGAGCGGGTGGTGCTGGAGATACCGCTGCGGGAGGAGCACGCGCGCTGCCTGCACCTCGCCGACGCAAGCTGGGCGGGCTCGGTGGCGACCGCGCTTCCCGAGGAGGGCTGGACGCATCACTTCATGCCGCTGCTGTGGCTGGGCGATGAGGAGCGCGGCGTGCAGTGGTTCTCCGAATCGGATGAGGGTTGGCGGCCGGAGGAGCCGGAGCGGGCGATCACAATCGAGCGCCGCGACGGCGTGGCGACGCTGCGGCTGCACATGATCGAGCGCGCGCTGGAGCCGGGGGTGTCGTTCAGCACGACCTTCGGCCTGCAAGCGACGCCGGTGCGGGAGATTCCGCCGGAGCACCGTGAGTGGCATATCACGCACGGCGCGTGGTACGGGATGGAGGATCAGCCCGTGACCTCCGCCGCGTCCGTGACCTACCCTGCCGAGGGCAACGTCCCGCTTGATGCCGGGACCGTCGAGATGTGGGTCAGCCCGCTCTTTGACCCGGCGGTGCAGGTCGAGCCTGAGACGCGCGGGCGCTTCAACCGCGAACTGCTACGCATCGTCCAGCCGAACGGCGACCATCTCGGCTTCTACTGGAACATCGACGACCGCAGCATGCGCCTCTACTCGCGCCTCGGTGGCGAAGTCGCGCTCTACGCCTCACCCGGGCTGCGCGAGCCGTGGGAGCAGGGCTCGTGGCACCATGTCGCCTTCACCTGGGGCGGGGGCGTCGTGGCGGTCTGGCTCGACGGGGAGAAGGTGGCTTCGCGACCATGGACCGAGCCGCTGCTGCCGGGGACGCTTGAGGGTGCGCAGATCCTCCTCGGTTCGACGGCGGCCTCGACGCCCAGCGAGTTCGCGGTGGGAGCGCTGCGCATCAGCGACATGTCGCGCGTCTTCGACAGCCCACCGCCGGCGTCGCTGATGGCGGACAAGCGCACACTGCTGCTGGATGACTTCGAGGGCGAGGCGCCGCGCGTGATAGCCGCCGGCACACGCGCGACGGAGGACGACGCCGAGCTTCGTGAAACTGATGGGCCCGCGGGATCGGCAGTTGCGCTCGGCGACCCAGGGACGCAGGCGCTTCTGCTCGACTACCTCAAGTCTCGCGACGTCAACACGCTGGTGATCCACGAGCAGTGGACGGAGATACAGGCCTACGGCTCAACGAGTCTGCACGCGGAGAAGCTGCGGAGCCTCGTTGAGGCATGTCACGCGCGGGACATCCGTCTGCTGATCTACTTCGGCTACGAGCTTTCCGACGCCGCGCCTGAGTGGGAGCTTTACCGCGATGAGGTGCTGGTCAAGCCGCAGAGAGGCGGCTACACGCGCAAAGACTTTCCGCAAACCGCATACATCTGCTGCTTCGAGAGCGCGTGGAAGGAGTACTACCTGACGAGCATCGCGCGGATGATCGATGAGTTCGATGTAGACGGCGTCTACCTCGACGGCACCACCGAGCCGTGGGGCTGCACGAATGCGCTGCATGGCTGCGGCTACATCGGCGAGGATGGCCAGCGCCACCGCACCTACCCGATCTTCGCCGTGCGCGATCTCATGCGCCGGATGCGCGAGGTCGTCAAGTCGCGCAAGCCCGACGGCCTGATCTCCGCGCACATGTCGGCGACGGTCTCAATGCCGACGATGGCGTTCATCGACAGTTACTGGGACGGCGAGCAGCTTGATGTGCATGGCCCCGGCTTCCGCCTGCCGCTGGATGCCTTCCGCGCGGAGTTCATGGGGCACAACTGGGGCATTCCGGCGGAGTTTCTGAGCTACCTGGACAAGCCGTTCAGCTACGAGGAGTCGGTGCCACTGGCGCTGCTGCATGACGTGCCGGTGCGGCCTTACGCGCGAGGGGCGCTGCTGGGGATGATGGCACCGGTCTGGGAGGCGTGGGAGACGATCGACATCGCGCGCGCAGAGTGGTTTCCCTACTGGCGCGACGGCGGCCCGGTGCGAGCCGAGGCCGAGAGCGTGCTGGTCTCCACGCACGTCGGTAGCGGCGGTCTGCTGGTCGTGGCGATGAATGCCTCAGATGCCGACCTCGCCACGCGACTGCGACTGTCGGCACCCGCGACCGAGGCGACTGAGCTACTGACGGGGCGGCCGATGGCGATCAACGATGGCGCCATCGAGGCCACCATTCCCGCCTGGGAGGGCGTGGTGCTGCTGGTGCGGTGAGCCTCCACCGGCTCACCCGCAGAGCAGGTTCCGGCGCGGCCACGTGATGCGCGCAAGCCAGACGCGGTTGCGCGCGCCACGGGCCTCGGTCAGTGACAGGTCCATCGGGCGCTGTGCGTCACCATGCATGCCCTCCGAGGTGACGACCCAGCTTTCCCATGGCGTCGCGTTAAGCGCGCCGAAGTTGCCAAGCTGCGCCCCGTAGTCCGGGACGATGATACGCTCGGTCTCGCGGATCACGCACAGTCGCTCAGGATCCACCTGCGCCATGAAGAGCGGCGCCCGGTGGCGGATGACGTGGT
>JAAYJW010000188.1 GCA_012522765.1 candidate division WS1 bacterium | reverse complement strand
CGGCGTGATCGAGGGCGAACTGCAGCGCCTCGCGCACCACGTCAGCGTCGGGTGAGGGCGTGCATGGCAGCACGCACTTCACCGACAGCCAGCCGATCTCGGTGCGAGCAAGCTCCTCGGAGGGCAGCGGCATCTGCGCCTCATCGGAGCCGGGGCCGGAGTAGTAGTAGCCGTCATCGTCGTAGCCGGTGATCACATACCACTCCGGCATGGCAAGCTCCCAGCCGTAGCAGGGGACGTCAGTATCAATACAGCCCGTTACGAGCGCCCACGCGATCTTCTGCTTCGCGTCAAAGTCGCGGTGCGAGCGGTGGCCATCCACGCCCTCAACGAGGTAGCCGACGTTGCCGGCCAGATGGTCAACCTGCTCGGTGCGCCAGGCGGTGGGGCCGCTGGGGCATAGTTCCTCGTGGATGTTGATCGCGAAGGCGTGCCCGGTGCCGCCGAACGCCCAGGCGCGGGAGATGTCGAGGCCGAGGTAATCAATGCACCCGAGGTGGCAGCCCAGGTGCGAGACCCATGATGGTTTCCACTCAAGTCCCTCGAGGCGTACCATTGCGCATCCCTTCCGTGACAGAATGGCCGCACTGGTCCGGCGGAAGAACAGGTTGTGAGTGCCGATTTCGCCCGCCATGGTGGAGAATCCTGCAATCGCGGAGGTGCGTCATGCAGGTATCACCCTCCGCGGGCCGAACTTCCGCGCGTCCTGCAACGACATGGGCCGCAGCGGAACCCTCGGCCCCATGTTGGTCGCTCTGCGCCATGGAGGTGCCGCCATGCTGATCGACTTTCACGTTCACCTCGGCAACTGCTTCCGGCAGGAGTATCCGGATGGCCGCAGATCGCCTTCAGTGCATGGGCTGATCGACTGGATGGACCGCAACGGGATAGACATGGCGGTGCTGCTGCCGCTGGAGAGCCCGGAGGTGCATGTCGGCGGCTTCTACCTCTCCGAGGACGCCATCGCCGATCGCGACACCTACGCGGAGAGGCTGATCGCGTTCTGCTGCTTCGACCCACGCATGAGCGACCTCCCGCGGCTAATCGACACCTACGTGGAGCGCTACGGCGTCAGGGGCTTCGGCGAGGCGCTCAACGGTCTGGCGTTCGATGACGAGATGAACTGGCCGATCTATGAGAAGTGCTCCGAGCACGCCCTCCCGTATCTCTTCGACATGGGCCCCACCTACTGCTGGGATGAGGTCGGCCTGCCGCGCCTTGAGCGGATGATGCGGCAGTTCCCGGACTGCCAGTTTGTCGGCCACGGGCCCGGATTCTGGACGGCCATCTCCGGCGATGACCCGCGCAGCGGCTACCCGACCGGCCCGATCACGCCCGGCGGCGCGATTGATCGGCTGATGGCCGACTACGACAACCTGTGGCTTGACATGTCCGCGGGCTCCGGGCATAACGCGATGACGCGCGACCCGGAGTTCGCAGCAGGCTTCATCGAGCGCCACTGGCGCAAGATGCTCTTCGCCACCGACTACTTCATCGTCAATCAGAGGGTGCCGAACATCGCGTGGTTCCGCGACCTGAACGTGAGGGACGAGCAGCGCGAGGCGATCGGCTCAGCCAACGCGCTGCGGCTGCTGGGGATGTAGGCGGCGCCTGCTCAAACAGCACCACCGGCCGCCGTTATCCGTTCTTTCAGCACGGTCACGCCAAGCTGCGGGCGGTCGGGGGAGTTCGGGTCGCTGTCCGGCAGCGCGCGGATCTCGTCCAGCCACGGCTTCACCAACTCGCCGCAGCGGTCGAGCGAGTTCAGCGCCATCATCGAGACATACGGGCCATGCGTGATCGCATCCGCAAGCTCCACCAGCACCGGCATCGCCAGCCGCAGATCTGCCGCGCCACCGAAGCGGCAGAGCGCCTCGGCGGCCACAATCCGCACCGACGGGTCTGCGTCGCCCAGCGCCTCGCGCAGCAGCGCGTGGCCCATACGCACCGCCACCTCGCCGCGCATCAGCAGCCCCAGCCCCGCCCAGTAGCGCACCGCCGCGTCATCGTCGCCCATGCAGTCCAGCAGCGGCCTGATGCTGCGCGCTTCGAGCGAAGATGCAGTCTCGGCGCATTCGAGGATCCGCGCCATCGGGTACGCATCCGCGTCCCGCGCCATGTCATACGGCGCCCGGCCGTCCGAGCGCGAGTGGATCTGCGGCTCGGGCAGACAGCCGAGGTCTCGGATCGCCAGCATCCACTCGCGGCAGGCGTGGCGCATCCGCCCCCAGCACCTCCGCGTGATCCGCCGAGCCCGCGAGGTTGCGCGTCTCGTGCGGGTCCTCCTGCAGGTCATACAGCTCCTCCGGCGGGCGTTCCTCCCAGAAGAACCGCTGCGTCTCGTTCAGCTCGCCCGCGTCATACATGCGCTTCCAGACCTGCGTGGTAGGCGTCTGGAACATGTAGCGCACGTGCTGGCCCATCGGCAGGTGCGGCATGAAGTTGCGGATGTAGACGAACCGCTCATCGCGCATACAGCGGACCATGTCGTAGCGCTCGTCCATGCGCCCGCGATAGCCGTAGAGGTAACGCCTCGGCGGCTCCTCATGCCCACCAAGGAACGCGCGGCCCTGCATCCATGCGGGCGGTTCGATACCGGCGAGACTCAACACCGTCGGCGCAAGGTCGGTGAAGCCGACGAGGCGGCCGGACTCGCCGCCCCTGGTGTAGTCCTCACTGGCGAGGTGCGCGAAGTGCTCGGGGATCGCGACGATCAGCGGCACATGCAGGCCCGCGTTGCGCGCGCAGCGCTTGTGGCCGGGCATCCCCGAGCCGTGGTCGCCGAAGAAGACGATGATCGTGTCATCGAGCAGCTCGTTCTCCTCAAGCTGCGCAAGCTGTTCGCCCGCCTGCGCGTCCATCTGCGGTATGATGTCGTAGTACTGCGCCCAGTCATGCCGGACCTCGGGCGTATCCGGGTGGTAGGGAGGCACGGGAGCCTCCTCCGGGTCATGCTGAAGCTCCCAGGGTCGCTTGCGGATGTTGCCCTCGTGGGTGACCGTGAGATTGAAGATCGCGAAGAAGGGCTGCCCCCCTGCGCGGTTGCGCCAGTGGCCCTCGCCGGAGGAATCGTCCCAGACCTGATCCGGCTTGACGAGGTTGTAGTCCTCCTTGGAGTTGTTGGTGCAGTAGTAGCCCGCCTCGCGCAGAAGCTGCGGATACATGCGCATCAGCGGGGAGATCGGCACTTCGCTGCGCATGTGCTGGGCGCCCGATGAGGTGGCGTGGCATCCTGTGATGATGTTCGTGCGCGCGGGGGCGCAGACAGGCGCTTCGCTCCAGGCGCGGGTGTAGCGCACGCCTCGCTGGGCGAGGGCGTCGAGATGTGGGGTCACAGCGTAGCCATCGCCGTAGCAGCCAAGGTTCGGGCCGATGTCCTCGCAGGTGATCCAGAGGATGTTCGGGCGCGGGTTCTTCGGCATGGGCGGACCCTCCCGGCAGCGGCATGGGGTGCGAAGAATGGCGCCTAACGGCTGTCCCTCCCCCCTTTGCGCATAAACGCCATGCGCAGGCGGGAGCGGGGGGCGCCGTAGCCGTTCCGTGGCAGGACGCTCCTGTCCGTGCGGGCGGAGGTCCGGCTAACGGCAGGAGGCCAACGGCTGCCTCACCCGCCACCGATCACTCATCCAGTTCGCAGGAAGAGCATGTAGATGGCTGCCATCGTTGTGGTCAGCATAAGCCAGTCGCGACCAAAGAGCATGGACGGAGCGGCCGCCGCGTGCGAACCCATCGCCACGAACAGGAGCATGACGATGGCGAGGAGGTTGGAGGTCAGGACGCCGATCAGGCAGGGGGTGCAGTCGATGGGCCCGGTTGGATGCAGCGCGTTGTAGATGTTGGTGGCGTTGTTGCGCGCGTCGTGCTGGGCAGCAGCCAGAGCGATCCCGAAAGCGGCCTCATTGAGCATCCCCGGAAACGCCAGGAAGAGCATCAGAAAGAACACCCAGGTACTCTGGTCGGCATACGGACCATTCGCGGAGGCGGCCGGCAGGAGCAGTGCCTCCGCCCGATCCCACGCCGCCTGCAGGCGCTGGGGGGTGATCTGCGGAGCCGGCCCGCTGTAGCCGAGTGCTTCTTCGAGTTCATCAAGCTCGCCCAGCACAGGCTGCATCTCCGCGGAGACGTTGTCGCGCAGCGCCTGCTCATTCGCGGCCACCATCAGAGGCCAGACGATCGCAAGCTGTGCGTTGAGACGATCCTGCCACGCTGCAAGATCGATATCGCCCGCATTCTGCATCCCCTGGATGGCCTGCATCACGCCGCTGATCTCGTCCCGCATTCCCTGCACCCCCTGCGCGAGGTTGCCCGCGGGTGGCGGATTCGGCCCATCCTCATCGCCTCCCCCGTCGAGTATCCCTCCCCCGCAGCCGCTGAGCAGGACGCCCGCTGCCGGGATCCCCACGGCTGCGGAGAGGAGCTTTCGCAGAAAGTCACGGCGCACGATCCCTCCGGGCGTCCTCGGTCCCTCGACATACGGCGGCCTGTCCATTGAGCACACCTCCGGGTGCAGCCCGGGCATGTTGGACGAATGTGTCCGCATCAGAAGTCGGCGCTACACTTCATCACCGACTCTGGAATTCCTTCGATGACGGCCACATTCTCGAAGCTGTGCGGCAATCCGCTTCAGCCGGATTACTCATGAAGCTGGGTCGTCAGGGTCGTTCACTCTGGCGTCAGATGCCGCACTTGCCGCGGTAGGGCGGCGCATGTATACTGCAGCGTGTCCGACCCGAATCAGAGACGATGGGCGAGCCTGGAGTTGCATGGGCATGACGAGCGCAGGTGGCAGTGAATGAGTGAACGAACAATCGTAGTCACCGGTGCCGCGGGCTTCATCGCCTCGCACCTGTCCGAGGCACTGGTGGCCCGTGGCGATCGCGTGATCGGCATAGACAACTTCGACCCCTACTACGACCCGGCGATCAAGCGGCGCAACATCGAGGGACTGCTGAAGGGCGACCGCTTCCGGCTCATCGAGAGCGACATTCGCGATCCAGAGGCCGTATCACTGGCCTTTGCGGATGCGCCGGTCAGCGGCGTCGTTCATCTGGCCGCCCGCGCCGGGGTGCGGCCCTCCATCGAACAGCCGGTTGACTACTGCACCACCAACGTAGAGGGTACGGCGGTGCTCCTCGAAGCTGCACGAGAGGCCGGCGTCCCCCGCTTCGTCTTCGGCTCCTCCTCATCGGTATACGGGGCGGCTAATGAGGTCCCCTTCGATGAAGACCAGCGCATCGATCGGCCGATCTCTCCCTACGCCGCGACAAAGGTCGCCGGCGAGGCCATGTGCTACACGTGGCATCACCTCTATGACATGCCGATCGTCGTGCTGCGCTTCTTCACCGTCTTCGGTCCGCGGCAGCGACCCGATCTGGCGATCAACAAGTTTGTCAGGCTGCTGGAGGCGGGCGAGCCGATCCAGCAGTTCGGCGACGGCTCAAGCTCTCGCGACTACACCTTCGCCGGCGACATCGTCCGCGGCATCATCGCCGCCCTCGACAGCGATCTGCAGTATGATATCATCAACCTCGGCGGGTCATCACCGGTGACGCTCAGTGAGCTCATTGCCGCCGTGGCGGAGGCCGTCGGAGTCGAGCCGCAGATCGAGGTGCTGCCGGACCAGCCGGGTGATGTGCCGCGCACCTACGCGAGCGTCGAGAAGGCGCGGCGGCTGCTCGGCTGGCAGGCACAGATTTCACTGGCCGAGGGGTTGCGTCAGTTCGTCACCTGGCATCGAGAGCAGCAGGTCTGAGGCCTACAGCCACACAGAAGGGCAGGGTACGGCATTGACAGGCCACACAGCCTCAGATGCGCCGCGCATCACTGTGGTCATCCCCGCGTATAACGAAGTCGGCGCCATCGCCCCGTGTATCGGCGAGCTTGCCGCAATCCTCGATGCGGCCGACTTTACCTCGGAGATCCTTGTCGTGGACGATGGATCAACGGACGGCACCGGGGAGAAGCTGCGCGAGATCGAGCAGGTCCGTCTCGTGCAGCATGAGGTGAACCGCGGCTACGGTGCGGCGTTAAAGAGCGGCATCAGAGAGGCGCATGGCGAGATCATCGTCATTGCCGATGCCGACGGCACTTACCCGTTTGGGCGCATTCCGGAGCTCATAGCAGCGATGGATGACGCGGACATGGTCGTGGGAGCGCGGACCGGCGAGAATGTCAGGGTGCCGTTCATCAGAAGGCCTGCCAAGTGGTTCATCACTGCGCTCGCCAGCTATCTCTCCGAAAAGCCGATCCCGGACCTCAACTCCGGCCTGCGAGCGTTTCGGCGGGAAGATGCTCTGCGGCTCTTCGGCATTCTCCCCGAGGGCTTCTCATTCACTACCACCATCACTTTGGCGATGATGTCGTCGTCAATGAGGGTGAAGTTCATCCCGATTGACTACCACCAGCGCACCGGCAAGTCCAAGATCCGCCCGCTGCGCGACACGTGGAACTTCATCGTCCTGATAGTCCGCACCATCGCGCTGTTCAACCCGCTGAAAGTCTTCCTGCCCGCCGCCACGGTCATGGGCCTGCTGGGCGTGGGCATCCTGCTCTACAACGTCATCGTCAATCGCGACGTCTATGACGCCGAGATCCTGCTGATCGTCAGCAGCCTGATCCTCGGTGCGATCGGGATGCTGGCCGACATCGTGACCCGCACCCGCATCTTCCTGCGCTGAAGCGCCGGACGTTGCCTGTGGTTAAACGAGGAAGGGGAGGGCCATGGGTTGGCCCTCCCCTTTCTGCTGTACGGTGTCACCTGCAGCCTCAGGCAGCCTCGACCTGCTCGCTGCTTTCATCCTTCTTCTGCGTCATCAGCGATACCACGATGAGCACGATGAAGCTCAGCGGGATCGAGATGATGCCCGGGTTGGTGAAGGGGATCGGAGCGGTCGTCGGGTCCAGCCCGAACTGCTTGTAGAGGTCGGGCGAGAGCGAGATCAGCACCAGCGCCGAGACGATGCCCGTGAAGATGGTCTACTACACGGTCCCGGATGCCTCCAGCGCGCGCAAGTCCACGATCGTGGCTATCGCCGCGATCGGCTTCTTCTACATTCTGACCCTCTTCATGGGCCTCGGCGCCACGGTCAACGGCGTGGTGCCGCCCGCCGACAATAACATGGCGGCGCCGCTGCTGGCGCGCTCCTTCACCGAACTGCTCTTCGCGATCATCTCCGCGATCGCGTTCGCCACTATCCTCGGCACGGTGAGCGGATTGATCGTAGCCGCCTCCGGCGCGGTGGCGCATGATCTCGCCGACCGCTACATGTCATTTACGCGATCCGCGTTCTCCTCTCATAAACACAACGGCTCCTCGCCCGGACGCTCTGGCGCCTGAACGGGGGGCCGACGGTGCCGTGTGAATTGCACAACCGGGGTGAAGATACCTCCACAGCAGAAAAAAAAGAATCCGCGGGTCCCGTGTGGGCCACCACGGTGACGGCTCCCAGCCACCCCCCGACTATCATGTGCCACGGGCGCCTCGCCCGTGGGGGCCGGGGGGAGAGGAGCCGTCTGCCGTTGCAGGGCGGGGGCTCGTACCCCGCCGCGCCGTTTGCCGTTGCCCAGCCGCATGGAGCGGAGGGGCTTTCAGCCGCTCCTACAGTTGCGGAGAACGACACTGGCGCCGCTAAAGCGCCGCCACTCCATACGACGACGGCAACGGCTTACAGCAAGGGCACAGGTCGGCACGGGGGCCGACCTTTCCTACGGCACGTATCACACAAAACCGGGGAGGACCATCGCTGGTCCTCCCCGGAAGGTCCGATCTGCCGAACCGTTCCGCTACTTATCCGGCGGGGTCTGCTGGTGCGGGATCGTCTCCACCTGATCATCCACCGGCATCTCGGCCGTCGCAGCCGTCTCTGTAGCGGCCATCGTCTCCTGCCGCTTCATGATCTCAAGCTCCGGCCGGTGCAGCGCGTGGAAAGCCTCCTCCAGCTTCTCCCACACACCGTCGTTGGTCCTCTGCGTCGCCATCGAGACGAGGTAGATGGTCAGGAATGCCGCCGGGACCGAAACAATCGCGGGCTGCTCGACCTCCCAGAGGCCCGCGAGCTTGCCGATGACGACCACGGCCGAGATGCCGCCACCGACCAGCAGACCCCAGAAAGCGCCCTGCTCGGTCATTCGCCGCCACCAGATGCCCATCAGCAGCAGCGGGAAGAACGTGCTGGCCGCGATCGAGAAGGCCAGGCCAACCATCCAGGCGATATTCGCATCCCGGAAAGCCAGCCCCACCGTGATCGCAAGCGCGCCGCAGGCGAGCACTGCGAACTTGGCGATCCTCATCTTCTGCCCTTCACTCGCCTCGGGGCGGAAGATCTCGCCGTAGAAGTCGTGAGCTATCGCCGAACTGAGCGCGATCAGCAGACCCGAGACCGTATGCGGAACTGCGGGCTTGCCGCATTATTCTCGCGAGGTTCTACACCAATCCGAACGCAAGCTCAGCGAGATGGTCCGCCCAGACGAAGGCGGCGACACCGAGGAACGAGGCGGCGGAGAGATAGTTCGATGAGATGGCGGAGGCGTTGGTGAACACGCCCACCCCTCGCCCCGCGACCCAGTAGTCATCGAGTGTGGCTGTGCGGCGCGCGGCGCTGAGGCCAAGGTACATCGTGAGCAACAGCACGGCAATGGCCGCGAACAGCGGAAGAAGGGCGATCTCACCCGACATCGCTCAGCACCTCCCGCTCCCAGCGGTTCGAGTAGGTCACGTAGATAAGCGCCATGACCCAGAATTCCACATGGTAGAGGATACCCACGAGCAGCCATGCGAGCGGGATGCCGAAGACGGGCGCAAACATCGTCTCCGGCACCGCAGCGTTCAGGAACGGAACGCTGAACACCGTTACGAGGAATATCACGGCGAGCAGCCCGCTGAGCCTTAGCTGCCGCCTCTGCATCTGTTCGTACGTCACTGGCGGTTCCTCCTCCGTCAGATGGCGTGCGAGCTGGGGACGCGTTACCCCGAGCCTGATGCGGCTGTGCTGAATGGGGTGAATTGACCACGCCTGTGCCCAAATCCTCCCGCCAGCGGAGAAAAACCCGTGCGGCGGTGAAGATAGGCGATTGCATGCTCGTACACGATCGGGAGGCGTGGCTCAGCCGGGTCGGGGGGAGGAACGGCGCCCGCCGGGGCCTTCGCCCACGCGGCGGCCGATGGATGTGAGGAACTCGCTCAGGCTATCCGCACATGCCTGGGCGGTTTCTTTGTAACCCGCCTTGCCGGGGTAGATGCG
>JAAYJW010000187.1 GCA_012522765.1 candidate division WS1 bacterium | reverse complement strand
TCGCTGAGGCCAACAGCCGCGAGTTGACGCGCACCACTCGCGTGGATGCTTTCGGCGTGAATGGCAACATTCTCAAGCCGCACAACGACATGGCGAACTGGGCCTTCGTGGACGGCCACGCCAAGGCAATGACCCGCAGTCAGCCGCACATGTGGAACATCGCGGGCGAGTAACCGCGCACTTCCACCATCGGATCGGCCCGGGCGAGCTATCGCTCGGGCCGATTCAGTGCGCGGCTTGCAGGAATCGGCGACATCCGCGGCGCATTACCCACCGCAATCATGAGCACACCCTCAGACGACCATCTTCCTGAGCCGCTGCAGCAGCAGAGCCTCTTCGCGATGCTGCGCGACCCGATCGGCATCGTGGTGCTGGTATCCACCGCGATGCTGCTGGTTGTGTACTACCACGGTGGCGACATCCCCGGCCTGCCTGACTGGGCATATCGCGCGCGCCTCGGCTGGTTCGGGCTGAACTTTGTATGCCTCTTCATCGTGCCGGTGCTGCTCAACAAGTTCCTCCTCAAGCGCTCGATGCGCGACATCGGCTTCGTGGGCGGAGATTGGCGCGTGCAACTGAAGTTTGCCGCGCTGTTCGGTGGCGTAACAATCCCCGCGATCCTGATCGCATCTCGGATGGGCGACTTCCAGGGCTACTACGGGCAGTACATGTGGGGGCGGCACGACATCCCCCTGTTCGTGGTCTTCCAGTTCGGCTGGGGTGTCTACTTCTTCGCCTGGGAGTTCTTCTTCCGCGGCTTTCTGCTGCAGGTGCTCGGCGAGCGCTTCGGGACGACCGCCATCGCGCTGCAGACGATGCCCTTCGTGATGATGCACTTCGCCAAGCCGGAGCTTGAGAGCGTGGCGGCGATCATTGCCGGGATGGCGCTGGGCTGGTGGGCGTGGCGGACGCGCTCGTTCATCGGCCCGTGGCTGCTGCACTGGCTCTGCTCGGCGACGATGATCCTGTCGGTGATGTTCTGGCAGTGAGCGGCGGCGAAAGGCAACGCCCGGGCCTCACCCCCCTCGATCCCCCCTCTCCCTCGTCGCAAACGACGCGCCTCGGGACGAGGGGGGAGGAACGGCGACGGCCCAATCGATTGCCGCTCCCGATTGCCGATTACCGTGTCGTCGCTACATCCGCTGGAAGATCAGCACGTACTGGTGGTGGATGTTGCTCACGAAGGCGTAGGGGATGCCCAGCGGGTAGAGGCCCTTGCTGTCCTGCACCAGCACCGTCAGACCCTTCAGTTGCAGGTCCGGGTGGCTCTGCTCGATCACATTCGCGACATCGGCGTGGTAGAGATGGAACTGCTTGCCATGCCGGAAGTCCGAGACGATCACGCACATGTAGCCCCGCTCGCGCAGTACACGCCCGCACTCGCCGAAGATGTCGCCAAGCTCCGTCAGGAACTCCTCATAGCTCTCAATGTTCCCGAGGTCATGCTCACTCTCGGAGTAGTGCGTCGGCAGGCCTTTGCCAGTCCGCTCCTGCGCGACCTTCTCGCCCTTCTTCCGCAGTATGTTCCAGTACGGCGGACTGGTCACGATGAAGTCCACGGAGCCCTCAGGCAGCCCCTCCATCGCTGAGCGCGCGTCGGCATGAATGAGCACCTGTGCGCCCATCTCGGCATGCGTCAGTACATCCGTCGCCTCGGCCACGCGAGCCGACACGCTGGCGGCCTCAAGGCGCTGGCGGGCGACCTCCAGCCACTCCTCGATCAGTTCGATCCCGATGCCGATGCGATCGCTGGTGGCTGCTGCCAGCAGCGTCGAACCGGTCCCGGCGAACGGATCGAGCACGATCTGGCCGGACTTCGTGAAGAGGCGTATGAGCCTCTCGATGTCACGCTCGGAGAAGGTCGCCGGGTGCGTGGCCTTGAGCTTGTCTCGCGGCGGCGCCTTCGACTCCATCACGCTGGAGACGAGCTGGCCCATCATCGCCTCGGCGCGCTCCTGCCCCTGCGTCTCGCCAAGCCACAGACTGAACTGCTCCAGCAGGTCGGCATCCAGCCACTCGGGCAACGCCGCTACATCGGCGGAACGCCAGAAGCTCTTGGTCTCAATGAGCCACTGGCGGTTGCAAAGCTCGTTCAGTCTGTTGCGTGGGTGTACCTCTTCGCTCACGAAGTTACCTCCGTCGGGGACTGGTTCCTGAACGCGACAGTTCGACGCGGGCGGCCCGAAGACCTTGCAATGGCTGCGGGAGCGACGGCCACATGCCCTTTGCGTGGAGCCGAAGGTGCCGGGCGTCGCGCGGCGAAACTGGCGTCTGTCCCCGCAGGACTTTCCTGCCGGTGCAGCACATTGCCCGGCAACCCATGGCCGGGCAGGGAGGGCAGTATCCATGGCGTCAACTCAAACCCGGTCGCGCACCGGGCCGCGCATACTGCTGGGCGTGATCCGGGTCGCCGCCGCCGCCGTGGTGGCAGTAACCGCGAGCGCGGCACTCGCTGACCTCGATCTCCGCCCCGTCGAGTTCTCGCGGATCCTCCCTGTGGTCCTCACCGGCGAGGGAATCATCTACATTCTGATGCTCGGGGGAGGGGCCGTTGCGGCTCCTGTGCTCTTCACAGGCGTCATCTGCGCCTTCGCGATGCGCGTGGCACTCTCACTGGGCGCGGCGATGCTCTCACCGCAGGCGGGGGGAGATCTGATCGCGGGCGCGAAGTTCTACTATGCCGCCTACTGGCCCGCGGCCGCCGCACAGGTGCTGATGGTCGCGCTCATGCTGCGGCTGGTCCGCCCGCTCATAGCTCGCCGGCGCCGGAGGCTCGGGCAGTCGGCGCGGCCGCAGGTTGATGAGGCCATCGAGGACGAGCGCCGCGAGGTGCTGCTGGAGGCCATCGCCGAAGCGCCCGACAGCCCGCCGGAGAGCCCGACGGTGCTGGAGGAGCGGCAGATCGGCGATCTCGCAGATCCTCCCGCTAGGAAAGCCGATGGGCGTGAGGACGAACAGGCACTTGCGCTTCCCTTCGAGGGTGAGGAGGATGCGGAATCGGCTCACGAGGAGCACGAGCCCGAGGAGGCCGAGGAGGCCGAGGAGGAGTCGCTGCCGCCTGGTGTCATAGACGC
The DNA here is from genome assembly GCA_012522765.1 of candidate division WS1 bacterium. Lineage (GTDB taxonomy): Bacteria > Armatimonadota > Zipacnadia > Zipacnadales > UBA5352 > UBA5352. Next base: position 11,622 of record JAAYJW010000187.1, on the reverse strand, counting down.
GACGCCCGAGGCGCTTGCGGCGAGGGAGGCTGAAGCGGAGGCCGTCGAAGTCGAGCCTGAGCCCGAGGAGCGTGAAGAGGAGTCGCTGCCGCCGGGTGTCATAGATGCGACGCCCGAGGCGCTTGCGGCGAGGCAGGCTGAAGCGGAGGCCGTCGAGAGGAAGCGCGCGCCGCAGGCGCTGGTGCAGGCGATGGAGGGACCCGGCGAGGTGGGGGAGGATACCGCCCGGATGGACCCGGTCTCGCCCACGCCAGCCGTGGAGTCGGTGGAGGATGGGCCGCCGGAGGACCTGCAGGGGATGATCAACGCGATCGCCCGTGCGACCGGCGAGGGCACGGATGTGCGGGTCTGGACCGCCTCCGGGGGACGGACGGTGCTGGCGGCAGTTCCGGCAGGCACCCCGGCGGCAGGCACCGCCGCTCATGCGGACGCGCTGGTGAACGCGCACCTTGAGACCTGCGCCTGGCTGGGCGGCGATGGTAGCTGCCGGCAGCTCTCCGCGACCGGGATCGGCGCATGGGCGGTGCAGGCGCTGGACGCCGATGGCACCGTGCTGCTGGTGATGGCCTCCCGTGGCGAGGCCGCAGCGGGGCGCCTTGAGGTGGCGATCGCGCGGACGGCCGATGCCGTGCGCGGGTTGGCGAAGACCACCGGCTCGGCGGCGGCACCGACGGAGGCTGACGCGGGCATCGTGCTGAGCCCCGAGGATCGGATCGGCCGGATGGTCACTGAGGCGGCGAAGGCGGTGGGAGGGCACTTCGGCGCCGGATGGCGCACATGGCGAGGGCCGCACCGGCGGGCAATCGCAGTGAACGTGCCGCCGGGCATTGACATTGAGCGCGCCGGGCGCAAAGTGGCGCGCATGGCCGCTCCGGTCGAGCGCTTCGCCGACGCAATAGCCCTCGACGCGCCTCAATGGCTGGCGCTCTCGGCCAACGGCACGACGCTGGTTCTGCGCTGGGCCGACGTCCGCGGCGAAGCGCTGGTGCTGGCGGCGCAGAGTCCCGGCGGTGTGCCGGTCGGGAGAGTGCGCTGGGAGCTTGACGAGATCGCGCGACAGATGGCGCAACAGGGGTCGGGAAGTTAGCGAAGCGATGAGGGGGTCGGGCTGCTCGTGCGGCGTATTCGGCAGTGGTTGCGGAGCATCATAGACACCATGGCTGGCAGGTGGAAGGCGACGCGGGCGCCGGGGAAGTTTCTCTGTGACTCGTGCCGCTATGACTACGGTGATGCCTGCAGGCGGCCCGAACGCCCGAATGCGACACGCTGCCCGGACTACAGACCAAGATAGAGTGGTTGGAGAGGAACTGCGATGATCATTGCACCATCAATGCTGGTGGCCGACTTCGCGCGGCTTGGAGAGGACGCTGCGGCACTTGAAGCCGCAGGAGCGGACTGGCTGCACTGGGACGTGATGGATGGGCACTTCGTGCCGAACCTCACGCACGGGGCGCTCCCGATGGCCGCCTGCCGCGAGTGCTGCGGCCTCGTCTTCAACGCGCACCTGATGATCTCCGAGCCGCTGCGCTACCTCGACGACTTCATCGAGGGCGGCGCGGATGTGATCGCCGCGCATATTGAGGCCGAGGATGACGCGCGCGAGTTCCTGCAGGCGGTGCGCGACGCCGGCCGCCGGCCCGCGCTGGCGATCAACCCCGACACTCCGGCCGATGAGGTGCGCGGCCTGCTGCCGATGATCGAGCTGATCACCGTGATGGGCGTCCACCCGGGCTTCGCCGGGCAGGAGTTCATCGAGGACACTGTCGGCAAGGTCGCCGAGATCCGGCGGCTGATTGAAGCCGAGGCCGGGCGCGAGGTGCATATCCAGGTGGATGGGGGAGTGGGCACCGACAACATCCGGCGGCTGCTCGATGCGGGCGCCGATGTCATCGTCTCCGGCTCATTTGTGCTGCAGCACCCCGAAGGCTACGCGACGGCCATCTCTGAGCTTCGCGCGCTGGAGTAGTCGCGGGTCGCACAATTCTGCTCACACCAGCCCCCGGTGATCGCCGGGGGCTGTTTGCATCTGCGCACCCTCCGGTGCAACCACGGGGGTAAAGGCGGGGCGGTTTGGGGTGGGCGAGCAAGAATCGCCTCTGCGGGCCCTTGCAGCGGCCCTGCGGCCCGAATCCCCTGTCATGCATGCCCTTCCTCAGCCGCCGAGAAATCGGCGTAATCCACCGTTTCCACAAATCTTTCCCCATCTCACCCCAAGACCTCTTCCAGCCTCTAGGCCGGATTAGAGCGGATATATTGCCTCTGCCGTAGCAGAAATATCAACTCTTTTCTTTAGTTTCGCTTGACTCGCGTGGTGGAGCTAGGTATCATGGGGCAGATACGGGCCAGAGCGGTGACAGGCGACAGCTTGTCGAGCGCAGAGAAAGCCGGAAACCATGGACATGCAGGGTGCCACCGTCAATCCGGTTGATGCGTCGTCGAGGATAACCCTCCGCGACCACCAGGTTGATGAGCTTGATGGCAAGGTCATCCTGACCCAGGGCTTTGATGAGAACCTTTACATGTTCAGCCCCGAGCAGTGGCCGCAGTTCGCGGAGAAGCTTGGCGGGGGCGAGCAGATGGACCCGGACATGGACGACCTGCGCCGGCTCTTTCTTGGAGCGGCGATTGAGGTCGATCTCGACGACCGCGGCAGGATGAAGATCCCGGAGGCGCTGCGGGATTGGGCGGGGCTCACACCGGGGCAGTCGCGCGCGATGATCCTGAATATCGGGACACGCTGGGAGATCTGGGAGCAGTCGCGTTACATGGCTTACATGGCCGATCGCCGCGCGGCACTGAAGGAGTTCGCCCGTCGCAAGTTCGGCAGCGGGGGCGGAGGAGAGCCTGAGGCGCAGCAGCAGTGATCGAACACGAGCACGTCTCAGTCATGCCGAACGAGGTCATTGAGTATCTTGCGCCGCGCCCGGACGGGATCTACTTCGACGGAACTGCAGGGGCGGGCGGACATTCACAGCGGATAGTTGAGAGCGCACCCGGCGCGCGGGTCGTGGCAGTGGACAGGGACCCGGCGATGCTGGAGATCGCGCGAAACCGCCTCGCGCCCTACGGCGACAGGGCGACGCTGATGCGGGCAAGCTACGAGGACGTGCTTGACGTTTTGGCCGAATTGAACCTTGAGAAGATTGACGGAATGCTCATCGACACCGGCCCAAGCCGGGATCAGCTTGCCGGTCGAACTACGGGCCGGGGCAGGGGCTTTTCGCTCCATGCGGGGGAAGAGCCACTGCTGATGGCCTACGATCCCGACCAGGGAGGCACAGCGCGCGAGTTGCTCGCGAGGCTCTCGGAGGACGAGTTGCGCGAGGTCTTCCGGCAGACGCTTCGCCGCGGGGAGATCGGCAGAGTTGTGAGGGCGATTGTGCGGGAGCGCGATCGCGAGCCGATCGAGACGCCGGGGCGGCTTACGCGGGTGCTGGAGGGGGCGCTGGGGAGGCGCGGGCCGGACACCGAGAAGCGCGTTGCGGCGGCCTATCTGGCGCTGAGGATCGCGGTGAACGATGAGTTGGAGGGCCTGTCGCGGGCGATTGACGCCGCGGTGGAGGCCCTCAGGCCGGGAGGGAGGCTGGTGCTGGTGACCTTCCACGGCCTCGAGCATCGGATTGCCCGCCAGCGGTTGCGCGAGCTGGAGGGTGGGCCGGTAGGGCCGCCGAGACTGATCGGCGGACCGGAGCGCGAGGCGAAGATGAAGGTCCTGACACCGAAGCCGCTCTACCCGAGCGAAGAAGAAGTTCAGCAGAACCCCGCCGCAAGGAGCGCAAGGTTGCACGCGGCGGAGCGCGTATGAAGCCTCGGTTGTCGAGGAGGTCATGCCGAACAAGGTTTCTCCGGCGATGGGCACCAGGCACCCATCGTCCGGAGCAGGGGACGAGCGCCCGGGAAACAGCAGCAGCACCTTTGCAGCAACACTAGCAGACTCAAATCGCAGCACTTCATCACAGCAATGAACGCAGCAGAGGTAGCGGCATAGTGGGCAGCAGACGTGTTCCCCAAGGCACGCGGTCCATGACAGCATTGCATCGCAGCAATCTCGCATGGGCGCTCGTTCCCCTACCATCCATGCACACGGCAGCGCCGGGAGGCTCCGGAGCCTGAGACCGCATCCTCCCTTCCGGCGCCCGCAGGAGGCCGAGCAGGACACACGGGGAGGAAGTAAAATGCCGCGCGCCGGGGCTCGCCAACATCACGCCGCATCTGGAACTCAAGCCTCCTACGCTGCTTCCCTCTGGTCGGAGCTGCTCAAGCCCGCGCTGATCATCGCCCTCGTCGGTGCCGGGGCGGTGTGCTACCTCGTTGCATGCGCCCGCGTCTCCATCATTGAATGTGACCTTCGCCGCCTCGACCGCGCACTGGAGCACAAGCAGACCGCCGAACTCGCGCTGCAGCGGCAGATCGCTGAGCTGCAGGCAGCCGACAGCATCCAGCAGCACATTGCGGAGTACGGCCTCGACAGACCCAGCGGGCGTGAGCAGGTGCGGCTGACGTCGGTGCCTGTGGCCCTTCAGGACGCGCTACCCACTCCTGACAGCGATCGCGACACTCGCGAGATTCTTCTCGGCCAGATCCCGCTCGACAGCGGTATGCCGTTATATGCTTCGGCCCGCAACCTGCAGACGGCAGGCGGGCTGTGAGACGGGCTGAGGATGGATTGATGGCATACGGCAGAGCCGGCAGCGTCACTGGAGAGTCGCTCCCGCACCCGCTCGCACACGGCCGGGTGCGCTTGTTTCTTGGCGTAATGCTCGTCGCGATCCTCGTCATCGCGCTGCGGATGGTCTCCGTGCAGGTTGTCAGCCGCGGCGAATACCTCGCGATCGACCGCGACATCCATCGCGGCCCCACCCCCGAATCGCCCATGCCCGGTGGCATCTACGCCCGGGACCTCGAGCCGATGGCGGTGAGCGTGGCGCTGTCTTCGATCACGGCGAACCCGGTGCAGATCGCGGGGACGGAACTGGGCATTAGCGGCACCGCGCGTGCGATCGCCGAATGCACCACGCTTGATGCCTCCGAGGTGCGAGAGACGCTGGAGAGGGCCAGCGAGCGCGGCTCGAAGTTCACCTACCTCGCCCGCCTGCTTCAGTCCGAGGAAGTCGCTGAGTTGTCGAGGGCCCGGATTGACGGTGTGGCGATCGTGCGGGAGTATGCGAGGGTATACCCCGGCGAGCGTGTTGCCTGTCACGTGCTCGGTCGCAGGAGCAGCTTCCACGAACCGCTCGATGGCATCGAGCTACGCTGGTCCTTCCTCCTTGAGGGGAAGCGCGGAACGCGTCCGCGGCACATGGATAGCTACGGCCGCAGCATACTTGGCGCCGACTCGGCGTCTGTGCTGCCACCCGAGCCGGGCAGGAACCTGGTGTTGAGCCTCGACTGGGAACTGCAGCAGGTGGCGGAACTGGCTCTGGATGAGGCTATGAAGCAGAAGCAGCCGCAGAGCGCCACCTGCACGGTTATGGACCCCAGCACCGGGGAGATCCTCGCCCTCGCCTCGCGGCCGAACTTCGACCCGTCGGGTCTCGAGCAGGGTTCTCCGGAGGAGATTGCGGCGCGGCTCAAGAACCTGCCGGTGGTGCGGCAGTATGAGCCGGGAAGCTTGTTCAAAGTGCTGCTTGCCGCAGCGGCCATCGAGTCGGGGAAGCTGACGGGGAATGAGAGCTACTACTGCAGCGGACGCAGCATGGTCGGCGGCCTTCCTCTACGGTGCTGGGACGACCGCGGCCATGGAAGCTGCGGCCTGACGCGCATGATATCGCACTCGTGCAACATCGCCGCCGCGCAGTTTGCCATCCTCGTTGGTGCCGAGTACTATCACGACTTCGTCACCCGGCTCGGCTTCGGGGAGCGCACCGGCATTGAACTGCCCGGTGAGGCCTCTGGCTCGCTACGGCCGGCAGATCAGATGCGCACGCGAGACCTCGCGAGCCTCGGCTTCGGCCACGGGATCGCCGTCAGTGACATACAGATGCTCAACGCCATCTGCGCGGTAGTCAACGGTGGCCACCTGATGCAGCCGCACATCGTCAACGCGGTGGTGGACGCCGCCACGAACCAGGTGATCCGGGAGATTGAACCTTTGGAGCTTCGCCGCGTCTGCTCGGAGGAGACGTCGGCGCGGGTGCGGGAGTTGATGGGAGCGGTTGTTGACGGTGGAACCGGCGCCCGGGCGCGTATCGAAGGGCTGGAGGTCGGCGGCAAGACGGGGACGGCGCAGAAGTGGATCAGGGAGGAAGGCTTCGTTCGGGGGAGAAACATCGTGTCCTTCGTACTGGTGGCCCCCCTTGACCGGCCGCGCGTCGCGATCCTGGTTACGGCGGACGAACCCGCAGTGGGCGAGCACGGGGCGGATGTGGCGGCCCCGGTCGCCCGGACGGTGGCAATGGCCGCTCTTCGCACCGCGGGACTGCTTCCCGAGCAGGTGGAGATCAACGAGGATGCGGGAATCTGAGCGTGCGCAATGGGCTCAGGGACCCGCACGATCACGCTGCTATCCGGCGGTAAGAGATGAGTGACAGCATTACATTCAGGTCGCTTCTTAAACGCACCCGGGGCCTGATCGCGGCCCGTGGTGACGCTACCGTGTCGGGTATCGCGTCGGACTCGAGGCTGGTGCGCCCGGGCTACCTCTTCGTGGCCTACCGCGGCTTTGAGGTAGATGGCCACGACTTCATCGAGAGCGCGCTGGTCAACGGGGCGGTGGCGGTGGTGCTCGACGATCCGCGGCATGAGGCGACCGTCGAGGGCGTCCCGTGGGCGCGGGTGGAGGATGCAAGGGTGGCGTGTGCCGAGCTTGCGGCGGAGTTTTTTGGCAACCCCTCGGAGGAGTTGCGGGTCGCGGGTGTCACCGGTACGAATGGGAAGACTACCACGACATTTCTGATCGAGGCGGCACTCGCCGCGGCCGGAATGCGCGCCGCGGTGATAGGCACTCTCGGATACGGCGCCAGCGACGACCTCACCGAGGCACCGCGCACTACGCCCGATGCGGTCGAACTGCAGCGGACGCTGCGGGAGATGGCCGACTCCGGGACCGATGGCGTGGCGGTGGAGATCTCGTCGCACTCCCTCGTCCTGCACAGGCCGTGGCGCTGCTCCTTCGATGTCGGCGTTTTCACGAATCTCTCGCAGGACCACCTCGACTTCCACCGGAGCATCGAGGATTACCTCGAGGCCAAGCTGCTGCTCTTCACCGAGTACGCTCGGGCGTCGAAGAAGCCGATGGTGGGCGCGGTCAACCTCGACGACCCGTTCGGCGGCAGGATCGCGGAGCGCGCGGAGTGCCCGGTGCTCGGCTACGGACTGGGCCCGGCGTGCGATGTGCGCGCTGAAGAGGCGCAGATCGGCTCAGATGGTTCGCGCTTTGTTCTTCGCACGCCCGGTGGCAGCGCGGAGGTGGCGCTCTCGCTGCCGGGTCACTTCAACGTACACAACGCCCTGGCAGCCGCGTCCGCGGCTCATGTGATGGGCGTTGAGACAGGCGCAATAGCGGAGGGGCTGTCGGCGATGCCCGCCGTTCCGGGCCGCTTCGAGCGCGTGGACGCCGGTCAGCCCTTCACGATCATCGTGGACTATGCGCATACGCCCGACGCGCTGGAGAACGTGCTGCGGGCGGCGCGTGAGCTTGCGCCTCGAAGGCTGATCTGCGTCTTCGGCTGCGGCGGCGACCGCGACCCGGACAAGCGACCGAAGATGGGGCGTGCGGCGGCGGAACTGGCCGACTTCACCGTCGTTACCTCGGACAACCCGCGCTCCGAGGATCCGCTGGCGATCATTGACGCCATCGTCGCGGGTGTGGTCGGCGAGCATTACGCCGTCGAGCCGGATCGGCGGGCGGCCATCGCGATGGCGGTGGAGATGGCCGAACCCGGGGACCTTGTCATGATCGCCGGCAAGGGCCACGAGACGTATCAGATATTTGCGGATCGCACTATTGACTTTGACGACACAAAGGTGGCGCGCGAGCTGGTCCAAGAGGCGACCGGCTGAGGGCGCCGCACTTATCCGAGGTGACGAAGAGTGTCAGACCCTGCTGCACCGTTCTCGGCGACAGCGGAGGAGGTGGCGGAGATCTGCGGCGGCCGCGTTCGTGGCGAGCCGCAGGGGATCCGCGTCTCCGGCGTTGCCACCGACAGCCGCGAGATCAACCCCGGCGAGCTGTTCATCGCGCTCACCGGTGAGCAGCATGACGGGCACGAGTTCCTTGCAGCCGCGCGTGACGCGGGCGCTGCCGCGGCAGTCGTATCGCGGCCCGATGAGGCACCTGAGGGCCTGCCGCTGATCGTTGTGGCCGACACGCTGGAGGCGCTTGGCGCGATTGCCGGCGCGCACCGGGCGGCGATGCAGGCGCGCGTGGTGGCGATCACCGGCAGCACCGGCAAGACCAGCACCAAGGACATGCTCGGGCGGATCGTGCAGAGCGTCGGCGCATCGGTGGTGGCCGCCGGCACGCAGAACAACGAGATCGGCGTGCCGCTCACGCTCCTGCGCCTGCGCTCGGAGCACCGCTTCTGCGTGGTGGAGCTTGCGATGCGCGGCGAGGGGGAGATTGACTACCTCGCGGCGATCGCGCGCCCGGACGTGGGCGTGATCACGAACATCGGGCAGAGCCACGTGGGGCGCCTCGGCTCGCGTGAGGCGATCGCGCAGGCGAAGGCCGAGGTGCTCGCGCACATCGCCTCCGGCGGCGCCGCCGTGCTCAATGCCGACGACTTCTTCTTCAGCGTCTTTTCGGCGATGGCGTCATCGGAGGTCATCTCCTTCGGCACGAATCCCGCGGCGCAATACCGCGCGGAGCAGATCGAAGACGGCGGCATTGATGCGGTCCGCTTCCGGCTCGTCTCGCCCGAGGGCGCAGTGGATGTTGCGATGAACGTGCCGGGGCGGCACAATGTGCTCAACGCGCTCGCCGCCGCAGCCGCTGCGGGAGCCCTCGGAGTGTCTGTGGAGAACGTTGCCGCGGCGCTGGACGGTTACGAGGGCTCGCCGATGCGTATGCAGCGGGTGGAGGGGCGCCACGGGTCGCTGATCATCAACGATGCGTATAACGCCAGTCCCGACTCGGTCGAGGCGGCACTCGAGGTGCTCAGTTCAACCGCAGGTCGCAAGCTCTTTGTCTTCGGCGACATGCTGGAGATGGGGCCGGAGGCGGAGGAGGCGCACCGCGAGATCGGCAGGCGGATCGCCGCAGCGGGCGTGGAGAGGCTGGTGGCGGTGGGGGAGCTTTCCCATCTGGCGGCGGCTGAGGCGGAGGCGCTGGGCCTGCAGGTCGATGTGGTTGCCGACGCGGTGGAGGTGGCGCAATTGCTGGGTCCGGAGTTGCGGCAGGGGGACGTGCTGCTGGTGAAAGGTTCGCGCGGAATGGCGCTCGAGCGCGTGGTGGAGGCGCTTAGCGATGACAATTGAACTGGTGCTTGCGTGGCTTTGTCTTGTTGGCGGCTGCGCGCTGAGTGCCGCACTGACGGGAGCGCTTCTGCCCAGCCTGCGGCGGGCGAACGTCCGCCAGCACGTCCGCGAGGATGGGCCTGAGAGCCATCTCGCGAAGGCGGGTACGCCGGCGATGGGCGGCCTTGCAATCCACGCCTCGATCCTGATCCTCGTGGGCCTGATCGTGGTTGGGCGTGGCGGGCTTGATGGCCGCGCCGCCGCCGTCGCGCTCTTCGCCGCGTTGATGGCACTGCTGGGTTTCATAGATGACTGGACCAAGCTCCGCCGCAAGGGCGCATACGGCTCGGGCGCCCGATTCAGGATCGTGCTGGAGTTCGTATTCGCCGGCCTGCTGATCTGGTTTTTGAGCGCACAGGAACCCGGGCGGCTGGTGAGCGGGCTTACCTTCGCGTCACTGGCGTCAACGAGCTGGCTGTGGAAGGTGCTGGCGGCGGTCGTGGTGGTTGGCACCGCCAACGCGGTCAACCTCACCGATGGGCTTGACGGCCTGGCTGGTGGCCTGACCTCACTCTGCGGCGTTGGACTGGCATTCGGCTGCTGGATGGTGGGCGAGACTGATCTCGCGCTGCTGTCACTGGCGGTGGCGGGCGCCGCAGGCGGCTTCGTGTGGCACAACGCGCCGCCGGCGAAGCTCTTCATGGGCGATGTGGGCAGCATCGGCCTCGGCGCGGCGCTGGGAGCGATTGCCATCGCCGCCCGCGTCGAACTGCTGCTTCTGCTCGTGGGTCTGGTCTTTGTCATTGAGACGCTCTCTGTCATCGTGCAGGTCGTCTCCTATCAGACCACCGGCCGGAGGGTGCTGCGGATGGCTCCGCTGCACCATCACTTCGAGCTATCTGGCTGGGAGGAGACGGCGATCGTAGCGCGTGCGTGGGTGCTCGGCGGCTGTCTCACCGCTACCGGCATCCTGCTCGTCACGCTGCTGGTGAGATGACCTGACAATGAACCTTACCTCGCCGCGATCGGAGTCTGAAGTCGAAGCGTATCGCCGGTCACTGGCGGGGCGTGAGGTGCTGGTGATCGGCGCCGCCCGCAGTGGGATGGCCTGCCTGAGGCGACTCGCGGAGGCGGGCGCGAGGCTGCGCCTGGGCGACTCGAAGACGCGCGACGAGCTGGGGCCAGCGGGCGATGAGGCGGAGGCTCTCGGGGCGACGGTCATCGAGCGCTTCGAGCGGCTGGAGCAGGCCGCGGATGCTGATCTGGTGATCTCCAGCCCCGGCGTACCGCCGGAGCATCCGGCGCTGGTAGAGGCCCGTGCGCGGGGCTTGGAGAGCTTCGGCACGATGGAGTTCGGCTACCGGCTGTGCCCGGGGCCGATCCTGGCGATCACCGGCACAAACGGGAAGGGCACCACCTGTCGCTTCCTCGCCGGGATGCTCGAGCGGGCGGGGATCAACTGCATCCTTGCAGGCAACATCGGCCTTCCGCTGGCGGACGAGGTGGTGAGGGCGCGTGCCGACACAGCCGTGGTGCTGGAGGTAAGCTCCTTTCAGCTTGAGACGATCGTGCAGTTTCGGCCACGAGTGGCGACGCTGCTGAACGTGGCGCCGGATCATTTCGACCGCCACCCGACGATGGGTGCATACGCCGCCGCCAAGGGCCGGATCTTTGAGAACCAGCGGCCGGAGGACTTTGCGGTCATCAACAACGACGAGTCGCACGCGCGGCAGATCGCGGAGACGTCGCGGGCGACCGCGTTGCGAGTGTCGCTGCTGACGAACGAGCTTGAGGGGCTGGTGGCGGGCGGTGAGCTGAGGGTGCGGCTGTGGGGCGAGGTCGAGCGCATCTGCCCGGTGAGTGACATACCGCTGGCGGGCGAGCATCACCTGATGAACGCGCTGATCGCGTCGGTGATGGCCCGGCTGGCGGGGGCTGCTCCAGCGGCAATCGGGGAGGGGATCCGCGCCTATCGGCCGCCGCGGCATCACATGGAAGTGGCCGGCGAGGTTGGCGGCGTGGTGTTTATCAATGATACGAAGGCGACGAACCCGGCGTCGGCGGTGGCGGACATGAGTGCGCTGCAGCAGCCATTCGTCGCCATCGTTGGTGGCCGGGACAAGGGCGCGGATTTCGCCGAACTTGCGGCGTTGTTGCGCGAACGGCCGCGGGCGGTGATCCTGATCGGCGAGGCCGCCGAGCGGATAGCCGAGGCGATGGGGCCGG
>JAAYJW010000186.1 GCA_012522765.1 candidate division WS1 bacterium | reverse complement strand
GCCGCCTCATGCATCAGGTCGCGCAAGCGTGGGTAGGTCGCAACGTAGCGCGCGAATAGCTCGTCGTAGGTCTCCCTCCACAGAGGATTCGGTGTGACCTCGCGAGATACCCGCACCATCTCCTCCGAGGCCTCCGCAAGAGTTGAAAACTCCCCGGCGCCCACGGCGGCACAGATGGCAGTCCCGAGGGCCGTCGCCTCCGGCTGCTCGGTGAGGTAGATGGGGAGCTGGCAGGCATCGGCGTGTATCTGCATCCACAGTTCGCTGCGGGTGCCGCCCCCGGCGGCGTAAAGCCCCTCGACGTGGAAGCCTGCTGCCTTGATGTCCTCGAGGATATGCCGCGTTCCCATCGCGGTCCCCTCGTAGATCGCCCGCAGCATGTGCCCGGTGCCGTGGCGCAGGCTCAGGCCCCAGATGACTCCGCGGGCCAGCGGATCTCGCAAGGGCGTGCGGTTGCCCTGCCAGTAGTCGAGCAGCACAAGGCCCTCGGATCCCGGTTCGACCTGCGCGGCCATCTCGTCGAGCACCTCGAACTGCGAGCGCCCCCGCTCCTGCGCCTCAAGCTGCTCGCGGCAGGCGAAGTTGTCGGCGAACCACTTGACGATAGAGCCGGTGGCGGTCTGCCCGCCCTCCAGCACCCACGTCCCCTCGATGGTGGCATCCGGGAACGGCCCCCAGACGTTGCTGTCGAAGCGCGGCTCCGAGCATAGTGCCATGTGGCAGGTTGACGAGCCTGTGACGAGCGCCATGCGTCCGGGCTGCACGACATTCAGCCCGAACATGGCGGCGTAGGCGTCTATGCCACCCTCCGCGACCGGCGTGTCGAGCATCAGCCCGAGGTCCTGCGAGGCGCGCATCGTCACCAGCCCGGCACGAGCCCCCATCGGGAGGACCTGCGAGGGCCAGCGCTCAAGCAATTCGCCCATCTCCAGCGTCTCCAGCAGAGACACGGGCCAGCCGCCCTCGGGGTTGGCGTAGTTCCACTTGCACGTCGCGCAGTTGAGCGAGGCCGCCCACTCGCCGGTGAGCCGATGCATCAGCCAGTCGGTCCCCTCGCAGATGACCTCCGCCTCTTCGTAGACCTCAGGCTCGTGGCGCTTGAGCCACATGGCCTTGGGGATCATCCACTCGGGCGACTCGGGCCCGCCCGCGTACTTGAGCATCGGGTCGCCGGTGGCGGTCACCTCGTCCGCCTCCTGGTGCGCCCGCTGGTCCATCCACAGCAGCGCCGGCCGCAGTGGCGTCCCGTCGCGGTCGCAGCAAACGACCGTGCAGGCGGTCCCGTCCACACTGACACCGACGACCTCGCGCGGATGCACGCCCGCCAGGCGCAGCACGTCGGGCACGGTCACCCTCACCGCCTGCCACCAGTGCTCGGGATTCTGTTCGGCCCAACTCACCTGCGGGTAGTCGATCGGGTAGGGGTGCGTGTCCGAAGCGATCATGTGCCCCCGCAGGTCGAACAATGCGGCACGCAGGCTCTGTGTGCCGCAGTCTATGCCCAGCACGTAAGGTCCGCTCTTGCTGCTCATGCGGTCACCTCGTTCGCGTGAGATTTGCCGATGAAGGTGCTACCAGGTCTCGCGATGGATCGCGTCCATGGGGCCTGCGGGCTTGGGCGTCGGCTCGCCCTCGGGGTGCCCGAGGCTTACGAGCGCCAGCACCCGAACGTGGCCCGGGATGCTGAGTACCTCGCGGACAAAATCCTCACGCTCAGGCCCCGGCCCGCCATCACCCTCGCCCGCCCGGATGCCGATCCAGCAGGTGCCGAGACCAAGTTCGGCAGCCTGGATCAGCGCGTTCTCGAGGGCAGCGCAGGTATCCTCCACCCACCAGTGCGGCTGGCGCGTCGCATCGGCGCAGAAGGCCAGCACCACTGGTGAGGCCGCGCAGAAGCTCGCCCATTGATGCACCTGTGCGAGCCGCTTGCGCTTGTCTTCGTCGGTCACAACTACAATGTGCCACGGCCGCACGTTGTTGGCAGTCGGCGCCGACAGCGCGGCCTCGAGGATCGCCTGAAGGTCCTCTTCGGCCACCGGTTCGTTCGCGTACCTTCGCACGCTTGCCCGTTTGCGGATTGCCTCAACCATCCCTCAGCCCTCCCTGGCTCTTGCTCAGCTTTCCTCCACGTTCGTCCGCGCATCTTCGAAGAAGCCTGCGTGTTCAGCCTTCATCTCGGCGATGGCGGCTTTCACCTGGTCGGTGATCAGTTGCAGTTGCTCCTTGCCCGGCTTCTCTCCGAACTGCAGCGGATCGATCGGCGCCGCGAAGCTGACGGCGACCTTCCCGCGCTTGATCTTCTTCGCGCCCGGCGGAAGCAGCAGGTTCGTGCCGGTCAGCGCGCACGGCACAATCGGCACACCGGCACGTGAGGCCGCAAGCGCCGCACCGAGGTCGAACTCGCCCAGCTCGCCGGTAAGACTACGCGTGCCCTCCGGGAACATTGTCAGCAGCTCCCCGCCCGCGAGCAGTTCGATGGCGGCCTTGAGCGCCCGCCTGTCCGCCGCTCCGCGCTTCACCGGAAACGCGTAGCACTTACGAATGATGAAGCCGAAGATCGGGTTGCTGAAAAGCTCCGACTTCGCGAAGTAGTAGGTCCGGCGTGGCAGCGCCGAGCCGACCACCGGCGGGTCGAGGTGGCTCAGGTGGTTCGTCGCGATCAGCGCGCCACCGCTGACGGGCACATGCTCCACTCCCCGAACGCGCCATCCGCCGCGCACGGTGAGAAGGCGCGGGATCAGCCACTGCATCAGGCGGTAGTGCGGCCAGGTGAAGCGGCGGGGCGGTTCATACAGCCGTGCCATCGTAGCCCTCCAGGCGATCCGCCAGCAGCTCCAGCACCCGATCTACCACCTCATTGATTGTCAGCGGGTCGGTGTCAATCTCAATCGCGTCATCAGCTATCCGCAGCGGTGCGATGGGCCGATTGCGGTCGCGCTCATCACGGGCCCGCATGTCCGCCAGCACCTGCTCGAAGCTCACGTCCTCGCCGCGCGCAACAAGCTGATCGTACCGCCGCCGCGCCCTCTCTTCGGCGGAGGCCGTCAGGAAGACCTTGAGCAGCGCGCTCGGGAAGACCACTGTGCCGATGTCACGGCCTTCCATCACTACCGGCTCATGCCGCGCCATGTCGCGCTGAGCGGCCACGAGGTGCTCCCGCACCTGCGGAATCGCCGAGACCGGCGATGACAGGTTGCCCACCCGCGGGGTGCGAATCGCGGTCTCCGCGTCCTCATCGTCCACGAAGAGGTGCCGGCCATCGCCAACCGCGCGGAACCCGAAGCTCAACTCACCGGCGAGGCGGCCGATCTCCTCATCGTCGCGCCCCACCTCAAGATCTGCACGCAGCACCTTCCAGGCCACTGCGCGGTACATGGCGCCGGTGTCAATGTACGTGTAGCCCATGCGGTCCGCCACCGCCCGCGCCACGGTGCTCTTGCCCGATCCGGCCGGTCCGTCAATCGCCACCATGCAGCCTGTCTCGGCGCTCATTGGTCATCCTTCTCTTCAACGCGCTCGGCCCCAAGCCCTTGCAGGTCGCGCACAAAAGTCGGGTACGAGGTCGCGATGCACTCCGCGCCGGTGATGATGGTCTCACCGTCGGCAACAAGTCCCGCCACTGCCGCGGACATCGCCACACGATGGTCGCCAAGGCTGTCAACCTCCGCGCCGTGAAGCGGAGTGGGGCCGATGATCTCCAGGCCATCCTGTCGCTCGGTGATGTCTGCGCCCATTGCGGTCAGCACTCCGGCCATCGCGCTGAGGCGGTCGCTCTCCTTCACGCGAAGCTCCTGCGCATCGCGGATGACGGTGGTCCCCTCCGCTTGTGTCGCGAGTACCGTCAGCAGCGGCACCTCGTCTATCAGGCGCGGAATCAGGTCGCCGCCGATCTCCGCCGCCTGCAGCGCCCCGAACTGTGCCCGCACACTGCCCACCGGTTCACCAGCGATCTCGCGCGTCTCGCCGATCTCGATCTGCGCGCCCATCTGCTCCAGCGCCTCCAGCAGGCCGGTGCGCGTCGGGTTGAGCAGCACATCCAGCGCCAGCACGTCGCTGCCCTCGGCGATCAGCGCGGCACCGAGCAGGAACGCCGCGGAGGAGATGTCCGCCGGCACCTGCATGGACGTCGCCTGAAGCGGCGCACCCGGTGTCAGTGTCACCCGTAGACCATCCACCTCGATCTGCGCGCCCATCGCGGCCAGCATGCGCTCCGTGTGATCGCGGGAAGCGGCAGGCTCAATGACGGTCGTCTCGCCCTCGGCTGACAAACCTGCCAGCAGCACCGCGGACTTCACCTGCGCGCTCGCCATCGGCGTCTCGTAGGTGATGCCGCGCAGGCTGCCTCCGCTCACAGTGACGGGCGGCGTCAGCCGCTCACCCTGCCCTTCGACATCAGCGCCCATCAGACGCAGCGGTTCGGCGATGCGGTCCATCGGCCGACGCGAGAGCGAATCATCGCCGGTGAAGGTGACGTGGAAGGGCCGTCCGGCCACGAGGCCCATGAGCAGGCGCATTCCTGTGCCCGAATTGCCCATCTCCAGCGGCCCGGAGGGTCTGCGTAAAGACGCGAGTCCGCCGCCATGCACCTCTAGCGTGTCCGTGCCGATGGGATCCACGTGTGCGCCAAGCGCGCGCAGTGCGTCGGCGGTGTGAAGGCAGTCCTCACACTGAAGGAAGCCCTCAATCCGCGATCGCCCCTCCGCCACCGCAGCGAGCAGAGCGGCGCGATGCGAGATGGATTTGTCGCCGGGAGCGCGCACCGAGCCTCTGACCGGCCCGGCGGGCCGCACGGTGAGCTTCACGATTCGCCCATCCTCTGTCGCGCCGCGCGGGCCTCATCAAGCAGGCGCGTGATCTCCTCTTCGTCGGCCGAGGCGACCGCGTCGCGGTAGCGCTCGGTTGCGGCGATGAACTCATCAAGCGCACCGAGCACCTCGGTCGCGTTGGTCATCAGTATCTCCCGCCAGACCTCCACCGGTCCCTCGGCGATCCGGGTGGTGTCGCGCAGCCCGGCGCCGATGAAGTCGCGCTGGAGCACGTTGTCCCCGAGTGCCAGGCAGAGGGCGGCGGCGGCGATGTGAGGCAGGTGGCTGGTGCGCGCAACGATCCGGTCGTGGCTTTGTGCGTCAACTACCACCGGCCGCGCGCCGATGGCGATGACAAGCTCCCGCAGCCTCGCCAGCGCATCATCGCTGCCCGGCGTCGGGGTGAGGAGGTAGGTGCGTCCGTGGAAAAGGTGTGAGCGGGCCTCAGCGACGCCCCCGCGTTCGGAGCCCGCCATCGGATGCCCGCCAACGAAGTGAGCGTGAGGCGGCAGCAACTCCGCGGCCGCCTGCATGACGCCGAGCTTGGTGCTGCCCGCATCGGTGACGACGCAGCCGGGCTTGAGCGAGGGGGCTATCTGAGCCATCACGGCGGAGATTGCCGCAACCGGGGTCGCGATGTAGACGAGGTCCGCATCGCGGACGGCCACGGCGGCATCTGCGGTGGTGCGGTCCGCGGCGCCGAAATGAACGGCCTCGAGCAGCGTCCGCTCGCTGCGCGCGACGCCGACGACCTCACCGAGCACCCCCGCCTCTCTTCCGGCGAGTGCGAAGGAGCCGCCGATGAGACCGATCCCGATGACCGCCGTGCGCTGGAAGATCACGCCCTCGCCTCCTGCCATCGCTGGGGTCAGACGTCTCGGCCGATCGCCTCGGCTACTCTGCGGATCTGCTGCATCAACTCGGCGAACGCCGCCGGTGTGAGGGACTGCGGTCCATCGCTGAGCGCCTGGTCAGGCCTCGGATGCACCTCGATCAGCAGCCCATCCGCCCCTGCGGCCACTGCCGCAAGCGCCATCGGTGGGACGAGCGAGGCGATGCCCACTGCGTGACTGGGGTCGGCGACGACCGGCAGGAATGTCTCGCGCCGCAGGACTGCGATCGACGAGAGATCCATCGTGAAACGCGTCGCGTCCTCGAAGGTCCGGATGCCGCGCTCGCAGAGGATGATGTCCAGTGTGCCGCCCGCGGCGATGTACTCCGTCGCCCTCAGCCATTCGCCCACGGTTGAAGAGAAGCCGCGCTTGAGCATGATCGGCCTGCCGCAGCGCCCGGCTTCTTTGAGCAGATCGTAGTTCTGCATGTTCCGCGCGCCGATCTGCAGGCAGTCGGCGACCTCCGCGATACGATCCACCTGGCGCACGTCCATCACTTCGGTGACGATCGGCAGTCCTGTCTCCTCCCGCGCCTCCGCCAGCAGCTCCAGCCCCTCATAGCCGAGGCCCTGGAAGCTGTAGGGCGAGGTGCGCGGCTTGAACGCGCCGCCGCGCAGGGCAGTGGCGCCCGCCTCCTTCACCGCCCGCGCGGTCTGCAGTATCTGCTCGCGGGTCTCGATGGAACAGGGCCCCGCGATCACGCCCACATGACCGGGCCCGAAGCGCGCATTCCCGATCATCACCGTGCCCGGCTGCGGGTTGTACTCCCGGCTGATGAGCTTGTAAGGCTTGAGGATCGGCACCACGCGCTCAACCCCCGGGAGCGCGGTGAGTTGCCCCGCCACGACCTCCTTCTCATGGTCGGGGGCGCCAATCGCGCCGATGATCGTGCGCTGCTCGCCGCGGGAGATGTGATGCCCGTAGCCGCGCTCACCCAGCCGCTCGACCACCAGCGCCACGTCATCTTCCCTGCTGTCGGGACTCATTACGATGATCATGTGAAGCTCACCACCTCAAGCGGCTCAGCGCGCAGAGCTCAGCACTTCAGCACGTTGCGCAGCGCCGCAATGAACGTCTCATTCTGCTCGGGGGTGCCGACCGTCACTCGCAGCCAACTCGGCAGCCCGAATATCTCCCCCGTGCGCACCGTCACGCCAAGACGCATCAGGGCGTCGAAGCACTCGACGCTGTCAATCCCGACATCCACCATCACGAAGTTCGCCTGCGTGGGGACGTAAGTCAGCCCCATCTCATCCAACTGCGCGTAGAGATACTCCAGCCCCTCGCGCACGCAACGAACGCTGCGTGGCACCTGATCGGGATCGCGCAGTGACGCCACCGCAGCGACCTGTGCCAGCAGGTCCACGTTAAAGGGCTCGCGCACCTGCTTGAGCACATTCACTATGTCGGCGGGGCCGATGCCGTAGCCGACGCGCAGACCGGCAAGCCCCCACGCCTTGGAGAACGTGCGCAGGACCATGCAGCGGACATCGTCACGGACGTAGCCGAGCGCGTCCGGGTAGTCGGGATCGACCACGTACTCGAAGTACGCCTCGTCGAACACAATAACGCAGGTGTCAGGAATCCGGTCGAGGAACCGCTCGACCTCATCGGCGGTGACGATTGTCCCCAGCGGGTTGTAAGGGTTGGAAATGAAGACCAGCTTCGTCTTCTCATCAACCTGCTCGGCCATCGCGTCGAGGTCATGGCGGAAGTTGCGGTGCGGTACCGTGCGCTCCTCGGCGCCCATCAGCCGCGCGGTGATCGGATACATCGCAAAGGGCGGCGTCGCGAAGACGATGTTCTCACCCTCGTTCACCAGCGCGAGGCCGAGCATGTGAATGACCTCATCCGAGCCGCGCCCGACGATGATCGTCTCCGCGGGCACCTCAAGCCGCTCGGCGAGGGCGGCGGTGAGATCCCGGCAGTCGGGGTCGGGATAGACCCACGCCTGGCCGGCGGCGCCACAGATCGCTTCGATCGCCAGCGGCGAGGGCCCCAGCGGGTTCTCATTCGACGCGAGCTTCGTGACCCGCTCGAGCCCGAGTTCCCTCATGACCTCCGCCGAGGACTTCCCCGGCGAGTAGGGTACGATGCGCTTGATGGTCTCTCTCATGAGGCTTTCAGCGTTGCCCACGGCTGCTTCCTCCCTGATCGCCGAGCTGCACTCAGTCGCCGTTGCCGTCCTCGATCTCGCCAAGAAGTCTGCTGACTGACCGGTCCTCATGGATGCACTGGATGGCCTCCGCCAGCAGTGGGGCCACCGAGACGACCCGCACGTTGTCCGGGACGTCCGGGCGCGGCGGGATCGTGTCGGTTGTGTAGAGCGTGCTGATCTCGGAGTTGCCGATCAGTTCCGTCGCGTTGCCGGACATGATCGCGTGAGTGACGCATGCCCGCACCTCGGTCGCGCCGGCCTTCTTCACCTCTTCGGCCGCGTTCACGATCGTGCTGCCTCCGAGGATGAAGTCGTCCACCAGCAGGGCGCGCTTGCCCCGGAGTTCACCAACCGTCTCCACGACCTCCGCCAGTTCGACGTTCTCCTGCGGGTGGCGCTTGAAGATCACGGCGATGCCGCAACCAAGCCGGGCGGCGATCTCTGTCGCGCGCTCCACGGCGCCCGCATCCGGCGCCACGATCACGGCGTTATCGCCCGTCAGACCCTCGTTGCGAAACACGTCGAGGAAGACCGGCAGATGCGGCAGATGATCCATCGGGATGTCAAAGAAGCCCTGGATGGCTCCCTCGTGCAGGTCCATGGTGACGACACGGTCGGCGCCGGCCGAGACCGTGAGGTCCGCGACCAGCCGCGCGGAGATGGGCTCGCGGCCGCGGAACTTGCGCTCCTGCTTGGAGTAGGGGTACCAGGGAATCACTGCCGTAATCCGTCCCGCCGAAGCGCGCTTGGCGGCGTCGATCATCAGCCACATCTCGATGAGCCGATCGCTCACTTCGTTGGGGAATGACTGGAAGATGAATACGTCGTTGCCGCGCACGTTCTCATGAAGCTGAACGCGGACCTCGTCGTTGGACCACTTGCCGACTGTGGCCTCCGACAGACGCGATCCCAGGGCGGCGGCGACATCGGCGGCGAGTGTCGCGCTGCCGTTGCCCGAGAAGATGTTCATGTCCTCGAATGCAGGTCCCATGACCCGATTCACCTGCTCCGGTAGATCAGAGGTATTTGCAGCGTCCCCGCACGAAAAACGCCGCGGATCTGCCGCGGCGTCGGTGTCTGCCCGAACTCGTGATGCTAGCAGAACTCCCTCCGCCGCGGACTGAGGCCGTGGTAAGCGTAATGGCGGTAATGCGAGTGCAGAAAGCTTGCGACGCTCATCAAAAGCTCCGCGAGAGTGGGAGTGGCTTGCTCTTCGATAACTTAACACACGCTCCGGTGAGTGTCAAGGCGCGGTTTCGGCAGGTTTCGCCCCTTGACCCGACCAGGTTGGTGAGGTAAAGTAGTAGTGATAGGCACCCGGCCCAACTTCACCCCCAGATGAGGCACGCCCTTACCGTGGACGCAGCTATTCGCGCGCGAAAAACCACCCGTGTGGCCGCCCTGTCGGTGGCCTCCAACACCCTCCTCGTGGTGCTGAAGCTGATCGTCGGCATCATGATCGGCTCAGTGGCGGTAATCAGCGAAGCGGTCCACTCGGGCATGGACCTGATCGCGGCGCTGATTGCCTACTTCGCCGTACGCACCGCCGCGGTCCCCGCCGATGAGGAGCACCCGTACGGTCACGGGAAAGCTGAGAATATCTCCGGCGTCATCGAGGCCCTGCTGATCTTCGGCGCAGCGGCTTACATCATCTGGGAAGCGGTCCGGAAGCTGTCGGGCGACCATGAGGTTGAGATGCTCGGCTGGGGCGTCGGTGTGATGGCCGTCTCAGCCGTGGTGAATGTGGTCATCTCGGAGATTCTCTTCCGTACGGCGCGGGAGACGGACTCTATCGCCCTTGAGGCGGACGCCTGGCATCTGCGCACCGATGTCTACACCTCGCTCGGCGTGCTTGCCGCCCTCGGCTTCATCTGGGCCACCGAGCACTACCTGCCCGTCCTGCACTACCACTGGATGGATCCGGTGGCTGCCATCGGGGTCGCGCTGCTGATCGTACATGCCGCATGGCATCTGACGATCTCGGCGGCCCGCGATCTGATGGACGTGTCGCTGCCCGAGGAAGAGGAGCGTAAGATCCGCTCGGCGCTGCGTGAGCATGCACCGGAGGTCTGCGGCTTCCATCAACTTCGCACGCGCAAGGCCGGTAGTCAGCGCTTCGTGGACGTGCATGTGCTGGTTGAGCCGCGGATGACGGTGGCACGGGCGCACGACGTGGCAGAGGCCGTAGAGGCGGGGATCAAGGGGCGGCTGGCGAGAACGGCTGTCGTGGTGCACATCGAGCCGTGCAATAGCGGCTCCTGCGGCCGATGCGGCCCGAACTGCCTGATCGAGTACCCCGCGGAGTTTGCCGGGCAGGCGAAGGCCGCTACATGAAGCACGTCAGACCACCGGTCGCGTGACCTCCACCTCGGCGTAATCAATCAGACCACCGAGCGGCACGGCCGCTTTGCGGATGCGAACCGTCACCTGACTCACGTCAAAGTGCTGGAGAATGCCCTCCGCGACCGCATGTGCAAGCGCTTCGAGCAACCGAAAGCTGTGCCCCCCCTGGATCTGCGCCACCAGCTCATACACGGCCTTGTAGTCAACCGTATCGGCGATCTGGTCGCTCTCACCGGCGGCACGAAGATCGAGGTTGAGTTCCACGTCAACGTGGAATTTTCCGCCGAGGTCGCGTTCGGACGCATCCACGCCATGATAGCCGTAGAAGCTCATGTTGTGGATGCGGATGGTATCCATGTCAGTGCGGCCGCCGGTCACTCATCGCTCTGATGTTTGGGGATGAGCGAGCGGAAGGTGCTGCCCTCGCCGACGGTGCTCTCGATCTCCATGCGCCCGCCGTGGGCCTCAGTAACGCGGCGGGTGTATACCATGCCGAGGCCGATGCCACCCGCCTGCTTCTTCGACAGATCGGTGCGGAAGCCCGCCTCCTTGCCGATCTTCTCGATGGAGTCCAGCGGGATGCCGATCCCCTGGTCCGTCACCTCGATCGCGACCATGTCGTCGTCGGTCTCGTAGAGACGGATGGTGATCGTGGTGCCGGTATCGGAGTACTTGGCTGCGTTCTTGAGGTAATTGTCGAAGATCGAGATGATCTTGGCGCGGTCGCCGTCAATCATGATCTCATCGGGCGCCTGTATGTCAAGCTCATGGCTCAGCAGGTAGTCGCCAAGCTCCTCGAGGATCTGATTCAGGGCGTCGATGAGGTTGAAGTGCTCGACCTCAAGCTCCAGTTCCTTGCCGGCGTGGATGCGCGAGATGTTGAGTGTCTCGGCGATGAGGCGGAACATGCGCGAGGACTGGATCAGCGCGGTGGAGATGAACTCCTGGATGATATCCTGGTCCTCGGGGTGGATTCCGCCCTCGATCATGACCTCGATCGTCTGCAGGTTCCCCTGGATGACCGTGAGGGGCGTGCGCAGTTCGTGCGCCACCTGCCCGGTCAGCTCTTCGGCGGCGGTGCTGAAGGGCGACTGCGTGAAGGCGACGATAGCCTGCTTCTCCTGCGTAAGCTGGGCACTGGCGGAGTAGCTCTCATTGTCGCGGCTGACATAGGCGAGGGCAGAATTCCCGTCATTGCTATCCCGGGCTTGCTTCAGCAGGTCGGTCAACTGATTGCCGTAGTCAATGTTCTCGATGCGGCGCCCCTGCAGCGGGTCGACACCTGTGACCAGCATCGCCGCGGCGTTCGCCACGAGTACGCTGTTGTCGGGCGCGACCAGCATCAGGCCAACTGGAACGGTCGAGAAGGCGGCCTGGATGTCATCGAACTCATCAAGCTGCTCCTCGACGAGGAGAGCGGCCGCCTGGCCTGAAAGCGTCTCAGCGAGCTTGTAGTCGTCCTCGTCGTATCGGCCGCCGCGTTTCTCCCACAGCGCCAGCACGCCCACGGCGCGCTGAACGGGCTCCTCCTCGCTCTCGAGCGGCTCCCGCTCCCAAATGATCGGCATCACCAGCACCGGCGGGTTGACCTTGAAGTCATCTATCCTGGTGGCCTCGTCAATGACCACCGGGCCCCTCTGACTGAGTGCCGTGCTGACGGCGGCAGAGAACGCGCCGCCCGAATCCACATCAACATGCCCCAGTGAGTCGCGGGTGATGCCATCGCGCCTGCTGATGACGGCCTGCGGGTGGAGACGGTTATCCGCGACACCGAGAGAGAAGCAGGCGGCCCCCTCGGTCTGAATGATCTGCGCGACCTTTTGCACGAAACGGTCCAGTATGATGGAGCGCACTCAATTCACCTGTGCTACGCAGGATAAGGCGGGCGGGGTACGGCCAAATATGTATGCCCTGAATGTAACCGAACTGCAACGGCTCAGTCAAGCCGCAGCTCTCCTCCTGCGCCCTTCGGGGGGATGATCGCTATTTGATCGTGATGCTCGGTCGGTATCAGTCCGCCTAGTCAATGAAAAAGTTCATGTCCTCATCGTTAATCGGCAGTGGCGAGCCGAGACGGATGGACTCGATGGCGCGCACGCTCAGATACGTGGCCCTTGCGCCCGCCAGTTCATCGATCGGAGAGGGCCGGTCTTCGATGATGGACCGAGCGAATGCCTCAAGCAGTTGGAAGTGCCCCTTGTCCGGCGCCAGATCGGGCCACTCCTCTCCCCCGCTTTCGGCGTGACGCTTTGCCCGCTCATTGAGCTTGTTCACGTAGCCCTCAAGGCCGATACCGGGCACATCCGGCATCCCGTCATACTGCAGGTCGAAGTAGGTTACCTCCGGCTCGCCACGTCCGTGGATCTGCGTCTCCACGAAGCAGAGGTTGCGGAAGAGCGCGTTGTGATCGGTCAGTTCGTAAAGCTCCTTCGGGTAGCGGAAGGTGCCGGTGGGCGAGAACCAGATGCAAGCGCGCGAACCGCCGTGAAAGTCGAGCGTGATGATGTGATTGAGGCGCGCGGAGCCACTGGCGTAGATACGCGTCGGTTCGGCGTCGAGCATCCAGCAGGCGAGGTCGAGCCAGTGGCAGGTCTCGCCGATGATCTGCCCGCCACCGGTCTTCCAGTC
>JAAYJW010000185.1 GCA_012522765.1 candidate division WS1 bacterium | reverse complement strand
GCATCTCCCCGGCGCTCAGTTCGTCGGTCCAGGTGGGGCCGCCGTTCGCCAGCACCGCCTCCGCGGCGCGCAGGATCACCTCGTCGGCAACGCGCACCGGGCGCGCGCCAAAGAGTTCGATGATACCGGCGACGTCCGTCCACTCCACGTCCGGGTGCGCGACGAGCTTTTTCACGAGCCGCTCGAAGTTCTTCAGCACCAGGTCGATAGACACGCCTTCCATCATCTCTGGCGCGCGCCACCGCTCCGGCTCGGGTGCGGCGCCGCGAATCCAGTTGAGCGCGCAGGGGAACTCCTTCATGATCGTGATTAGCGGATGACAGCCGAACATGGCGGTGTAGGTGTGTTCGCGAGCGCGTTCGCTCAGATAGCCGTCAACCTTCGCAAGCTGTTCCTCGAACTTCGGCGTGTCGCAGTAGTATTTGTCGAAGTGGAAGCCCGCCTGATAGCCGCCTATGACCAGGTTCTGGCAGTACCACGCCACGTTGCTTCCCGACAGGCGGAAGGGCGGGTGGAAGAAGGGCTTGCCAAGCAGCCCCGCCGCATAGACGATCTGTGCGGCGAAGGTCCCGCCGTGCCGGGTGAGGGCCGAGCACTTCCCGAAGATGCGCTCCAGCGCCTGGAAGCCCGGAAGCTCACGGAAGAGCGTCCGCTCGACGCCCTCGAACCAAGGAAGCTGGGAGACCTCCTCGGCGGTGGTCGGATGGATCGACCCGCGGTCGAAGTGCAGGCTCACGTCATGCTCGCTGAGGGCCGCGATGACCTCGCTCTGCCGGTGGCGCTCCATGAAGCGCGCTTTCTCTCCGTGGATGTGAAAGCAGCCCGGGAGTCCGTGGCGCGTCATGATCTCCGCAAGCTGTCGCGGAAGCTGTTGCACCGGATGGTCCGGCGGCGAGATAAAGTCCTCGGTGTCGAAGTAGATCAGCGAGTACATGCGCGCATCCTCCCTTGCCTGCGGCGTACGGCCTGCTTCTTCCCTCCGGCGGGCGGGGAGGCCTTCGTCAATGCCGCTGCAGGTGCGGAAGCAGGCGAAGTCGAAGTGGGCCCCTCCGCAGGGCGCCGTCGATCATCGAAGCGACAGGAGCATCAGATGAAGGTCAGCATTCTCTCTCCCGATGACAACCTGCACCGCGTGCATACCTACTTCAAGGGCTCGCCCTACCACCCGGATGGCAAGAGCGTGCTTTACACGCGCTTCGAGAGACTGGGGGGCACCTCCGAAATCTGCACGATGGATCTGGGGTCGGGGAAGGAAAGGGTGCTGGGGGAGTCGTCCTACTTCACCTACCACAGCGGCTCCTCGCCCTACTTCTGTGACGGCGGCAGCAGCGTCATATACCAGGACAGCGAGACATCGGTGGTGCGCCACAACCTGAGGAGCGGCAAACAGAAGCGCTTCGACGGCAATATCTGCGTCTACTCCGGTATGCTGGATAAGCACTTCATCGAGATCGACTCGGACTTCCCCATCGAAGAGCAGGGCGCGATGGGCATCTACATTCGGAAGATAGACGGCACCGGCCGCCGCTGCCTCGCCACGGTGGACGACCTCCTCGATGCCAACCCGCAGGGGCACAGCATCCGCGGCTCAAAGGTCCTCCTGCGCCTCGGAGCCGAGATCCGCCCCGACCAGCAGCAGATTGTCCTCTTCCTGGTCACTCAGCAGGGGACGCTGGTGCGTGACTACTACCTCTGCGGGATGGACGGCTCGGACCTGGACTTCCACGGCAGGCTCGGAACGCACATCATGTGGCACCCGGACTGCCGCAACATCATAGCCTTCGTGCGCCCCACCGGCTGTTCATACTTCGGCCACCTGCGCGGTCAGGATACGAACTGGAACTACGGGGTGCTGGCGAGCTATAATACCGTTACGCGGCGGATGCGCATCCTGTCACGAAGGAAGATCCTCGGCGGCTGCCACCCCTCGCCCTCACCCGATGGCAAGCTGGCGGTGCTCGACAGCCTGCAGACAGACGAGCTTCAGATCTTGCTGTATGACTATGAGGCCCGCGGGATGAAAAGGCTCGTCCGCGAGCCGCGGGACCTCGAGGTGGAGCAGAAGTCCGAGGACCGGCTCAGTGGCTACACCCACGGCTACAAGCACTACGACATCAACGCCCACCCGGCGTTCTCGCACGACAGCCGCAGGATCCTCTACAACTCCTGCACCGCCGGCCGGGTGGAACTGGCGCAGATAGAGCTTTAGGCCCGACAAGTCTCCCTCCGCCATGCCCTGCCCGTATTCCACTCGGTGGGGTTCCAGTGCCGCGATGCAGGATCATCATCCTCTCCGGCAGCAGGAATCGAGAGCGGTTGTGCGGAAGGTATTGGCTTGCAGGCGCGGGGCCTGCGTCATCTCCCGGTTCCCCCATCCTTTGCACAGAGACACTCCATGGAGGCAACGCAACATGTCACAAAGTCGACCGCTGGTGTTCTCACTGCTCGTGTTCGTGCTGCTGCTGCCCGCCGTTGTGTTGGCTCAGCAGCCGACCACGAAGACGTTCCACCTCACCCTGCGCACGCGCGTTGACGCGCCGATGCGCATGATGGGTATGCCGGATATGCAGATCCCGGGCATGCCCACCGGAGAGCCACAGCGCAGTGTCATCGGCCGCGCGGTCTATGAGGAGGCCGCGGTCGAACCGATCTTCGTGACCGTGCCTGAGGACCTGCAGTTCGCCGACAACCGCCTCGTCCTGCGCCTGCCCGTCCCTGTGACGGCCGAGGAGGGAGAGGACGAGGGGAACGATGATGAGACCCCCGAGAAGACCCCCGACATGGAGATGACCAACACGCTCTACTGGCATCCGGATGAGGCCCGTGGTCCGGTCACAGAGACGTTTACCGTCGAGGGCGGACAGGGGTCTGCCGGCGGCATGGGCATGACCATGCCGGATCTGTCGCGGATCGTGCAGGAGGTCAACAACCGCGAGGCCGAGGGCTCGGAGGTCGTGAAGCCGAAGACCGTTGTCGGGCGGGGCGACTACGTGCTCAACACCGCCGGAACCGCAACTCTCGACGGCTT
>JAAYJW010000184.1 GCA_012522765.1 candidate division WS1 bacterium | reverse complement strand
CCATGCCGGGACCGCACAACAACCGGGGGCTTTTTTCGGACCACTACCTCAAGCGCCACATCCCCGAACTCAGCGGGGATGACCTTGCGCAGGCGCTCACCGATCAGCAGGCCCTGCGCGACATCTACGCCAGAGGCGTTCCGCTTGCCGAGGGCGCGGATGAGCAGGTCTGCGAACAGCGTCTTCTGCGGCCCGCGCTGCAGGTCCTCGGCTTTGAGATGGACCCGCAGCCGCCTCTGCGCACCATCGAGTCCACCTTCAAGCCCGACTACGCTCTCTTTGCCGATGACGCCGCACTCGCGGAAGCCGTCACCGCCGGGCGCGGCGAGGATGGCTACTTCGACCTCGCTCTTGCAGTGGGCGAGGCCAAGCGATGGAACCGCGACCTCGGCGCGCCCGAACGAGACGAGGACGAGGCCGCCAAGCGCCAGCACCCGGGCGCGCAGATCCGCCGCTACCTGCTCGACTCAAGCGTCCGATGGGGCATCCTCACCAATGGCCGCCTCTGGCGCATCTACGAACGCGAACGCTCCCGCGCCGGCTTCCGCTACTATGAAGTTGACCTGCCCGCGCTGCTTGAGGCCGAAGTGCAGGACTTCCGCTACTTCTGGCTGCTTTTCCGCCGCAGCGCATTTGTGCCCGACGATACCGGCGCCAGCCCTATCGCGCAGGTCCTCGAAGGCAGCCGCCGCTACTGGCTCGACATCACCGACCGCCTCCGCGATCGCGTCTATGACGCGCTCGAACAGCTTATGACCGGCATGATCGAGGGCTCGCCTCGCCTCGCGGAGAACGACATGCCCGCCGTCCATGAGGCCTCGCTGATCGTCCTCTATCGCCTCCTCTTCTGCTTCTATGCCGAGGCCCGCAATCTGCTGCCCACCGGCAACGCCGTCTATCGCGAGAATCACTCCGTGCAGACCAAGCTGAGTGAGATCGCCACCAGGCACGATACCGGCGGCTCAGCGTGGTCCCACTCCGGCCGCACTCTGTGGCAGTGGTTCCGCGACCTCTCGCGCATCATCAACGAGGGTGACCCGCACGAGACCGGCGTCCCGGAGTATGACGGCGGCCTCTTCGACCCGGCCGAGTGGCCGCTGCTTGATGACCCGCGCGTGGTCGTGCCCGACTTCCACATGGCCGCCGCCATTGACCGCGTCGGGCGTGACTGGGATGTCGAGTCGAAGGAACGCGCCTACCTCGACTATACCGAGCTCACCGTCCGCGAACTCGGCTCCATCTATGAGGGCCTGCTGGAAATGCGCCCGCATTGGGAGGATGGCAGCGTCGTCCTCCTCACCGACCGCGGCGAGCGCAAGGCCACCGGCTCCTACTACACGCCCGAATACATCGTCGACTACATCGTCACCAACACGCTCGACCCGCTCCTCACCGACGCCGCCGCGCAGGTGAAGGGCCGCCTCCCCGAGTACGAGGCGCAGATCGCCCGGCAGCAGCGCGCCATCGACGACCGCGACCTCGACCACCCCGAGTCCGCGAAGAACCTGCGGAAGATCGATGACCTGAAGCTGGAGCTTCTGGAGCCCTACTTCGAACTGATGGTCCTCGACCCGGCCATGGGCTCGGGGCACTTCCTCGTGGCGGCGTCCGAGGAGATCACCGAGGCGATCATCACCGACCCGTCGCACCTGCCGCCCGCCGACGCCGCGGACGAGGATGACGAGAATATCTACTACAAGCGCCGCGTGGTCGAGCGCTGCCTCTACGGCGTGGACCTCAACCCCCTCGCGGTGGAGCTTGCCAAGCTCTCCCTGTGGCTGCACACGGTCGAGTTCGGCAAGCCGCTCTCGTTCCTCAAGCACCACCTGCGCGAGGGCAACTCACTCATCGGCGCACGGCTCGAAAGCCTGCAACGATTGCCCCGTGTAAATGGGACACCCCAACCGGCGGGTCAAGCGAACCTTTTCACGCAACGCTTGCTGCCCGCAGCGCGTAACATGCTGACGAGCTTCCAGAGGATTGAGGCCATCGCCACAGACTCCTTGGATGATGAGAAGATGAAGAACGATCTTTACCGGGAGATAGAGGTCGAACGGGAGAGATACCGGCAGGTCGCCAACGTCTGGCTTGCCACCTACTTCGGCAATGATCTCCCAGCGATGACCTATGAGGCACTCGTGAACGCGCTTGACGCCCCTGAACGATTCGAGGAGTTGACCGATTCCACCTGGTTCCGCAGCGCGCAGGACATAGCTAGTGAACACTCCTTCTTCCATTGGGAACTGGAGTTCCCGGACGCCTTCTTCACCGAGCAGGGCCCCAAGCCCGAGAAGGACCGCGGCTTCGATGCGGTGGTCGCCAATCCGCCGTATATCTTCATAACGGAGATGGATG
>JAAYJW010000183.1 GCA_012522765.1 candidate division WS1 bacterium | reverse complement strand
TGCTCCTCCCGCGCGGCGTCGAAGTCTATCCTCGCGGCCAGCGCGACCTCCAGTGCAGGCCCGAATCCTGGACCGGGCCGGTAACCCAGCGCGATCAGGTCCTCGCCATCAACATCTGCAACGACGTCGCGCAACTCATGCCAGTAGCGCTCAAGCCTTGCCCGCACAGGTGGCTCGCTTGCCGCCCAGCACGAGACGACCGCCGCCGCCGGCGTTCCGCGCAGCGCGAAATACAACTCACTATCCGGCAACTCATCCCGCAGCGCCTGAGGCGGCTCCTCGATCAGCAGCGCGGCCCTGCACATGGACCGCCGCACCTGTCCGTCGAGCATCAGCCGCACCGCCACCGCCCCTGCATCCTGTCCCGACAGCCCCGCATAGACGCCGAGGCAGGTCGCCAGCGCGCCGCTCTTCCGCAGGTCCAGATCGAGGACTCTGGCCGCCTCCGGAAGGTGCCGCGATGCCTCGCAGGCGGCCTCCGAGGCCGGCGCGAGCCCCATGCCCTGCAACAGATCAAGCTCCTGCAGCGTCCGCAGACCGCGTGCGGGCGACTCCCTGAAGATCCGAGCGAGTTCGTTGCGCAGCCGCGCACCGGAGAGGCCAGAGAGACGCCGCTGTGAGTTGGCCCGATCAAGCAGCTCCCGCGTATGCGCCTCAAGCTCAAATTGCAGCCGCAGCATGAAGCGCACCGCGCGCAACATGCGCGTCGGGTCGTCAATAAAGCTGCGGTCGTGCAGCACCCGGAGGCGTCGCGCCTGGAGGTCCGCGAGGCCCCCCAGCGGGTCTATCAGTTGGCCGAATCTCCCCGGCTCAAGCGCCGCCGCCATGGCATTGACGCTGAAGTCGCGCCGCCTGATGTCATCGGCCAGCCCGGCAGGCTCAACAAGCGGCAGCGCTCCGGGCTCAGGGTAGCTTTCCGTCCGCGTGCGCGCGAGATCAAGCTCGCTGCCGTCGCGCAGCACCAGCGCGGCGGTCATGAAGCGCGAGGTCTTGCGCACCCTCGCATCAAGCCGCTCGGCGAGCCGCTCGGCCAGCGGATGAACGGGCCCCTCGATGCTGACATCGAGGTCCGGAGCGGGCCGGTCGAGCAGCAGATCCCGCACCGGGCCGCCGACGAGGAAGGCCGACAGATCCATCTCGGCGGCAATCTCGCCGACACGGGCCAACAGCTCCCTCTGCCCCGCCTTGAGCCGGTCATCCAGGCGCAGCACCACTCACCCCTGCTGCTTACAGTCCTCGGCAGCCTCTTTCGCGGCGAGGTGCTTCGGAATCCGGTCGTGGCTGATCAGGTCGGCAAGGCTCTCGCGCTCAACGAGCAGTTCATCCTGCCCGTCGCAGCAGAGCACCACCGCCGGCCGAGTGAAGCGATTGTAATTCGACGCCATCGCATAGTTATACGCGCCCGTGGCGAAGACGGCAAGCAGGTCGCCGGGTTCGCAGTGGCCGATGCAGGTGTCGTCTATGAGCGTATCCGTCTCGCAGTGCTTGCCGGCTACTCTCACCCACTCGCAGGCGGCATGCTCCTCGACACGATTTGCCACCACGGCCTCGTAGACGGCATCGTAGAGCGCCGGCCGCGGATTGTCGGACAACCCGCCATCAACCGAGACATACGTTCGCAGGCTCGGGATATCCTTGATGACCCCGATCGTGTAGAGGGTCACTCCAGCTTCCCCGACGATCGATCGGCCAGGCTCGAGGATCAGCCGCGGGACTGACAGGTCGTGATTCTTCAGCGCGCGCAGCAGGCGCGGGCAGATCGCCTCAGCGAGGTCGGCCACCGTGGGCGGTTCGTCCTTCTCCGTGTACCGAATGCCCAGCCCGCCGCCGATGTCGAGGTCCTCGCACTCGAAGCCCAGATCATCGCGTACCAGCGCGAGGAACTCGACCATCTGGTCAACGGTGCGCTCGAATGCGTCGGTCTCGAGCAACTGGCTGCCGATGTGGCAGTGCAGGCCGCGCAGGTGCAGGCCCTCACACTTGAGGGCCAGTTCGATGGCCTCATGCGCCTCGCCGCCGAAGATGCCGACGCCGAACTTGCTGTCAACCTGCCCGGTCTGGATGAGTTCGTGCGTGTGCGTGTCAATGCCCGGCCGTACGCGAATGAGGATCTCGGCCACGGTGCCCATCTTCCGCGCGGCCTCATCAAGCTGCTCAAGCTCGGTGAGGCTGTCGCAGACGACCCGCCCGACCTTAGCTTCGAGCGCCATCCGAAGCTCGAGGTCGGACTTGTAGTTGCCGTGCATCTTGATGCGCTCGGCGGGGAAGTTCGCCTGCAGCGCGGTGTAAAGCTCGCCGGCGGAGGCGACATCGAGCGCCATGCCCTCCTGGTCCATCAGGCGCGCGATGCCCATCGTGAGGGCGGCCTTGGAGGCGTAGGCGATCTCCACCTGCGGGAAGCGGGTGCCGAACTCGCTCAGGTAGTCCCGGCAGCGGCGACGAATCTCCGCCTCGTCATACAGATAAAGCGGCGTGCCATGCTTTTCCGCAAGCTCGACGACATCACAGCCGCCCACCACCAGGTGGCCGGCCTCGTTCACTCTGAGCATCCTGTTGGGCGTCTTCGGCGTCATCTCTTACCTCGCAAAGTCGCGTCCTCGGTCCGGCTCGAGCCGGACCACGCGGCGCTTGTTACGAAACCAGCCCCATGCGCGCGGCCCTGGGGCTGGGGGGATTGCACCAGGCGGCCGCCCCCGCAGGGGCGGTCTGCCCCTACTCAGAACTCGTTGCTGGTCAGGCAGATCTGCCCCGTCTCGGGGTTGAACGTGATCGTGACATCAAGCGTGTCCGCAAGGAACTGCAGCGGGACCATCGTGCGCCCCTGCTTGATGTAAGGAGCAACCTGCAGCGTCCGCTCCTGGTCATTGACTGTCACGCGCGGGTCGCCGATCTTCAGGCTCATCTCGGTGCCCGGCCGGGCCGCGTGGACCCGCTTCTCCACCGGGTACCAGTAGAGCACGCCATCGCTGTGCTCGAAGATCTCGCGCAGCGGCGCCATTGATATGCCCTCTCGCATCTCCGGCGAAGCGAGCAACTCCAGCGCGTCACTGTTGAACAGCACCTGGATATCCTCGAAGGCGGTGGATGCGACGGGCGCGATATTCGGGCGGCCCGGCAACGTCAGGCGACCGTCCGCGGGAATGGCCGCCCGCGATGCGCGCTCGGGGAGCACCGCGATGCGCATCTCGCTCGCGGTCTCCGTCCGAGGCTCGAAAGCGGTCAGGGGCATATCCAGCACCGGATCGGTCCGCCTCGAGAGCTGCCCCGGCAGCGTCAGCCGGCCCTCCGGCGACACTGTCTCAAGTTCAATCGCGGCCGGCGCGGCGGCATACTGCGCGCCAGTGCCGGTTCCCGCAAGGCTCAGCCGAGCGGAATCCTCCAGCATGCGCTGAGGTGACGTTGTCCGGACCTCGAGTCGCGCGATGATGGAGCCCAGGTCAGCCTCGGGCCCACCCTCGACCACCAGTGCGTCGAGGTCGCCCATGTCCATCGCGAGGACCTCAGTCGGTGTCAGGGAGCGCAGCGGTGCGGTGATGCGCGCCGCGACCTGCGCTCGGTCGGGCGTCAGTTCCAGCGACGGCTCAAGTACGACCCAGCCCGGTCGCAACTCGGCTGCTGACTCGAGCGTGGGCTGATGTTCGATTCGTGTCCTGGGCATGGTCACCCGCTGCGCCGCATCGCCGGACGCCAGTTGCGGGCCGAGGGGCTCGCCGGTGTCGCTGCGGGTGGCGATCGCCGTAACGATGTGACTTGAGGTTTCAGCCAGCCGCCTGGGCATCGTCATCCGTGCCCCGTAGTCGCTGCTGGCAATCATCGGCTCGTAGACGGCGTCGGAAGCGACCTCAGCCGCGGATAGCTCGGGAGCGATATCAGCCACTTCGTAGTCGGAAGTCTGCACCGGCTGCTCGGAACGCGGCAGACCGGCCAGCATCCGTTCCGGCGACGAAGTGCGGCAGGAGGCCGCGTAATCGCCGATCGGGGCAACGTAGCCCACGCGGGCCGCCTCGGGCGCTGAGCCTCCGGTTGCCGTCGCCATGGAGGGCTCCTCGGCTACCGGGCTGGACTGCTGCGGTGCGGTGCCGGTGCCACTGACCACCGGGACATCGGCAGGGCTCGCGGCAACCGGCGGAGCGGCGACCGCAGCCTCCGGCGTAGTGGTCATCTGCCGGTTGGAGACAAAGACGGTGACCTCGGCGGATGCGCCCTCGTTCTCTGCCTCATCCATCGTCTTGACCTGTAGCACGGCCGGACCGTCCGGCATATTCGTGGTATCCCACAGGTCCTCGTAAGGCGGCGAGTTCATGATGAGCTTGTGTACTTTGCCGTTGATGTAGAAGAACACGTACTTGACGCCGACGTTGTCGCTCGCGTCAGCCTTGATAGGAACCTGACCGGAGACCTCGGCGCCATGTGCGGGATAGTAGATGTTAACGACCGGCGGTATCCTGTCCTGACCGCCCGGGCCGCTGCTGCGCGCGCCCGCGACGGTGACAGTGATGGTGGCCATCCCGATCTCGCCAAGGACGTCGATAGCGCGGGCGCTGATCGTGTGCTTGGTGCCGGCGAGAGAGGTGAAGTCCCAGTTAAACGACTGCCTGCCACTCAGACGGGGTGGGTCAAGGGGATACTGTCGCGCCAGTTCGCCGTCGATAAGCAGATCGATTCTGCTGATGGGCTGATCGGAATCAGTGCGGAAGGCAACATCTACGAGGATCTGACCCTGAACGGTCTGCTCATGTGCGGGATCAGTAATCCTGACGATGGGGCCCGCGAGAGCGATGGGTGCCGCGATACTGCTCAGGATTCCGACCAGTGCCAGTACCGTGACACCACTCCAGAACAGCGACCCAAGCCTCTCCATATCTCGATTCCTCCCAGGATACGCGCTTCGCCTGTTGCGGTTTGGTTGTGCGTGTGCTGATACATGCTGCCCGTGTTCCCTCACGCCGCTCGGGCCGCAGACCGGGCACGGCCAACCCACCGCGAGGCCGGCGGGACGCTGCTGCTTCTTGCCGACCGTACCATAAACACAGACAAAAGTCAAGAATGGCTACGTGACGCAGAGCCCCATCAGAACGTCCCCCGGCGGCGATTCAACACATCCGGCAGCGCGTCACTTCTCGCTGCGCTCCTCAGTATCCTCCCCCCGATTGCAGGAAAAGAAACCCCGGGGCTCACGTCTTTCGCTCCTTAGTCTTCGCTGCGGGGAAAAGGATGTTGTTCAGAATGAGCCGGTAACCGGGCGAGTGGCAGTGTACCGACAGCTCCGTAGGGTCCTCCCCTATGACGTGCGCGTAATCCTCCGGATCGTGCCCCGCGAGAAAGGTGAAGGTGCCCTTGCCATACCCGCCGTGGATGTACTTCACCCGGTTTAGCTCGGGGAAGTCGCCGAGGATCACAACGCTGTCCTTGATAGCGTCGCGGCGGAAGGCCGTCGTCTGACCGAGGAAGTCCGCCACCTCCGCCACGTGGCACTGGGTCAGCATGCTCGGGATGGGGTCCTGCCGGGCGGAGAACTCGAACAGCTCGAACACCTCGCCCTGCGAGATCATCGCAGTCGCCCCCGGCGAGACGTCAATGTCCGCCACCTCCGGGGCCATCGGGTCGGTCACAAGTTGGAAGTCACGGAAGGCGAGGGTGATCGAGAAGTCAAGCTGCGCGTTCACATTCGCGCTCATTGGCGTCCCATCCACGGGCGCCACGACGATATCCAACTCCCCGCCGGCGAGCGCCACATCGAGGCTGTCGGCCGCGGAGCACATGGCAAAGAGAAAGCCACCCTCCGACACCCATGAGGCAATAGTCGCCGCCACGGCCTTCTTGCACGCCTGCACGTCGGGGAAGCCAAGTTCACTCGCCACGTTCCGCGATTCCAGCACCTGGCGGCGATACCACGGCTCATTGGCGAAGCTGGAGAAGAACTTGCCGTAGTTGCCGGTGAAGTCCTCGTGGTGCAGGTGCAGCCAGTCATACTCTGTGAGCGCCCCGGCTATCACCTCGCGGTCCCAGATGGTGTCATACTCCACCTCTGCGTAAGTCAGCGCGAGCGTGACGGCATCATCCCACGGTTCGGTGTAGGCCGGAGTGTAGACGGCGACGCGAGGCGCCTTCGTCAGGTGCATCCGCTGCATGTTTGAGCGTTCGATGACCGCATCAATCTGTGCCTGCTCGGCCGGCCCGACTGCCTCCAGCGATACGCCAAGCTGCGCGGCACGTTCGCGCACATCCGCGTGATCTGGCAGAAGGAAACTTCCCGCGCGGTAGTTCAGCAGCCACTGGCACTCGTACTCGCGCGGCTCGTCGAGGCACCACCACGTCAGCCCGTAGGCGCGCAGGTGGTCGGTCTGAGCGTCGTCCATCGGCACGAGCAGATGCTGCGCCTGCGCGTGGGCGACCACGAGTGCTGTCAGCGCCAGCACTGATGCGATCGGCAGCAAGCTGCGGAGGGTTTTCATGCCGCCACTTTCCCGGTCATTGCCACCTTTACCTGCGCAAACGAAGAGGGGCGCCCTGTGAGCAGGGCGCCCCGGTGATGCTACTTGTTCGAATGACCGACCCTAGTGCTGCTCGGCCGCCATGGGCCCGTGAGCGGTCCGATGGCTCTCGGCGAAGATCCCGAACCAGGAGATCGCCCAGATTGCCGCCAGCGCTACCAGCACATAGACGATGGTGCCGGCCACACCTGCCTGACCGATGGTGCCGTCGCCGAAGATCGACGCGACCAGGTCAAAGTCCGCGAGGGCAACGAGCCCCCAGTTGATCCCACCCACGATGAGCAGGATCAGCACGATCGTGTTCAGCGTCCTCATCCCAATCCACCTCCACTTACGACCGTTGCTTGTGATCCCCCAAGTGTTAAGCTTACCGCGCAGCGTTGATGTAGTCAACAGAAAATGCGGGTTTCCTGTCTGCTACGTCAGCGCGTTCCCCTGTCGGGAAGCACGTACAACGTGATCTTCTCCTCCGCCACCCTCCGAGCATCCTCCCCCGGACCGCTCTTGAGCACAAGATGCAGGGTGTGCGGCCCTGCTTCGAGGGCCGGAAGCTTGAGCTCGGCGCGCATTGCGCCCCCCGATGGCGCCAGTTCGTCGCGCGCCCGCAGGGCCATTGCATCGTCGAAGAGCGCCAGGACCACGCGAGATCGCTCAAGCACCGCGCTACTGATCCTGAACACACCCCGGACCGTCATCGTGTCGCCATCGCGGGACACGAGGCGCCGGTTGGCGACGAGGTCCATCACATCCGCGATCTCCTGCGTCACCTGCCGCTGAGCCACGACGTTCCGCTGCGGTCCGAGGATCGCCAGCTCAAGCTCAACGGGCTCGCCGGTGCGCTGGATGTCGTAGCCGAAGCTGATCTCCCGGCTCTCTCCCGGCGCCAGTGTCCACGGGCCAATGGTGCGCGCGACCGCAATTCCCTCGCCCTGCCACCACGCGAGGCGAGCGCTCAGGGCCTGCGGCTGATCGGCGGGATTGCTGATCGTGGCGCTGAGGCTGTTCTGCCCCAGCACCCCTCGTCCGACCGAGAAGACCTTCAGATAGCCTCCGGGCAGTGAGGCGAGGCCGAATCGTCCCGGCTCATTGAACGCGCCCCCTGTCGGTGACCAGCATGAAAGCTGCAGGTCGCCGCTCGCCCGGCGTTCGCGGCAGAAGTTCACCCCGAAAGCGGCGCCGGTGATGCCGAGGTCATCCAGCGACAGCGAGAACTCCGCGAACCAGGCATCCTCGCCGATTGATGCGCCACGCTGCACTTCCGGCTGCCAGGTGCCGCCTCGCGTGAGCGTGGAGACGGTGCCCAGCGGGTTGATGAGGAGCTGGTTGACGGTGGTGAGGTCGAGATTGCCGTCCACGAACATCTCGAAGACATCATCTTCCCAGACCGGGCCGCCCTCCTCGGTGACATCGGCCAGCAGGCCATCGATGTTCGGCTCCTCCGCCCGCACGGCCACATAGAGCCGCCCGTCGTGCAGTCCGGCCCAGGTGGTCGTCTGCACCGGTGCTGGCGCCTCTCCGGTGTTGGTCATCCATGTGTCCGTCTGTGCCGCGGCTTCCCATGCCGGGTCGCGCAGGTCGCCATCGAGCGCGGGAGCCGAAGGGAGCGTCGGTATCATCAGGGTCTTGCGCTGCGAGAGGTCGGCCTCCGGCGCTTCCCGCACGCTCATCTCGCCCCAGCGCAGGTCCTCGATCAAATTGGGGATCTGCGCCTGCGCCGGCAGCGCGAACGCCACCAGCCCAAGCAGCGTCAGCATGACCGCCGTTCGTACCGTCATCACATCTACGCCTCCCGATCAACGGGCCGCGTGGCCCGGTTGGTGATGGATTATGCTCTCGCGGACCTCGCCGTTCAGTTCATCGCGTTGCGCAGGGCGATGATGTGCTGCGCGGTCCGCTCGCGCATCGCGTCCCAGTCGGCTCCGCTGAACTTCGTGGTCGCCGCGACCGTGTAGGGGCTCTCCAGTTCTATCCCCTGGATGTCCTCCGGCAGTTGCGGGAGCATGGCGCGCATTTCCGCCAGCCATCCCTCGGCGGCGGCGACGTCCACACCAGCCGCGCGCGCCTGGCTGATAAGCTGTTCGAGGGTCTTGATGTAGCGCATGTCGTCGTAGCCCTCGCGGAAGTTCTCGTAGTGCAGCGTGGAGATCATCAGCGTCGGGTCGTCCGGATGGGGCACGGCGTAGACGAAGTCGTGGCCGTCGGCGT
This sequence comes from candidate division WS1 bacterium, assembly GCA_012522765.1. Classification (GTDB taxonomy): domain Bacteria; phylum Armatimonadota; class Zipacnadia; order Zipacnadales; family UBA5352; genus UBA5352. The sequence goes on along the minus strand of JAAYJW010000183.1, from coordinate 7,560 downwards.
CGGTGTCATCGAACGGATTGCCCTTGACTGAGTAGTACATCCACGGGACGTGGACCTCCAGCGGCGACACCCACATGAAGAGCCCGTTGATGAAGCGGTTCCAGCCGTTGCGGTAGAATGAGCCGCGCTGGTTGTGATAGATCCAGCCATCATCGCCGGCCTCAGCAAGTATCTGCTCAAGGTCCTCCCAGGTGTTGCCGGCCTGCAGCCAGGTCTCAAGGCTATGACCGTTGATGGAGCGCACATCAATCCAGGGGTCGGCCCGCTCGATGTACTCCTCCCAGCGGCCCGGGTTCATGTGCATCGTGATGTAGATGCGGAAGTCGCCGGTGCGGCGGATGACCTCCGCGTAGTCAACGTACCGCTCCAGTCGCCCCTGGCCGAAGACTTCGTCCATGTGCGTGAGCAGGAACTCGAACTCCGGGTACTCCGCCTCAAGCTGCTTGAGTTCGGCAAAGGCCGCGCGCGCTACCGCCAGCAACTCCTCGTTCTCGGATACCGGATCGCCCTGGCCCTCCTCATCGAGAGCCTTCAGGCCCATCAGCCGCGCGAGGTTCATCAAGTCATCGTAAATGGTGATTTCGCCGAAGAAGCCGTGTTTCCGCGCCTGGTCCAGCGTGGCACGGATCAGGCCGAAGTCCCAGGTGATGTTGCCTGCGTCATCGCGCGCCCAGGTGATCGCCGTATGCCCTTTGATCATCGTGCAGCCATGGGCAGCCATGTCCGCGAACTCGGCGTCATTCACCTCTTCGGGGCGGTCGAGGAGAGTGTTCGCGCGGTAGTACATCCCGTAGCGCTTGTCGGTCGGCTGGATCAGCTCAATCGGCCTGACCGTCAGGTTGAGGGCCATCTCCGTGGCAGGCGCACCATCGGCAGCCACCGAAATCGTGCCGCTGTAGTCGCCGGGTTGCGCGTCCTCGGGCACATGCACCAGCACGTAGACCTCTTTGAAGTTGCCCTCTGGCAGCCAGAACTCGCTGCCGGGGAAGATGAAGCGGGACATCGTCTCATAGTTCGCCGGCAGCGCGGGCATCCAGTAGCCCTTGCGCATCAGCACGCGGCGGATAAGCTGCACCTGCACATCATCGCCGCCGATGGCTCCGCCGGGGCCGGTCAGATCGCTCGCGGTGACGTTGACTGAGCGCAGGTCGCGGGCGGCGAAGAGGCCGAACTGCGCCGGCTCATACTCGCCCGGCGCGGCGGCGATGCTCAGCGCCTCCGGAAAGACCTCGCCCAGCGGCTCCAGCGCCGGGTCAACATCATCGGCGGGATGACCGGCGTAGATCACGTAGCCGCTCGGGGCGTCGGGAAGATCGAAGGTGAACTCTGCCACCTGCGTCCGCATCTGCTGCAGCGTCATCTCATCCGGCGTCAGTTCGCGTGAGAACGAAGGCGGCGGCTCGATGCCCTCCGCCAGCAGCATGGCGTCGCCCAGCACTACGACCGCGCCAGCAGTGTCCCCCACCGGCTGCGCCTCCAGTCGCAGCGTCTGGCCGGGCTGCACCGGGACGCTCAGCGCCTGTGCGTCCTCCGCGGTCAGATTCGTGCACACCTGCGCCTCCTGGCCGTTAAGCGAGATCTCCAGTGTGGCATCGGCTCCCTCGCGGCCGAACGGGCTCAGGCCGTAGACGCCGCGCAGATTCGCCACGCCCTCGGGCACCTCGAACTCCACCGATCCGGGCGCGCGAACCGCAACTCCGCGAGCGTAGGCGGTCTGGCCGATGACCAGCGGCATCTCGCGTTCGTCGATCGCCAGGTACTCATCTATGCCCACCATCCCGACAGCCTGCTCTGAAGCGGTCGGCTCGAGGTCGGTCAGATAGACCGTCGAGCGCTCGCCAGGCTGCGCGTTAGCCACAGCGGCGATCTCCTCCGCGCTGCGGGCTATCGAAGAGATGCGGAGTTCATCTACGGTAAGCGGTCCGCGACCGAGGCTGAACTGCTCCGGCGCCTCGACGAAGCCGACACCGCCGGTCTCGGTCCCCACCAACTCGCCATCCACGTAGAGGGCGATGTCACCGCCCTCCCAGGTGCCGGCGAGGTGGTGCCATGAGGGCGTCTCCCAGCCGCTGGGGTCAATGTCCACGCGCTTCCACGTCCACTCGCCCTCACCGGGAGGGCCCTGCTTCACGGGCATGCCGAGGCGGCCGGAGGCGATTTTGTTGAAGTTGACGTAGTTGCCCGCCTCCGGAGTGACCATCGAGAATACACCCGCGCTACCCTCCCCTGCCGCCAGTTCCTCCGTCCACAGCAGCCAGAACTCGATGGTGCCGGCCGAGAGGTTGATCTTGTCGCCGGCGTTGTAGGCAACGCTTCTGCCGGACGGGATATGCAGAGCCTGCCCGAATCTCCCGTCCACAAGCTCGACCTCACCGCTTGGCGCTGCGCGCCAATCTCCGGCGGCGTAGTCGGGTTCGACCTTGTTGTCAAAGCTCGCCATGAAGGTCGTATGCTGATCGATCGGTGTCTGGGCCATGACCGCAGCCACCGCCGCAATCACCAGCATGAAGCTGCAAAAAATGACAGAACGCATCGCAGGGCCTCCCCATCTGTGCATCCGCGTGTTCTCTCATGCGGCTATCGAAGTTTTCGCCACGTCAGGACGTTGACCTGCCCCCCGACCGACGAGCCAACACTTGTCCACTGAAGGGAGATTGGTCTCGCCAGGCGAAGCATCCCCCGGTGATGATGATGCTTGCTCCGACGGGACCGACACTGGACCAGCGACCGCGCGCGGTGTTTCTCCGCCTCCTCGGCTTTCTGCTGCTGATTGGCGGGCTGGTGCTGAACATATCGCTGCTCGTGCGCATCGGCGGCGGTTACGGCTGGCGGCTCGGGCTGATGCTCCTCGCACCGGGGATCATCATGCTCGTAACCGCGTGGCTGGTGGAGAACACGCCGTCGATGCGCGGCTGCCTGACCTTCATGGCGGTGCTGCTCGCGGCGCTGGCCGGCTTCTGGGCATGGGTGGGCATTGTGCAGGAGATGGACCCGGAGGGCAGGCCACCCGAGATGCTTCGCGAGGCCCCGGTGAATGAGACTGACGAGGCTTCGCAGGTGCCCGATACGCCGGAGAACGTCTCGCAGAAGTGATCGAGGGCGCGGGCGGCGACCGAAGATGCTCCCCTGCTGCTGATGGCACTGCCGACCGATGCACACTTTTGTTCGTTATGGATACGCTTCTGTGAGTAGTTTGTGAGCACATCTTTTCATTATGGTGCTACTGTAGCGTCCGGGAAGCTACATGGGTGATGGGGACTGAGTGGAGGCCCGGACAAATGCGCATCGTGGTCGTTTCCTCGTTCTTCTACCCGGCTCTGGAGTACGGCGGTCCGCCCCGATCGTTGTATGAGATATTCAGCCGCCTTGTCGCACGCGGGCACGATGTCTCGGTGTTCACCACCGACGTCCTCGATGCTACACAACGCTACAAGCCGTCTGCTGATCCCGAGGAGATCGGCGGGATAGTTGTGCATCGTTTCCCCAATGTCAGCAACTGGCTGGCCCACCGGCATTTGGTCTTTCTCGCTCCGGCCATGCGGGCGGCATTGCAGGCACAGATGGCGGAATTCGATCTCGCATTCTTCCACTGCTTCTACAACCCGCAGAACATCTGGGGCTGTGCTGCGGCGCGCACATCGGGGGTACCGTTCATCATCAAACCGGCCGGCAGCCTCCCTCCGAACAACAGCCCATGGCGATCACTGCCAAAGTATCTCTTCCGGGCGCTGTGGGGGCAGGGCATGACGGACGGGGCCGCGCGTTTCGTTGCGGTCTCGAGTGGTGAAAGGGCCGAGCAGATCGCTTGGGGCGTCACCCCGGAGAAGATAGAGGTGATAAACAACGGCATCGACTTCTCCGAAGTCAACTCCTACGGCGAGCAGGGCTGCTTCAGAGCAAAGTGGGGCATTCCGCCCGACCGCCCCATGGTGCTGACCGTAGGCGGTCTGACGCCCCGCAAGGGTGGCGACCTGCTCCTGAAGGCCTTCGCGCAACAGGACCGGGACGCGGTGGTGGTATTCGCCGGACCGGACTACGCGGGCTACGGCCAGCACCTGCGCGGCATGGCGGAGAGTCTGGGTGTCAGCGATCGCACGATCTTCACCGGCATGCTCAAGCGGGAGGAGGTGCTGCAGGCGGACAGGGATGCCGACATCTTCGTGCTCGCGTCGCGCCATGAGGGTCATCCCAATGCGCTGATCGAGGCATGCGCGATGGGCAACAGCGTGATAGCGAGCGAAGCCTGTAACACACCGGAGATCACCAAGTGGGACGCTGGTGAAGTGATCCCCAACGACGACGCGGCGGCATTGGCAGAGGCGCTCCGACGGCTGCTCGGCAGCGAGGAGCTTCGGCGCAAGCAGGCTCATCGCTCGCAGGAGATGGTCAGGGGGCTTTTCACGTGGGAGAAGATCGTGGAGAAGTACGAGAAGTGCTTCGCGGAAGTAGCCGGCACTGCGGACTACGTCGGTGGCAGCGTGAGTCGCGCCTCCGTCGCCGAACCTGCATGGTGAACGACCCGCGGCGGTTGACCGGGAGTGGAGATGGCCACGCAGCCTGAAGTGGAGGAGTTGCAGCCGCTGAGCCTGAGACAGAACGTTGCCTGGAGCTTCACAGGCAACGTGGTCTACGCTGCGTGCCAGTGGGGTACCGTAGTGGCGGTGGCGCGCCTCGGCTCCGCGGAGATGCTCGGGCAGTACGCGCTTGCGCTCGCCATCACCGGCCCGGTTATCATGCTGGCGAACCTTCAACTTCGCGAAGTGCAGGCGACAGACGCAAGTGGCGAGCACTCCTTCTCCGACTACTTCGGCCTGCGGATCATCACCACGGCCATGGCGCTCCTCGTCCTGATCGGCATCGCTCTCTTTGCCGGGTACCCGGCCGATACGCGTCTCGTGCTGCTGGCGGTGGCCGTGGCGGCGGCATTCGAGGCCCTCAGCGATATCATCTATGGGCTTCTGACGAAATGCGAGCGCCTCGACCGGATGGCCTTCTCTGTGATGATCAAAGGACCCTTTGCCCTGCTGTCGCTCGGGTTGGGCGTGTATCTGACCGGCAGCGTATTCTGGGGCGCCGCAGCGCTGGCCGCAGTGATGGCGGCACGCTTCTTCGGCTTCGACCTGGATAACGCTCGCATGGTGCTCCAAAGGAGTCGCGGACACTTCGAGCGGCGGGCCGATCAGGCCGGAGAGGCGGAAATCGCTCCGCGCTTTGAGGCGGGAACGGTCCGCACACTGGCTCTCCTCTCCCTGCCGCTGGGCTTCGTGGTGGCTCTCGGCTCGCTCGGCTACAGCATCCCGCAGTATTCGGTCGAGTTCTACCTCGGCGAGCGTGAGCTGGGCATCTTCTCCGCGCTTGTGTACTTCGAAGCCGTTGGGCGCACTGCCATACGCGCGCTCGGGCATTCGGCTACACCGAAGCTGGCGCAGTATTACTTCGCGGCGCGAATGAGCGAGTTCTATGCCCTCCTGCTGAAATTGCTTCTGCTGGCGGCCATCATCGGCATCGCGGGCATAGCTGTGACGTCCATCTGGGGCGTCCAGATCGCTGAACTCGTGTATGGTGAAGAGTTCGCTCGACACCCGCAGGTGTTCCTCTGGGTGATGGTCGCAGCGGCCATTCTCTACCTCGGCAGCATGATTGGCTGTGCCAACACCGCAACGAGGAAGTTCAGAAAGCTGGTAGTGCCAAGGATCTTCGTTATCGTCTCCGTGGTTGCATTGTGTCTGACGCTGATCCCGCGTTACGGGCTGCTCGGGGCAGCATGGACTCTGTGCGGCTTTGGCGTCGCGGAATGTGTCGCCGGCGTAATCGTCCTGTTCATGACCCGACGGCCTCCCAATGGGCCGGCCGAACAGCGAGGCAAGTGAGATTCGCAGTCGCCAGGGGACGATCGTGATGAGAAAGCCGCTTCGCATCCTGCATGTGATCGAGAGGATCAGTCGCTATGGAGTCCCGGCGTGGTTGCTGCAGGTACTGCGCCACATCGACCGCGACGCTTTTCAGATAGACGTGCTCACCCACACACCAGATGAGCATGTCTGCGAACAGGAATTCCGCGCGCTTGGCAGCCGGGTGATGCCATGCCTCTCCCCACCAAGGCCGTGGGCCTACGCACGAAACTTCCGTCGCATCGTGAGCGAGAACGGGCCCTACGACATTGTGCACTCACACGTCTTCTCCTTCAGCGGCTTTGTGGTGCGACTGGCGAAGGAGGCGGGCATACCGCGACGCATTGTACACAGCCGTAACGCGGGACCGTCGGCCGTGGACGCCCGTGTCCCGGGCCGGCGGATGTATGAGGCCCTGATGAGCCGCTGGATGCGCGATGCCACCGACCTGCTCGCGGTGTCCCAGCAAGCGGGCGAGGCGCTCTTTGGCAGAGAGTGGTTCACGGATACCTCGCGGATACTCACGTCCTCGATTGACCTTTCCCCCTTCAGCCAGCCGGTGGACGCGGCCGCGCTACGCGCTGAACTTGCCCTCAATCCTGGTCACAGGGTCGTGGGATACGTGGCACGATTCGTGGGTGAGAAGAACCATCGGTTCCTGGTGCAGGTCGCGAGGGAGCTAACTGCGAGCGAGGCGGATGTTAGATTCCTGCTGGTGGGTGACGGCCCCCTGCTGCCCGACATCCAGCGACAGGTGGCGGAGGCGGGACTGGCCGACAACTTCGTCTTTGCCGGGGAGCGCTCGGACGTCCCGGCGGTGATGAAGGGCGCAATGGATCTGCTGCTGTTCCCATCGCTGTGCGAGGGGCTGGGTCGGGTGATGGTCGAGGCTCAGGCGGCGGGGCTTCCCTGCGTGATCTCGGATGTGATGCCCGAGGAGGTGAACGTGGTGGAGCCGCTGGTGACGCGCCTGTCGCTGGAGGAGACGCCTGCGCATTGGGCGCGGGTTGTGCGCGAGAGGCTATCGGCGGCCCCAGTGATGACGCAGAGTGAGGCACTCGCCGCCGTCGAGGCTACCCCCTTCAATATCACCACCAACGTGGAGCAACTGCAGCGCCTCTATCTCAACGACGTGCCCACGCTTCAGGCTACCGTGGCGTAAGCTGATCCGCACGCACTTGACGGCATAGATCCGCTGCCGCTTCTGGGAGGCGCCAACGCTACGGCCGTGAACGACCACTTACTGAGTGAGTGCGAGCAGTCTTAACAGGAGGCGAGACTATCATGTCACGCTACCTACTCGTCAGCCTCGCTCTTACTGCCACAGCACTATGCGCCCCCTCCGGATTCACCGATGACTGGCAGTGGTCTGACCTGCAGCGCCACGACCTGCCCGAGCGCCCCTGGTGGGAGTCCCACGGTGGCAGCTTCGCAGGCGAGGCGTTCGAGTGGCACTTCCTCGACTACGATGGCGACGGGCGCATCTCGATGCGCTCCTTCGAGGCGGGCGACCGCGTGTTGCGCGAGGACCCGCTGTCTGCGGAGCGCGTCTTCCAGGCCGATCGACCGCGCGAGGTCACAACTGTGAGCGGCGTACTCGCGAAGCTCACGATCGACTGGCCGAACCGCCGCATCGGCCTGCGCCCCTACGACGAGCCGACGCACACGG
>JAAYJW010000182.1 GCA_012522765.1 candidate division WS1 bacterium | reverse complement strand
TTCAGCGCGCCGAGGAGAAGGGGCTGATCTTCTACGTCGGCCCGGAGCTTGAGTACTTCTACTTCAAAAAGCCGAAGCCGCCGCTGGAGACGCTTGATGAGGGCGGCTACTTCGACCTCACGCCGCTTGACGTCGCCTCCGACCTGCGCCGCGACACAGTGCTGGTGCTGCAGGAGATGGGCATCAAGGTAGACTACAGCCACCATGAGGTCGCGCCCAGCCAGCATGAGATCGACCTCGATTACACCGACGCTCTCACGATGGCCGACCAGGCGATGACCTATCGCCTCGTCGTAAAGGAGGTCGCGCTGCGCTACGATGTCTATGCGACCTTCATGCCCAAGCCGCTGGCGGATCAGAACGGCTCCGGCATGCACGTGCATCAGTCGCTCTTCCGCGGCGACAGGAACATATTCTTCGACGCCAACGAACCGGGCGGGCTTTCCATCGACTGCAAGCGCTACATCGCCGGCCTGCTGAGGCACGGGCGCGAGATCACCTTGGTGACCAACCAGTGGGTGAACTCGTACAAGCGCCTGGTGCCGGGCTACGAGGCGCCGGTCTACCTCTCGTGGGCGATGCGCAACCGGTCGGACCTTATCCGCGTGCCGGGCTATGCCCCCGGCCAGGAGAAGGCGACGCGCATCGAGTACCGTGCCCCCGACCCGGCTGCCAATCCATATCTCGCCTTCGCCGCCATGCTTGCCGCCGGCCTTGAGGGCATTGAGAATGAGTATGAGGTCTCTGACCCCGTGGAGGACAACGTCTACGAGATGGAGCCCGAAGAGCGCGCCGCACGCGGCATCGACTCCCTTCCAGGCAGCCTTGGAGAAGCGATCACGGAGGCGGAGAACAGCGACGTGCTACGCCGCGCGCTGGGCGATCAGTTGCTGGAGAAGCTGCTTGAGAACAAGCGCATCGAGGTGGACAAGTACCGCCAGCAGGTGACAAGCTGGGAGCTTGACGAGTACCTGCCGGTACTGTAGCGCAAGCAGAGCGAAGTCCTACGTACAGACGAGCAACGGCCACGGCGATGGATGCCGTGGCCGTTGGCGTGTCTGGGAGGTCCGGCGGCGTCTCCGGCGAAACCATGCGCGCTGCAATCCGAACACGATGACTGGAGGCGTATCATGGCCGACCTGAAGATAGCCGTCATGCTCAGCAGCCTGCGCATGGAGCCCTACGAGGGGCTTGAGAAGATCGCCGAGATGGGCGTCACCGGCGTCCATCTTGGCGTCGGTGGCGGGCAGTTCGCACCGGAGAACATGTCAAAGCAGGACCGCAAGGACCTGCTCAAGCACCTCGACTCGCTGGGCCTGGAGATCTCCGCAGTCTCCGCCTGGGGCGGCGGCGTCCACCTCGAGGATGACGACTGCACGGAGGCGCTCGCGCAGGCCGAGCGGGTACTCGAACTCGCCGCCGACCTCGAGTGCGGCATCTGGCAGGGCCACGTGGGCATCATGCCCGAGGACGTCAATGACCCCGGCTGGGCCAACCACGTCCGGCATCACGAGGAGATCGCGAAGATGGGCGAGCGCATCGGCGCCTGCCTCGCGATCGAGACCGGCCCTGAGCCGCCCTACGTGCTCAAGCGGCTGATCGAGACCGTCGGCTCCGATGTCATCCGCATCAACTGGGACCCGGCGAACCTGATCCTCTGGCCCGCACGCTACGCCAAGGACGCCGGTGAGGAGTATGACAAGCAGAAGTGGATGGACCTCTTCCAGCCCGTTGAGGGCCTCGACATGGTCGGCCAGTGGGTCGTGCATGTCCACGCCAAGGACGCGCTGGTGCATGACAATGGCGAGCGCCAGGAGGTCGCCTTCGGCACCGGCTGGGTGGACTGGGACGCCTTCATCTCCAAGCTGCACGACGACCACGGCTACGATGGCTACTTCGCCATCGAGCGCGAGGTGGGGGAGAACCCCGTGGCGGACATTCAGACCGCGGT
>JAAYJW010000181.1 GCA_012522765.1 candidate division WS1 bacterium | reverse complement strand
TTGCCCGTGCGCCGCACCACGTCCGCGACCTGGTGGTCCGCTGGAACGACACCATCGAGACCGTCGGTCATCATGATCAGCAGGTCGGCCTCGGCGAGAGCCGCTGCCGCCTGCTCGGTTACCTGCGTGATCAATTCGTCGCTTTCCGCGCCGACGAGTCCGCCCGTGTCCACCAGGATCGCGATGGTCCCGGCGATGGCCACCTCGGCGTAGAGACGATCGCGCGTGACGCCGGGGAAATCATCAACCACCGCAAGCTGGTGTCCGACCAGGCGGTTAAAAAGCGTGGACTTCCCCACGTTGGTTCGCCCGACTATTGCAATCACAGGTGTTGGCATGGGAATATAAGGTTCCTATACGGCTTTCTTTGGCTGCGATTGGTCCATCATCTTGAGAAATGACGGCATTCTAGGATCGGTAAAGCAATAGAGCCCAGACCCCACCCGTTTCAGGACCGCGGAATCGTCTTCCGCAACGAATCTCCTCACGGCATTGTCTAGGAGTGTTTCGTTAACATCCTGTTTGGTGTAACTCTGTATGTAGCGCCGACAGTCATCTTTGCTGAAGACTGTGGAGGGAATGTAGGCCAGTGCATGTAAGATCTCAGTATAACCTGCTGCCTGAGCCGACGAAGTAGCGTCTGAGTAAGCAATGCGCAGCGATTCCTCGGCCTCTTTGACCGCATCCTGCAGAGCGTAGCTGAGTTCATGTGAATGCACATGATAGTCCCTCAGCCTGATTGCGTGGTAGGCGCATTTCTGACCCAGCAAATGTGCGAAGTGTGGGTATCCCGCTGAGAAGTCAACGATGCGATCGACTACATCGTCCGCAAACCCGATATCACAGGCGGAACTACCTTTTTCCAGTATCTCCCGTATCTCGTTGCTATCCATGCGATCCAACCGGACCTGCGTCAATGATCTCTGGGAAGATGGATGTCCTGCGAGTAGATCACCAGCAGTCTGAGCGATGCCCACAAGCACCAGAGTAGTTGGCGTTCTCCTGTCGCTCAACTGCTTCATCAGGTCCGCCATCAGTTGGCGATCAACTTCGTCCGGGAGCCGGTCAATCTCATCTATGACGATCAACCCGTGCCGATTCTCGTCAAAGTCATCAATCAACTGCGCAACCGAAGATGGTGTCAGTTCACTTTGGTGAAAGGTCTCTACGTCTTCTCTCGAGGTGGTGTGAGTGTCGGCACCACCTTTTGCCACAGCAGCATTCAGTTCGAAACCTCCACCTTCGGTCTTCTCCTTTGTCTTGGCAACTACATTCCCCTCCACCCCCAACCGCGTTAGAACTGACGCCCAGATGGAGTGAAACGTGCTCTTTGCATCGCAGTTGACTTGGCATACCTGTGGCTTCGGATTGGCGTCATCAGTGGCTCTCTCACATGCTACGGTGGCCAGAGAGGTCTTTCCAACTCCGCGGTCTCCATAGATGAGAATGTGGCTGCCGACCTCCAGCATCGACGCATAGCACGATGCAACCTGTGCTTCTCGACCGCGGAAGTACTCCGCACGGTCGACTGGGTGTCGTGGAGTGAATACACTGTATATGCCGCGCTTCTCGGCTTCAGCACGAATTTCTCTTACGCGCTTGAAGTCCTCGGTCGCCATGCTCTTTGCCCCCTGACTAGGATGAAACGCCATTTCATCATTTCTTCCCTGCCAGCCTTTCCTTCACCATCGGCACGAGTCCGCCTGCCTGGACAAGCTCCGCTGCGACGTCCGTCAGCGGCTGGAAGGTGAACTCCTCGCCCGTCGTGTGGTCCACGATCGTGCCCGCCTCGGTGTCCACCGTGACCTCATCGCCGGCGTTGATCGCCGCCGCGGCCTCCGGGGCCTCAATGATCGGCAGGCCGATGTTGAGCGCGTTGCGGTAGAAGATGCGCGCGAAGTTCCCGGCAATGACCGCGCTGACGCCGGCGGCCTTGATCGCAATCGGGGCGTGCTCGCGCGAACTGCCGCAGCCGAAGTTCTCACCCGCCACGATGATATCGCCCGGCTCGGCGCGCTCGACGAAGTCCGCGTCAATGTCCTGCATGCAGTGCGCCGCAAGCTCGATCGGATCGGTCGTCGAGAGGTAGCGCGCCGCAATGATCGCGTCGGTATCTATGTGATCGCCGTACTTGTGTACTCTGCCTGTCGCTTTCATCTCTGCACCTCGTGATCAGTATACTCGTTGCGCGAAGCGCCTGCGGGCAATTGCGGTCCCCCCTCTCCCGCCCCACTTCGCGCAGCGAAGTGCAGGGGGAGGGGCCGGGTCGGGGCCAGATCAGACGTCTGCCGGTCCCGCGATCTTCCCCGCAACTGCACTTGCGGCCGCTACCGCCGGACTCGCCAGGTAGACCTCGCTCTTCGGGTGGCCCATGCGGCCGACGAAGTTGCGGTTGGTCGTCGCGATAGCCCGCTCACCCTCGGCGAGGACGCCCATGTGCATGCCAAGGCACGGCCCGCAGGTGGGGGTGCTCACTAGACAGCCCGCCTGGAGGAACTTCTCAACCAGCCCCTCGCGCGTCGCCTGCAGGTGGATCTCCTGGCTGCCGGGGATCACGATGCAGCGGATGCCGTCGGCCACATGCCGGTCCTCAAGCACCTTCGCGGCCTCGCGCAGGTCCTCCAGCCGACCATTGGTGCATGCGCCGATGACCACCTGGTCGATCGGCACATCGCCGACCTCCGAAATGCCCTTCGTGTTCTCCGGGAGGTGGGGGAATGCCACCTGCGGCTCCAGCACGTTGCAGTCGATCTCCACGGTGCGGAAGTAGCTCGCGTCGTCGTCGCTGCCGAAGACCACCGGCTCTCGCTCGGAGCGCCCCTCGACCCACTGCAGCGTGGTGGCATCGGGAGCGACGACTCCGTTCTTCGCGCCGGCCTCGATGGCCATGTTGCAGATGGTGAAGCGCCCGGCCATGCCGAGGTTCTCAATGACCGCGCCCTTGAACTCCAGCGCCCGGTAGCGCGCGCCTGCCACGCCGATCTCGCCGATGAGCTTGAGGATCAGGTCCTTGCCGCACACCCATGGCTGAAGCTCGCCGCTGTAGATGACCTCGATAGTCTCCGGGACGCGGAACCAGCACTCGCCGAGGGCCATCCCCGCGGCGGCATCAGTGGAGCCGACGCCGGTCGAGAACGCGCCTAGTGCCCCGTAGGTGCAGGTGTGCGAGTCGGCGCCGATAACAACATCTCCGGGTATCACGAGGCCCTTGTCGGGGAGGATGATGTGCTCGATGCCGCCCTGATCGGCCTCCCAGTAGTTGGGGATGCCCATCTCGCGCGCGAACTCGCGGACTTTCTTGGTCTGCGTCGCGGCTTCGATGTTGCGGTTCGGCGTCGAGTGGTCGCAGACAAGCGCGACCTTCTTCGGATCGAAGACCCCGTCGGCGCCCATGTTGCGGAACTCATCGATCGCGATTGGCGCGGTGATGTCGTTGGCGAGCACCAGGTCGAGCTTGCAGCTTACGAACTCACCTGGTTTGACTGCATCGCGTCCTGCCGCGCGGGCAAGTAACTTCTCCGTGATAGTCATTGCGTCACCTCGGTGTCGGTGGATCGGTCGGGGGAACGGGAAATAGTGCAGGCAATTATACACGAATCGGCGGTGCTGCGGCAAACTGAGGTTGCAGCGGGCGGTCAGCCGGGGAGTGCAGTGAAGCCCATCTGGGCGAAGTGCGAGTCGAATGTCAGCGCCTGCTCGATGCCCTCACGGTGCATGAGGGCGAAGCTAATGGAGTCAATTAGATCGAGGTCCCAGTCGGGGTAGCGGGTGAACAGCGCCCACGCGTCGGCGAAATCCTGGTCCGATGGTGTGATGACCCAGACCTTCTCTTCCTCCACCAGGCCGCGACCGATGTCAAGAGCAATCGACTTGCTGAACCTCTTCGTCAGCAGGCTCATCGCTTCGCCGACGACATGAGTGCTGAGGCAAAGTAGATCCAAACAGTCATCGTGTATTCGCGTCGCGCGAGAGTGCTTGGGGTCTCCTTCGTCGGCCAACGCGTAGATGAAGCTCGTATCAATGTAGATATGAGCGCTCAACCGTTGTCGTCCCCCCAACCGTAGAGGTAGTCATGGAAATTGCGTCCCGATACTGTACCATCGCCCCGGACGATGCCGATGATTTCTGAAAGACCCGACGATCGGTCGCCTTCCGCGGCTCTCTGCTTCAGAAGTGCGTTCAGCCGCCTGTCTGCTTCGCGCGCCTGTGCCAGCGTCTCCGGCGTGTGGCAGCTTACGAAGTCATCGATGGGGCGGTGGGGACGCGCGGTAGAATCCTCCTCAGTGGCAGCAGTCGCTTCCTCCTCCGTATCCTCCATCGCCTCGTCAACGATACGTTCCAGTCGGCGCCGCAGCAGCGAGTCGCGCTGCTCCAGCCGGCGGCGCAGAAATTCACGCTTCTCCGGAGAGAGGAACTCCAAATTCAGCTTGGTGTCGGCCATCGCAGCCACCTCCTCACGCATTATACCCGCGAAGCGCTCCTATCGCCAGCCTCATTCACCCTCAACCCGCTGGTAAAGCACCCACTTGCGCTGATGGCTGGAGCGGTCGAGGTAGATGTCGTAGACGTGTCCGTCGGACGCTTCGACGCGGTAGCAGTTCCGGTGCCGCCGGTTGTACCAGGCTCGCCCGCGCTTCTGCGCGCCGAAGCCGATGTCGAAGTTGAAGTCGAGGATGCGCTCGATCTCGTAGCGCGTGCCATCCCAGACGAAGGCCGCCGGAACCTTCATCGCAAGCTCCGTCTCGGCCATCTCGACCTCGATCCGTTCGCTGATGAGCATGGGGTCATTGTACTGGAGCAGATGGGATTGCTCAAGCTGTTGTCGTTGTTGTCATGTGGCACGGGCGCCTCGCCCGTGCGCCGTGCCGCACAGGCACAACTCGCGCCACGGACCGGACGGTCCCAAGCGCCTCACAAACCCGGGACTCCAGGCAATACCTGTCCAGGCGTGGGCGCCTGGACTCCGGGACTTGGGGCCGCAATAACCACGCCCGCCAGCAGATTCGGATGGCAAGCGTCCTCGCCACCCGACCGGACTCCAGGCGCCCTCGCCTGGAGAGCCGTACATGAAGCGGGCGGAGGGATATTGTCCCTCCGCCCACTCGCATCTTCACGAAGCACGGACAGGAGTGTCCGTGCCACGGGGTCATTCGCTACTCCTCGTCCGGTATGAACGGCATCATCTTGCGCAGCCTGCGGCCGACTTCCTCGATCTGGTGCTTCTCGCCCATCGCGAGCAGCTTGTTGTACATCGGGCGGCCCGCCTGGTTCTCAAGCGTCCACTCGCGCGCGAACTGCCCGCTCTGGACCTCGTAGAGGATCTTCTTCATCTCCGCGCGCGTCTCATCGGTGACGATCCGCTTGCCGCGCGTGAGGTCGCCATAGGTCGCGGTGTCCGAGACGCCCTTGCGCATGCCCGTGATGCCCTTCGGGTAGATCAGGTCCATGATGAGCTTGAGCTCGTGCAGGACCTCGAAGTAGGCGATCTCCGGCTGGTAGCCCGCCTCAACGAGCGTGTCGAAGCCCGCGGTGATAAGTTCGGCCACGCCGCCGCAAAGCACCGCCTGCTCGCCGAAGAGGTCGGTCTCGGTCTCCTCCTCGAAGGTGGTCTCGATGACGCCCGCCTTCGTGGCCTTGATGCCCTTCGCATACGCCAGCGCGAGGGCCTTCGCGTTGCCGGTGAAGTCCTGGTAGACCGCCAGCAGCGACGGGACGCCGGTGTCGGCGAGGTAGCAGTCGCGCACGAGCGCGCCGGGGCCCTTCGGAGCGATCATGAAGACATCCACGTTCTTGGGCGGCACGATCTGCCCGTAGTGGATGTTGAAGCCGTGCGAGAAGACGATCGCGTCGCCCTCGCTCAGGTTCGGCTCGATGAAGCGCTTGTAGACCATCGCCTGCACGTGGTCCTGCGTGAGGATCTGGATCACCTGCGCCTGCTTCGCGGCCTCCTCGGAGCTGACAGGCTCCCATCCGTCGGCGACCGCGCGCTCGTAGTTGGGGGTGCCCTCAAGCTCCGAGACGATCACGTC
>JAAYJW010000180.1 GCA_012522765.1 candidate division WS1 bacterium | reverse complement strand
CGGCCGTCGTTGAGGAGGGGCGGGCTTCCCTGCCCGCCCACGCCGTTCCGGAAACCGGGCCTCCGTATCGGCCCGCGCAAGGAAGACGATGTGCAACAACAGGGCGGGCGAAGAAGCCCGCCCCTCCGTACGCCTGTGGAGGCTACCCATGCCCGACATGCAATGGTGGCGCGAGGCGCGCTTTGGGATGTTCATCCACTGGGGGATCTACGCTGTGGCCGCCGGTCGGTGGAAGGGCGAGTTCGTCCCCTCCCTCGGCGAGTGGGTCATGTACAACGCGAAGATCCCCGTCGAGGAGTATGAGACGCTGGCCGGGCAGTTCAACCCCGTCAAGTTCGATGCCGAGGAGTGGGTGTCGCTTGCGAAGCGCGCGGGGATGCGCTACCTCACGATCACGGCAAAGCATCACGACGGCTTCGCGATGTTCGACTCGCCCTCAAGCGACTTCGACATCGTTGACGCCACGCCCTACGGCCACGACATCATGGCCGATCTCGCCGAGGCCTGTCAGCGGCACGGGATCAAGCTCTGCTTCTACTACTCGCAGGCGCAGGACTGGCACCATCCCGGCGGCGAGGGGCACTGGGACCGCGCCGACCACTGGCACAAGAAGACCGTCTCCGATGAGGAGTTCGCGGCCTACCTCGAGGAGAAGGCGAAGCCGCAAGTGCGCGAGTTGCTGACGCAGTACGGCCCCATCGGCCTGATCTGGTTCGACACGCCGGTGGCGATCAACCCCGAGCAGAGCCAGTCGCTCGCCGACCTCGTGCACGAGCTTCAGCCCCAGTGCCTCGTCAATGGCCGCGTGGGCAATGAGAAGGGCGACTACTCCTCCCTCGGCGACAACCAAATCCCGCGCGGGCCGGTGCACGGCGACTGGGAGACGCCCGCCACGATCAACGACACATGGGCGTTCAAGGTGGATGATCACAACTGGAAGTCCACCGAGGACCTGCTGCGCCTGCTGGTCGACCTCGCCAGCAAGGGCGTTAACTACCTGCTCAACGTCGGCCCGACCGCAGAGGGCCTGATCCCGCCCGAGAGCGTAGAGCGACTGGAGGAGATCGGCGCGTGGATGGACGTGAATTCCGAGGCGATCTACGCCACGCAGCCGAACCCGTGGCCGTGGGAGTTCGAGTGGGGGCGCGTGACGGTCAAGCCGGGGCGCCTCTTCCTGCACATGTACGAGTGGCCGGGACGGGTGAGCATCGCGGGGCTGTGCAACGATGTCACGCGAGCGACGCTACTCGCCGCGCCTGAGACGGAGCTTGATGTCGCGCAGATCTACGAACCGGACGCGGGGCTGCACCTGCTCTCCATCGACCTGCCACCCGAGCGCCCGAATGAGCCGATCACGGTGGTGCAGGTGGAGTTCAACGGTGAGCTTGAGGTGGACGCCACGCCCGCGCCGCAGATCTCCGGCGTCATCGTGCTGCCGGGCTACCTTGCGGACCTGTCGCAGGCGCGCGGGGCGCAGATTGACCGCGGCGGCTCAGTGACGGGCTTCCGCGAACCCGGCGCATCGCTCTCATGGCAGTTCATGGTGCCTGAAGCGGTGGATTACGAGGTGCAGGTGGTGCTCGGCTCGCCCTACCATCGCCGCGACCCGCAGGCGGGGCAGACGGTGACGGTCGAAGTCGCGGGCGAGTCGCTGTCGGGGGTTCTGGACACCGAGCAGCGGGTGGATACACCGCGCGCGCAGTACTTCCCGGAGTATCAGACGACGCTCGGCACCGTGACCTTCGACCGCGCGGGCAAGCAGTCCCTGACGCTGACACTCGATGGTCTCGGCGACGCTGCCGACTGCACACTGGCGGAGGTAAGGCTGCTGCCGGCGTAGGCTTCTGCCGGCCGCCGTGGAAGCGTTACCGTAAGCTGTTGTCGTTGTGGCCCCGGCGCCTCGCCGGGGGCCGTTGAGTCGTGGGCAGCTAACTGGAGGCGAGACAGAAAATGTCCGACATCACCGTCGTATTCGGCTTTGACATGGAGACCGACGTGGGTTCGTGGTCACCGTGGTATGAGGGCATCCGGCAGGGCACGCCGAAGCTGCTGGAGTTGCTCGATGATAAAGACGCCACCGCCACCTTCTTCTTCACCGGCGACTCGGCGAGCAACTTCCCGGAGGTCGTGCGCAGCATTGATGATGCTGAGCATGAGGTAGGCTGCCACTCGCTCTATCACGAGACTGTGGGCGACCCCATCTTTGAGATCCCGGGCGTCAAGCCGCTGCTGCCCGAAGAGGTGCCGCTGCGGCTGAAGACCGCCACGGACTGGGTGACGAAGAGCCTCGGCCGCCAGCCGATCTCCTTTCGCGCGCCACGCCTGTGGGGCTCCACGCCCATGATCAACGCGCTGGAGGAGCTTGGCTATGTCGCCGACGCCTCCTACCCGCTCTACTTCTACGAAGAGCGCCTCGCGCCGTATCACCCGTCCGCTGAGGACTGGACGCAGGAGGGTGACCTCTCGATCCTCGAGATCCCGAACTTCGCCGACATGGGGATCGACTCGCAGGACGAGTACGGACGCGATCGCGACCAGTGGCCGCTGTTCCGCACAAAGAGCGCCGACGCGCTGATGGAGCACATTGACAGCTTCATCGCCTACGTCCGCGAGCGCGAGCAGCCCGTGGTCCTGTGCTTCTACTTCCACCCGTGGGAGTTCGTGGAGATGCCCACGCAGATGCACTACGGCGAGGGCACCGTGGTACCCGATTACTTCCTCGTGGAGAACTGCGGCGACTACGCGCTGGAGCAGCTTGCCGCGCTGATGGACCGCCTGACCGACCGCGGCGCGCGCTACATGACGGCAGCGGGCCTGGCGGAAAGCTGGGGTTAGTGAGTAGCCGTGAGTAGGACAGGCGTTCCAGCCAGTCGGCGTTGCCCGTTGTCGTTCCCCTCTCCCGCCCCACTTCGCGAAGCGAAGTGCAGGGGGAGGGGAAGGAGCTTGCGCCAGCAAGCTACGGGGAGGGGCAGCCGTTGCCGTCGAACGACAAACGTCGCACCGATAGTCACCGCTTCCCTAAGGAGCTGACTCACATGCCAGACGGCAAGCGCACCTGGATCTTCCCCGATGGCGATCTGCCGCCCGCGGGCGATGAGGACCTGCCGCTCGAGGGCCACGAATCGCTGATCGTGCTCAACACCGGCGACAGCGACGCGCAGATCGAGATAGACGTCTACTTCGAGGACCGCGAGCCGGAGGTGGGCCTCAAGGTCGAGGTCCCGGCGCGGCGCGTCAAGTGCTTCCGCGTGGACAAGCCGCTCGGCGACCGCGGCTTCAAGGTCCCGTTCGGCCAGTACGCCCTGCGCCTGCGCTCATCGGTGCCGATAGTCGCGCAGATTGGCCGCGCCGACGTGCGCCAGCCGAACCTCGCTTACTACACGACTCCCGGCTACGCGCAGTAGATTGAGGTGAAAGAGATGCGCCTTGCAGACACCATGCCCTTCTCAGCAGACCTGCGCTCCCCGATCTGGACCGAGATCAGCTACCGCCCCGGCGCGATCCGCCAGCCCGGTGACGTGGTCATCGACGGCTCCTGGGCGATCGTGCGCGAGAGCGAGGAGCCGGCCGCAATCTCGGCCGCAGATACGCTCATGGACGTGCTGCGGCTCTCTTTCTGCGTGCCACTGCGTTCCGATGGCGAGCGCAAGATCCGTCTCATGGTGGACGAGAGCGTCGGCGATCAGCCTGACACACACCGGCTGAAGATCGGCCACGAGGGCATCGAGATCACGGGCGCATCGGCGGTCGGGCTGCTGCATGGCGTCTTCCGGCTGATCGCCCTCATGAGCGAGCGCGGTGGGCCATTCGTGCCGGAGATCGAGGAGACGCGTCGGGCGCTCTTCCAGCACCGGGTGCATCGTTCTGCGCTGTCGCCCTTCTACGTCGAGGAACTGACCGGCTACGCGGGGCCGCCCTTTTCGGCCAACTGGGACTGCGCCTATCCGGCATACATCGAAGAGGACGCGGGGCCGGATCAGTTCTACCACGAGAACGTGCTGCTTCGCCTCGCGATGCACGGATTCAACGGCATCTGGCTGCGCGGGGCACTGCGGAAGTTCGCAAAGTGCTCGGTTTTCCCGGAGTTCGGCGAGAATTCTGAGGCGATCCTCTCCGAGCTTCGCAAGCTCTGCCAACGTGCCGCACGGTTCGGCATGAAAGTCTTCCTGTACATGAACGAGCCGATGGGGCTGAGGGAGGAGGATCCCTTCTGGGAGGCCTACCCGCAGGTCCGTGGGCCGCAGGGCCGGGCGCCGGGCGTTAACTTCCTCTGCTCCAGCACCGAGGAGGTGAAGACCTACCTGCGCGAGTCGGCGCAGTTTGTCTTCGAGCATGTGCCGGAACTCGCCGGGGTGCTGCTTATCACCGCCTCCGAGTACCCGAGCCACTGCTGGTCGCACACGCGCTTCCCCGGCAAGGCCGAGCAGATCACCGAGATGATCGATGAGGGCACGCTCTGCCCACGCTGCGCCACGCGCACACCGCAGGAGGTCGTGGGCGAAATCGTCAGCCTGCTGCGTGATGGCATTAAGGCCGCGAAGGCCGATGCCGAGGTGGTGGCGTGGAACTGGTCGTGGAGCATGTGGGAGGAGGACCCGCAGCGGGGTGTGCTGGAAGCGCTGCCCGAGGATGTTATCGTCATGGGCGACTATGAGCGCGGCGAGATGACCGAGGCCTGCGGCTTCGAGTATAAGAACGACGAGTACTCGATCAAGGTGATCGGCCCGTCTCCGCGCTTCACCGGAGTGGCCGAGTTCCAGCGCGAGCGCGGTCTTCCGGTCTACGCGAAGGTGCAGATAGGCACGACGCATGAGAATCCGAACATCCCGTATCTCCCGACGCTGCAGAAGATCGCGCGGAAGTGGCAGACGCTGGCGGAGACCGGCGTGACGGGGATGATGACCTGCTGGAACTTCGGCAACATGACCTCGCTGGGAACCGAGATCGCAGGCGAGATGAACTGGGACCCGCAGCCGTCGGTGGAGGAGGCCCTGCTGACGATTGCCACGCGCCACTTCGGCCCTGAGGCCGCTCCGGCGATGGTGGCGGGCTGGGAGCAGCTTTGCCGCGCGCAGGATGACTTCCCGACTTCGATCCCGGTGATGTACTACGGCCCCGTGTCCCGCGGTCCGGCCTTCCACTTCCTCTTCGACCAGGTGGATCACAAGTTCCCGCGCTCCTGGCTGCTCGACACCGAGCGTGGCGACAAACTCGACTGGGTGAATCCCTTCGGCGTGGAGAAGGTACTGGAGTGCTATCACGCCGTAGCCGCGCAGTGGGCGGAGGGCATAGCGCTGATGGAGCAGGGGCTCCCGAAGGCGCTGGGCATGGACAGCGAGCGCATGGAGCGGGAGATCGGCGTGGCGCGCTTCTGCCTGCACCAACTCATCAGCAGCGCGAACGTCGTCGAGTTCCTGCTGGCGCGAGATGCCTTCTACGCCTCAGAGGACGCCGCGGAGAAGCTCTCGCGCCTCGAGGAGATGGAGCGCATCTGCCGGGCGGAGGCGGAGAACGCCGAGGCGACGATCCCGCTGTGTGACGCTGATTCGCGCCTCGGCTGGCATGGCGAGGCCTACGGCTACATGATCAACCGGCCGCTGATCGAGGAGAAACTGGAGGGACTGCGGGAGATCGTGGAGGAGCGCATCCCTGCGGAGCGGACGAAGCTCCAGTAGGCGTTCGGGGTGGCACGATGAGCTTGATCGAGGACTTCAACCGCATTGCGAATCTGCCGGAGGAGGGGTGGGATCACAATTCCCAGTACCACGGCTATCTGCTCCGGCAGCTTCCGCGCAAGATGAACCTGGCGCTTGACGTCGGCTGCGGCACTGGGCGCTTCAGCCGCCTGCTGGCGGAGCGGGCCGAGAGTGTAGTGGCGGTAGACATCTCCCCCGAGATGATCCGGATCGCGCGCCAGCGCTCAACCGGTTACCGCAACATAGACTACATCGTGGCGGACATCAGCAAGCGCCACTACGCAGAGGAGTCCTTCGACGCGGTGGTGAGCATTGCAGCGCTGCACCACCTGCCGCTGCGCCCGATGCTCAAGGCGCTGTCGGGAACGCTGAAGCCCGGCGGGGTGCTGGCGGTTCTCGATCTCGTGAGGTCGGAGGAGACGGGGCTGCGGCTGTGGGACGCCATGGGCGTGACCGCCAACTTCATCTTACGCCTCGCGCACCTCGGACGCCTGTCGGGATCTCCTGAGGTGCAGGAGGCGTGGGAGGCTCATGGGCGATCCGACCGGCTGCTGAGCATCAATGAGGTTCGGGATACCTGCCGCGACGTTCTGCCGGGGGCGCTGGTCCGGCGGCACATCCTCTGGCGTTACTCGATCGTGTGGCACAAGCCGCCGTTGGCACAGATCAGGCTGGAGACTGCCCGGCAGGAGACGATTGGGTGAGGGCGTGTGCCCGTCCCCTACGGTGTCTTGTCGGCTGCGGCGCCTGCTGCGGGCTGCCAGGTGGCGTGGCTGCGGCCTCGCAGGAAGTCAATGATCCCCGCAAGGAACGCCAGCGCCACTACGCAGATCGCCAGCGGCATGGAGAATATGGGGATCTTCGCCAGTCTCGTCCTCGACAGCAGGTAGCCGACCAGCGCAGAGAGGTAGAACGCGCCCTGCGCGTAGAAGACCACGTCGTAGATCAGGATGTCCTGTTGCCACCAGATCCAGGCGCTTGTGAGGAGCATCCCGAGCATCCAGATGCCGGTCAGCCAGCGCAGTATCTTGTGGGAAGCGATAGCGAGGCAGCAGCCGGGATAGCGCAGCGGATTGAGCAGCTCGCGGTAGTGCCAGATCGAGGACAGGCCCTGCACCACCCGTCTCGACCGCGATCGGAACTGCCCCTCCGTGCCGCCGTCCATGTAGTCGGCAACCTGTACGTCGTGCGCCTGCAGGACCCAGCCACGCGACGCAGCCACGGCCATCGTGGGACTGAGGTCGTCGCAGGTCTCCTTTGGGATCAGGGGGTACTCGACCGCTCTGATTGCCATGCATGGCCCGCAGCCCTGGAAGCCGACACCGGCCCTTGACTCGAGCAGCCGGAGCCAGTTTTCGAAGCTGCGGTAGCGGTTCTCACCGGAGTTGTAGGGTGTATCTTCCAGAGGAAGCATGGTCATACTGGCGGTAACACAATCCACCTGTTCATCGGCGAAGTACGCCACGAGCTTCCGGACGGTATCGGGGGCGAACTGGGTTCCCGCATCGGTGGTGACGATGATCTCCCCACCCACTGCGGTGATCGCCTCATTCATCGTCGCCGTCTTCCCACGGTGCGGAAGGTCCATCAGCCGCACCCGGCTGTCGCGCTTCGCGTAGTCGGCAACGATCCCGTTTGTGCGGTCTGTGGAGCCATCGGAGGCCACAATGATCTCAAGCCGATCCTCCGGGTAATCCAGCTCCAGGAGATTGTCGAGGCGGCGAGCGATCAGCGCTTCCTCATTCCAGGCAGCGACGAGAACTGACACGTGCGGAAGGTATGACCCGTCGCGCCTGGGTGTTCTTGCACCGAGAGCGAGAAGCCGAAGCAGGCCCGGATAGATTATGAACGGGTAGAGTGAAAGGGCGAAAAACACCCAGAAGAGCACGATGCCGGTCATCGAGCTATCACCATTGTATTGCTGCTTATGTACATCTGCGTCCCTCTGCTCCGAGGCGCCGATGTCTCTCGTCGTTGGCGCCCGCCGATGAATCAAGCACCCTCTGCGTTAGAGGCGTCATCCTCGATCGGCTTCCGCCGTAGTGTAGACCTCCGCGGTGGCGGAGGCAAGCCCTATGGCCAGGTAGATCGGCAGTTCTTCCAGAGATGGCTGAATCTGGGCCCAGAACAGCATTCCGAACAAGCTGGAGATGACCGCGGCAGACCATGAATGACCGACAACATCACCCTCAGCCTGACGGTTGCGAAGGGCAATGAACGCGAGCTTGATACCGCTCGCGATGAAGAGCCCGTAGAGAACCAACCCGACGAAGCCAAGCTCCGAGGCGAGCTTGAGGATGAGGCTGTGCTGCGCGATCTTCACCCCGTAATTGTCGTACGTCCACTGTGTCGCGCCACCCAGGCCTACGCCACTAACGGGGTTCTCCACGAACAGCTCAAGTCCCACGAGATACTGCAAGACGCGTTCAGAATCGTCTATGACACTGGTTTCGCCCCCGATGAGCGGGATGCTGCTCAGCCGCTCGGCGTATTGCGGGTTGACCGCTACGGCAATCGCCCCCAGCGCCACAACGGCTGCGATCATCGCCCACAGCGCGCGGTTGCGCCGGCCTGCCAGGAGCGTATAGATCCCAATGACCAGGAGGACGCCCACGGGAGCAGCTCGGCGCGCGCTCAGGTACACGGTCAGCAGACAGGCCCCTATTGCACCCAGCCCGAAAGCCCTCTTCCCGCTGCGGCGCCCGTGGAAGGCATAGTGCAGCGCGAAACCGAGAAAGAAGATCGCCCAGCGCGGGTAAATCTCGAGATAGACCCAGGTTGGTCGCCCGGCCACTCCCGCGCCGATGGTGGTGTTGGGCGCCACGATGTCTCCGACCATCGCCGCAAGCACCACGATGGTGCCAATGAGGCTCATCGTTCCCCAGCGAGACAGATCGGCGCGGTCGCGGGTGAACGAGATGACAAGCAGGTAAAGCACAACCCACTGCGTCATCTGCAGCGAAAACACCAGACTGCTGCGAGTGTCATACCCGAAGACGGCTGATATGAAGGTGTAGACGTAGAAGATCAGCAGGAAGCGTAACGGCAGGTCCACGGAGATGAGCCGCCGCCGCGGCCAGATCAGCATGGCGGCGACGATAAGGCCCAGGGCCATCAGAGCGACAAGCTTGGATGGGTCGAGGTCGATGGGCGAAGAGTCGGAGCCAACGTGAAACAACGAAGCCCTCGTGTACCGCGTCAGGCGCGTGAGCACAAGCAGCATGAGCAGCAGCAGCGGTACAGATAGTGGCTTAGCACCGCTTCCCGGCTCGGCTTTATTGCTCCGGCGTTCCGCTGTATGCATGGTCTCCCATAACGCGAGGATAGAGCTGTATCCCCCGGACAAACGACGCGCGGGGAGAATCCGGGGATCTGTGGCCCGGGGGCCCCTACCCGCTGCAATCGGTCACAGGCCGTCGTTCCGGGATAATCCGAGCGTCAACTGCCCCGCGCCAGCAGCCTCTCGAACAACCGGCGGTACTGCTCTCCAATGTGGTCGCGACGATGATGCTTTTCAGCGAAGGCGCGCGCATTCGCTCCCATCTTAGCGCGAAGCTCCGGAGAGTAGATCACCCTCTCAAAAACCTCGAGTGCCTCGTCCGATACACCGTCAATCACGCAGCCGATCTCGTTGTCCCGAAGGTTCTCGGTAAGTGCGGGATGATCGTTGACTATCACGGGAAGGCCGCATGCCCACGCCTCGACAAGCGCCCGAGGAGCGGCATCGAAGAACGAGAAGTGGGCGCATACGTCGCTACACTGGTAGATCTGCTCAACACCCGCTACGAACCCGGTTGCGATCAACCGCGGGTGTTTCAGCCACCGCTCATTGTCGCGCAGGAATCCGCCATGCAGCGGCCCGTCCCCGGCAATCGCCACCGCAACGTCGCGATGCTTCTCGACCAGCGCATGCAGCACGGGCAGGAAATGCTCCAGCCCGCGCACCTTGTCTTCGTAGTGAAAGTTGAAGGCGATGCACAATATGTGCTCGTAGTTGAGCCCGAGCTTCTCCTTGATCGCCGCGCGATCCGCAACCGGCGCGAACCGCTCCAGATCGATGGGTTCCCGAATGGTCTCGATCTTCGGCCCATCAATGCCGGTTTCGTCGCGGATTCGCTGCGCCAGAAAATCAGAGACCGGGACAAGCGCATCCGCCCGCTCGTAGAAGAAGCGCAGCGCCCGTCTGCCGTTAGGCCGTAGCCGCGACAGGCGGCTCCTGCGCCTTTCGTTGTCGTCCGTCTGCCAGGGATCGGCACGCAGTCGTATGACCACGGGCCGCTCGCGCACAAAGGCAGGCCAGACCGCCAGCAGCGGACCTGCGGTGCACATGTCTGTTATGAGCACATCCGCGGAGCCGGCTACCGACGCCAGCAGCGAACCACAGGCGACACCCAGCTTCGCGAGGCGCGTCTCCGACTGCTGGGCAATCATCCGAACGTCGATTCCCGCTGCGGCGAGAGGGCGATGCAAGCGACTTGCCCTTGTGCTCGCTGGTGCAAAGATGACCCGCAACTACCTCACCCCGAAGTCATTCATTTCGCTACTCGAACCCCCGCGCGAGAGAGATGTGGGCCAGCGATGGCGTGCCCATTGCGTCGGTACGCTGGTGCCTCTTCCGGCATACGTTGGCGGCTTGACCTGGCCGTCCGGGCTCAGACGCTCCCCACGCTGGGGGACTGTAGCCTAAGCAGGCCCGGACAGGCTGCGGAGTGTAGTCCGCGCCACCGGCACAGATTCCACAGGCACGCACTAAACGCTGCCGCGGGTCAAGCGCGACGGCCAAGCACCATCTTACGTGCGTCACCAAGCCACGAGACCACGTGCTGAGGGAGATATGTCATGGCGCTTGAGAGAAATGTCCGCGGAAATGCCGGCCAATAGCGGCGTGCGGAACGTAGAAGCTCTCGTGCGTGCCGGGGCTGGCCCCAGTACAAGGCGACGAGCGCCGCGTCATTGAGATGGCGAGCCGCTCTGCGGGATCTTCGATGATCGGGCGAAAGCAGCTCGGCGATCACCTCGAGTTCTCGTTGCTCCTCAAACGGCTTCGAGAGCAGCCGGGCCTGAGCGCGATCGCGCGCGAACTCCGCATAGAGGCGCTGCGCGAGAGCGTTGACCTGACTGATTGCCCCCTCGCGATAACGGTAGCTGAGCAGCCTCTCGCCCAGCCGCAGAAAGCGGCAGTGCGGGAGCAGGCGCAGGAACAAATCGTAGTCCTGGGCCGCCGGAAGCTCCACATCATAGCCGCCGATCCGCTCCATCAATTCCCTGCGGATCATCGCCGATGAGTGCGCTATCCGATTTCGTTCATACAGCAGCGACTCCCGGATTGCCTCGTCGCAGAGCGCGCCTCCGCGGGGGGTGGCTATAACGCAGTCTCGGCTGTCTATCACGTCCCACATGCCGGCGACGACACCAAGCCCGGGGTCACGCTCGAACGCGGCCAGGCTGAGCTCTAATCGATCGGGCGAGGCCACGTCGTCTGAGTCAAGTATCGCGACGAACTCGCCTCTGGCGTGGCTGAGGGCAACATTCCTGGTGCCCGGGGCACCGATGTTGCTGGCATTCTCCACCAACACAACGCGCCTGTCCTGCTCGGCGTACTCCCCCACGATCTCCGCGGAGCGATCGCTCGAGCAATCGTCCACGCAGAGCAGCTCCCAGTCGGTCACCGTCTGCGCCTGCACCGACTCGATCGCCTTACCCACGTAGCTATCGCAGTTGTAGACCGCCATGATCACGCTGACGCGAGGGGGGCGCGACTGGGTCATCTGCAATTCCTCTTGCCACAGCAGGATCCACTCGTATGGGCGCCAGGACCGGACGGTTCTCTGTGGCCGTGCGAACTTCCGACGGCGAACATCACTTCAATTCCCGGGATTACTACACGAAAGTATAACATCAATCAGTTCACTCGGCAACCGAGACAGGGAGCGCCCTGCCCCACGGCGGTTACACCGGTTCGTCGCCGGATTCACTGTTACGCCTTCCATGCACCCAGAAGGCGATTACAGAGGACAACATCAGCGACAGGAAGATGGAAAGCGCGGCAGTAGTCTTCAGCGACGGGCCGCTGGGCCCGGTCGGCACTTCGGCTTCATCGATGATCCGGAAAGTGGTCGCACTGCTCGCCTCGCTGATGCGCGCGAGGTCATAGCTCTCGGCGAGACGGCCGACTGCCTCCGCTCGCATATCCACCTCTCGCCGAAGCCGGGCATACGACACGGACCTCACCGGGAACTGCTCGATGTCACGAAGCAGAGCCTGCTTTTGGCCCTGTATGGCGGCGATGCTCGCACGCATGGCGCTGATCTGCTGCCCCTGGCTGATCGAGTCGGCGAGCAAAAACGCGTAGCTTGGATCGGTGGTCAGGCTTCTAGTGTCCACCTTCAGGTCCTCGGGTATCAGTGCGTCTAGCTGGGCGGTCACGGTTTCGAGTTCAGACACCAGCGAGGCGACATCGGGGTGCTGATCGGACTTCCCCTGAACGTCCCGCTGTTCGGTGATCTGCTGTTCCAGATCGAGTATCCTCGCGGTGAGTCTGTCAATGGCCGGATCGCTCTTTTCAACGATGCTGGACACTGCCATACGCTCGTGATCGCCAAGGCGCTGGCGGGCCTGCGCCTCGCGGGCTTCGGCGCCCCGGAGCTCAGCCAGCAGGTCTGCCTCCTGCCTCCGAAGTGCCCCGAGCTCACTCACTGATTCACTGGCCTGATCGGGGACACTGACGAGACCCTCCCGGGTCGCGTAACTTACCAGTTCGTCTTCTGCACGATTCAACTCCTCAGTCGCTTCGTGAAGCTGCTCCGCCAGCATTATGCGCCGCCGAGATGCCTCGGTGTAGTCGAACTGGCTGAGCTCCTCCTGCAGTGAGGCCACGAGTTCCTGCGCTACGCGTGCCGCCATCTCAGCCGCGTCTCTGCTCTGCGCCCCGCGCCTGCCCCTCGGCTCGCCCTGCCAGGTGGTCTCAAGCACAAGCACTCCCGCAACCGGAAGCTCCGCCTGATAACTGTCCGCAATGCGCCCCATCGCCCTGTTGCGGGCTTGGACATCTGTGCCTTCGGCGAGGCCGAGACTGTCCACCGCGCGGCCGCGGACTGCCCGGCTCTCAAGCAGCAGCATCAGGAACTTCCCCTTGGATGCCGACCCTGACACTGCTGATCCGAGGCCACCGAGTTGGCGCAGAGCCTCCAACTCGCTCCCCCCCGATTCCTCGAACACAATCGAGGTCCGTGCCTGCCAGTCCGTGGGAACGAAGAAAGATACATACAGGACTGCGAGTACGGAGATGACGATGGTGATTGTCACGATGAGGGCCCACTGCGCCTTCAGGGGCGCGATCAGATCCTCAAGTGAAAGCTCGTTCATACTCTCCATCCTTCTACCAGCATACGACCTCACGATTCGAACGCGCATCCCCTGCGCCTTCGGTGATCAACCCGCAGTCGGCCTGCTATGGCGGCCTGTGCGTTCAGGGCAGTTCGCGTCTCTTCAGATAGTCCCACAGGCGGAAAGCCGGCGTTGGCCAGACGCAGAGGGCCCACGCGGCCAGCTTTCTGGACTTGCTCATCTTCGGCTGCTCGATCGCTCTGCGCGC
Organism: candidate division WS1 bacterium; assembly: GCA_012522765.1. Taxonomy (GTDB): domain Bacteria; phylum Armatimonadota; class Zipacnadia; order Zipacnadales; family UBA5352; genus UBA5352. Next base: position 12,780 of record JAAYJW010000180.1, on the reverse strand, counting down.
AGCGGCGCGTGCCTGCCTGCTACTGCCGCACGCGGCATAGGCCAGAGCCAGAGGAAAGTGCGACTCGGGAAAGCGGAACCAGTCCGCATGCTCTTCCACAATGCTCTGGATGGTACCCGCATCGGGCGGGCCACCGCTTTCCGACCGTGCCAATGCCAGGCTGCTGTGGGCAAGATGCTCCGCCACCAGGCCGCGCAATGAGCTGCGCGACGGCGGAAGGTCATCCCACAGGCGCCCCAGCACAGTAAGTGTGCAGCGGTCCTGTCTGCCCGCCCGCTTGTCGTCCCGGGTCATGCGCCCGGGATGCTCGCGCACTACAGCCACCGGGTCGGGAAGGTAGGTGGCCGGATGGTGGAGAGTGATCCGCAGAAACAGATCCGTATCCTCCGCAGTGGGCAGCTTCTCGTCGAACAGCCCAACCTCCTCCAGTACCTCTGCGCGCACCAGCACCGTCGGCGTCTTAATCGCATGGTAGCGAAGCTGATTTTCGAAGTTGTCGCCGCTGCGCCCGCGATCGGTGCCGACGTAGGGCCGCGTCGTCGCGATGCCCTCGGGAGACCCGCTGAGCGCCTTTGCGTAGCACAACGCGCTCTCAGGATGCGCCTGCAACGCATTCACCTGCGCGCTCAACTTGCCCGGCAGCCACTTGTCGTCATCGTCCAAAAATGCGATAAGCCCCCCCTGAGCGCCTCGAATCCCCGCGTTTCTCGCGGCGGACGCCCCGCTGTTCTGCGGCAGCCTCATACTCCGCACCCGCTCATGCTCCTCCCCGATCGCTGCGACGACCTCAGGGGTGCGATCCGTCGAACAGTCATCAACGATGATGATCTCGAACTCAGGATAGTCCTGCGCCAGCACACTCTCGATGGCCTGCCGCAGCAAATGCGCGCGATTGCACGTGGCGATCACCACGCTGACCAGTGGCATGTCAGTCATGGTGCTGCGCCTCCATTACCTCCCGGAGCGCAGTCACACCGCGCATGGCGGAGTCCTTCATTGTGGCGACATCGTGGCCCAGGTGGCTCGCCACCGAGTCGACCTCTGCCACCAGGCGCCGCAGGCGAGTGATGACTTCGCCTGCGGATGAGATCTCGCGGATATCTACGATCCAGTCGGAGTGCCCGAAGAGGTCGAGGCCGATACCGTAAGCCTTTCGGCTGTAGGCGAAGGCCAACGTCGGCACCCCCGACGAGTAAGCCGCGATAGTGGCATGGGTTCTTGCCGCCGCGAGCAGATCACAATTCGATATGATGTACTTTGTCTGTCGTGCATCGAATCCCGGCGGCACGAGGCGCACCCGGTCGGGGTGGCGGGCAAGCTGCGGGATCGCCGCCATGTACCGATAATCGTCAGACTCGCCGGGCTTGATGACATGAGGCACCAGCAGCACACCCCAGCCGTCCCACGCCATTACCTCGTCAACCACGGCCTCAAGCAGCCGCTGGCCGAAGGCAGCATCAGCACCCTTACGGTATCGCGCGGACAGCTCGCTGATGTTGATCCCCGCGACGCGCTCAGTCCCCGGCCAGAAGCCCGACAGCTCGACCGGATCGGGCTCGAGGAGCATCGCCGGGTCGGCGACGTGTAACACGTTATCAACGATCCCATGCTCCTGCAGGTAGTCCCTCGTCACAGCTTCGCGAACGGTGATAAGTGCCGCCCGGCGCAGTTGCCCGAGGACAGCTTCCTCGAGATCGGCAGAGTCGAAGGGGCCGATGGAGGCGCCCCAGATCACCAGCGGGATCCCCTGCCCCAGCGCGATCTCGTTCGCCGCCAGCAACCCGCTCCCGAGGTCCATCCCGTAGTCCGAAGTGAAGTTATCGCCGCCGATCTGCAGGACGGCATCTGCTCCGCGTATGGCCTCCCCCACCGCACGGGAGACAACCGCCGCCGGCGGCAGCGGTAGTGAGAGCACCTTGCGCACCTTCTGCCCCACCCATTCGCCGGACCATCGGGACATCCTGTTATCAAGTACTGTCACGCCATCTGCCGCGGGGTGACGCCGGTCGTCCTCCGCCTCGTTGGAGGCGAGCAGTATCTCACAGCCCCGAAACTGCTGCTGCAGCATCTGCACCGTGCTGCGGACTATTGCCTCACAGCCACGGTTGTAGAAGCCCCCGTGTCCGATCAGGGCGAAGCGAGGGGGTGTCGCCATCAGCGCTCTCCTCCACGCGCCAGAAATGCTCTCAGGGGCCGCGACAGGCGCGAAGCCACAGATCGCAGACGCAATCCGCCGCGATATGCACCGATCCACGTCAGAACGAGTCGCACGCCCACCGCCTGCCTCAACGGACCACCCGAGAAGAGGCGGTTACTCAAGTCTGAACGCATGCGCTGCCACCTGAATCGCACGCCCTCACGAAGCGGGAGGCGCTCGCCTCCGGCTTCGAGTCTTCGTACTGCAGCAGCTACTGTGCGATTCGCCATAGCGCCTGCTTGTGACTTGATGACCCGCTCGGGCGCGATTGGTTCGAGATGCACCCGCGCGGCAGTTCGCTCGGCCTCAAGCAACTCCTGCATGTGTTGCGATCGCACGACCGCCAGGGACGTCCCGTCCCGCTCTTCAAGATACTCCGGTAACCACGCGTCCATCAGGCTGAGATCGGCATCTACGCCGAAGAGATCCGCGCATCTGAAGCATGCACCGGGCGTGAAGAGGCGGGCGGTCCAGACTGCCCCGGGAATGCCACCGCCGCTGCTGAACGGCAGTTCCTCGCCGGTCGTGCCGTCCGCCCGTGTAGCAACGAACTTGAAATCGCCCGCGCCACGCGTTCCCGTGCCGCGCCGGTAGACCACCTCGCGCAGGTCGCGCGGAGCGACCCCCGAAGCGGCGGCCAGAAAGGTGGTGTAGTGTGTGCTGACGAGATGCCCGCACGCCAGGGCGATCAGACACTTGCACTGATCGCGCAGCCACGGATAGCGCTGCATCCCCCGCCGAAGAGCCGTGATCACGCAGGGCACTCCTATGACGGCGAAGCGCTGACCGGAGGCCCGAAGCTCCCGGAGCGCGCCGGAGAACTCGATCGGATAATACTTCGACCCGGCCGCATTCTGTATCTCATCGGGAGTAGTCACTACCGCGGCCTCGAACAAGGCGGTGCCGCTCCGAGAGGCCGTGGCAACAACAGCCGCGTCAACATCGTCGCGCTCGATTAGCGACTTGAGCACGCGCGTAGCCAGACCGCCCGAACTGGATCGCTGCCTCTCCTCATCAAGCCTTGAGTAGCCAACCAGCGTCGCCACGCTGCTCCCCAGCGAGTTGTCAAGGTCGACTATATCATCAGCGCAGGCAGGACAGACTGCCGCACAGGCGCCGCAGTTTGAGCAGTGCTCGAGATCGGGCACGTAGAGGCCCTGCGGGGAAAGCACCATCTCTGACCGCCCGCATGGCGCCACGCCCGCGCATACCCCACAGCCGCAGCACCTGTCCAGCGGGATCCAGCAAGATGTATCTGACGGCGAGCCGGTCAAATCGGGATCACTCCCAGGTGTTCCTGCGCATCCGGCCGCTAACTTGCTCAATTGCGACCTTTCAATGCCCCGCAGATACCACGAACGCGTCGTCCCAGTGACGACAGCTTGTAGTACGCCGCGGGACTCAGCGCACCCAGCCGCAGGCCCAGCGATCGGAGGCCTCGGGCCTCGCACCGGGCAAGGGCCTCGCGGAGATGCCGGGCGGCCAGCGCCCGATCGCCGGCCGAATTGGCCCACTCCGCCGCAAAGAGACTGGCCTCGTACCTTGCCCGTGCGTAACGCTTCTCCGACAGCAACTCGGCGGCCCATCCGACGCCCGAAGGGTCATAGCGGGAAATGAGCGAGTCGGCCATGTGGGCCACTTCGAGCTTGCCGGCCGCACTGCGCGAGTGGGTCCCTGCAGCCGCGTAAACGATGCTCAGCGGCCGGCCGATCACGCCAACACTGTACCCGCGAGCGGTGGCACGCACAAGGAACTCCACCGAGCCGGGCATGGTCTCATCCATCAGCCCGGTCTCGTCGAACAGACTGCGCCTGACCACCAGCCCGCTGGCGTTTGGGAGCATGTAGCAGTCCGGTGGCGGCGAGATCCAGCACAACCAGTCCTCGAAGCCGGTGATGTTCAGGAACGCTTCTCCGGCTATCCGGACATGGCATCCCGTCGCAGTGTCCTGGCCCTCCGTCACGCGGGTAAAGTGGCATGTAACGATGCCGATACCCGGATGCCGATCCATAGCCTCGATCTGAACCGACGTCTTCTCAGGCACCCACTCGTCGTCGGCATCGAGGAACGCCACATAGTCTCCGCTCGCATGCTCGATCCCCGTGTTTCGCGCGGCCGCGTCGCCACCGTTCTCACGGTGCAGCACCGTGGCCTGCGGGAACGCCGCCCGAACGATCTCGGCGGTGTCATCGGTGGAGCCATCGTCCGCGATGATGACCTCGATGATGTTGTCGTAGGTCTGTGCGTAGACCGAATCGAGTGCCCGCCTGATGGTCTTCGCCGCATTGTAGGCCGGAATCACCGCGCTCACGGTCGGCATCTTCATGTTGGCGAATACCCTCCCTCTCAGTGGCGTGGCCGGATCAGGCCGTCACTGTGCCGAAGGCCAGGCGTCATGGAGTTCATCGAGGTCAATATCGACCTCATACGGCACGTGCTGCGCCAGAATCTGCTCAATCGTCGTATGCTCGCCGACCCGCAATCGGCCGTAGTCGGTGCGCTGGATTGAGGCAAAGTAGTCGTGGAACTTGAAGCCGTCCCCGATGACGTCATCGGAGAACTCCACCCATGTGCCGGGAATGCCGTACGCATCCGCGCAGATGAGACCGTGCAGGGAGCTTGAGATGACATGCCGGCACTGCTTGATGGCGCGGATGAAGTCGCATCTACCAGTCTGCACGTCAATGATCGAGACTGACTCATCCTGGCTATACCGGCGCAACCATGGGTGCTCCTTGTCCACCAGATGCGGGACTATCCCCACCTCGTATTTCACTTCCACATCAGGATCGTAGAACCGCGGCATGAGCAGGGCCGGATCTCCGTATATCTCGGGAACATCAATGCCCTGCGCGCAGAGTACGTCGCGGGTGAGAGGTCCGCGGACCGCACACACCATCTTCGGCATCTCCGGGATGGGCAGCTCGGGGCTCATGCAGCCCGCGCCCCATATTACCGTGTTGCTGTCGCACCGGTGGATGATGCTCCCCACCGCCATGTACTTCTGCACAGAGGGGTCGCGACTGAACCAGACCCGCATCCCGGACATGGCCCGGATGATGAAAGGGTTCAGGGCGTCGCCCCAGTTATTGCACCGATGCCAGTAGGCGTGAACGGCCCTCAGTCCGAGAACCTGATATAAGCGCTCGTGTAGCTGCTCGCCGTGCACCCGCAGCGCGGGGATGCGGGGGCTGATCCGTTCGCTATAGAAGCGGGTCTGTTTCAATGACCGCAGCAAACCTATTCTCGTTGCTCCCTTCCGACACAGCATCGCGCCCGCCCCGGAGGGCTGCACGGCGGTGGAAACGCGATTTTCACCAGAAGCGGACCGCGCCCAGGCATTGCCGAGAGAATCCCCTGAGTTCATCAAGCGCGCACTCCACCTCGCGGAGCGGCAGGACCCTCGCCAGCAGAAGTGCCGTCAGCGCGGCCGGGATGATCGTGAGCAACAGCGTCACTACGGCTCCATGATCGGCCACGACCGATCCGTACCGGCATGCGATTGCGACTGATACCGTCGCGATCGTAACGATTACAGGGCCGCGAAACACTCTGCCGTAGTCGGCGATCCCGAAGTCTATGGCGACCCAGACCAGGTGACCGATCAGCAGGTAGTGCACGACGTTGGCGCAGGCCACCGCCACGGCCACGGCGACGATCCCGTGCGGGGCGGCGAACCATGCTCCCGTTCCTATCAGGGCCCCATAGAGAAACTGCCGCCACGCCGAGCCGTAGACATGCGCCGTCGCCTTGATCACCGCGCTGGCCGGCGTTGATACGATCTTGAACATGCCGATCATTACCATGATCTGAGCGGGAACGACAGCCGGCCTCCACTGCTCCCCGAAGACGGTAGGGATAAGCTCCGGCGCCGAGATGATGGCGATCGCCAGCGCCGGGAAGAAGATGATGGCCAAAAGAGTGGTAACCCGACCGTATGCGTTCTGCATTCGCGGGTGGTCGTCCTGCATTTTCGAGAAGGCAGGGAAGAAGATGGGCGCGATGCTGCCCGCGAGCAATGCCGGATAGGTGACGAACGAGTAAGCGTGGGTGTAAAGCCCCAGCGCGTTCGAGTCGAGGCGCCGACCAATGGCGAAGTAATCGATCTTCTCCGCGATGTAGTGGCCGATGGCGATCCCCGTGATCCCCACGCCGAAGCCGTACAGATCCTTGATACCACGGAAGCTCGGGACCAGCGGCGGCAGGTAACGCGTCAGAATGCACAACGCGGACGTCGCCACCAGTCCGGACGCGAGTGCCCCACCCACCAGCGCCCAGTAACCATAGCCCAAAAGCGCCATGGTGATGCCTACCGAGCCGTAGGCAATGCTGCTCGCCAGCCCCGCGAAGAAGGGCGTTTTGAAGTCGAGTTCGCGCTGCAGCAGGGCCCGCGGCACGACCGCGAAGGGCGAGAGCAGAAAGATCAGCGCGATGAGTTTGAGCACCGGAACCATGCGCGGCTCACTGAAGTAGTCCGCCACAAGTGGCGCGCTCAGGAACACTCCAGCGTAGAGCAGCAGCGCCATCACCAGCGTACCCCAGAAGGCGGAGGAGGTGTGCTCCCTGCGGATCGCCTTACGCTGCACCAGCGCCTGGCCGAGACCGAGGTCTTGGAATATCAGCGCGAGACCGGTCACCATCGTCGCCATCGCCAGTATGCCGAAGTCAGCGGGCATGAGCAGGCGTGCGAGTATGATGGTGGTGGCCATCTGCAGCGCCATGTTGATGCCCTTGGACAGCAACTGCCATCCCGCGGCGGTACGGGCACGGGCACCGATGCTCCGGTTGTCGTGAGGGGCACTAGACATTCGGCAGTCAGCCTTAGCGGAGAGACCTCCTCCGACCCCAGGAGGTCTCTGGATTTACGTCCTCGCACAGCTTACGGGCAGGCGCGTCCGGCTACCTGAAGAGAAGGTATCCACCCAGCACGGCCGTGATGGTCGAGATAACCTTCTCCCACGTTGAGGTGGACCCAATGGTGCGGAAGACATAGTCCGACGGAACCAGGACGATGTCCCCGGGGCGTATCTGCGTGTCTCCCTTCATCGGAGACACTGAGCCGTTCGCCCGGATGATCATGGTGCGGCTCTCGTGAGCATCCTCCGTATAGCCGCCGACCATTGGCAGGTAATCGCGCATCCGCAGGCCGTCCTCGTAGGGCACCGCACCTGGCCGCGCCACGGCGCCGATGACCGTAATCGTAGTCGGGAGGCTGCCCACGACCACGAGATCGCCCGCGAGTAGAGGCATGTCCCCCTCCCGCCCTTCGGTGGCGATGAGCTTCTCGCCATCGATCGGCACCGCCCTCGCCCACTGCGTCTCACTCAGCCGTCGGGGCGCGATGATCACCCGGTTAGAGCCCTCCGACAGCGCAACCTGAAGCCCCTGCGCGATCGCGTCCGCGGTGCTGCCGGAGCGCTGCTCCTCGCCCTCCACCGTTGCGGCGGATATCTCGCGGTTGAGGTGAGCGATCACCTGAGTAAGGTCAGTTTGCTGCTCCTCGCGGATGATCTCCTCACGCAAGCGGTACAGCACGATGCCGCCGGGATTGCCGTCCGTCAGCAGCCCTCCGGCGCGAGCGATAAGATCGTACACTGTGTCCGGATCTGTGGAGGTTGACTGCAGGGCATAAGAACCCGGTCGCGAGACGCGTCCCCTGATTGACACCACCGGCGGAGACGCGATGAAGTCACCCGAGCCCGGCACCGAGACCAGGTCGTTGTCCCGGACTACCGGGTCGGGCTCCACCTGCACTCCATCATCGGTCCGTCGCATCGCAAGGTAGATCGGCTCAACGCTGCCCTCCACGCCGCCCTGGGTGTACTGAACCTGGTTACCGGCGGTCGCCAGGACCCCGCCGGCGGCAAGTATCGCGTCCGAGACGCGCATCCCCTGCGGGCGCACATACCAGCCCGGCTCGCGCACTTCACCGACCACGTTGATCTCGTTGGCAGGCGCTACTTCCTCGCGCGCGAATACGAGTAGCTTATCGCCACGCTGGAGTTCGCAGTTGGCCGTCTCCACACCGCGGATGGCCTCGCCGAGGTCGATGGGGATAACCTCGCGACGCTGGTCCTCTCCGAGGCGCAGGAGGTTGGCGCGGGGTGTAAAGGCGCCCTCAGCAAGACCGCCTACCTGCTTCAGGAGGTCCGACACCCGCATCCCTTGCGCCCACTCCACCGTGCCGGGTGTGCGCACCGCCCCCTCGGCCACGACCTCTCGTGGCGCCTCCGCCTCTTCCTTGGTGAAGATGATCACGCGATCCCGCGGCCTCAGGGGCAGATTGTGCCGCGGATCGCCGGCAAGCGCCGCGCTGAGATTGAACGTAATGCGCTCATAGTCGAAGTCGTCGGTCAGGCGCCAGATCGCGGCCTCGGCCATGTGCGCCTGCTCGGTCGGCCCCTGCGCCGACTGCATCAGATCGCTCACGCGCATGCCGTCACGGATTTGAAATGCCCCCGGCCTTCGCGTTGCTCCCTCCAACTGCACTACGTTGTCGGGCTCTTCGATGATCGGGTTCACGACGAGCAGGTCCCCGCCCTGAATCTCATGTGTGAGACCATCCTGCAGGTTCACGTTGATCAGTTGCCGGACACCGCTGCCCCCCGCGCGCCAGAGTTCTATACTCTGGGAGTAGCCGGTGGGGGCGATGCCAGCCGCCATCTGGAGCGCGTCGGCAACTGTAAGAGCGCCCTTGAGCTCATACCGCGCCGGGCGACGGACCTGACCGTCCACGCCGAACTCAGCAGTCAGAGGCGGAACAAAGACGGTGTCATTGGGTTCGAGAGCAACGTCTACTTCCGTGTCTCCGCTGAGGAGGAAATCGTAGAGATCGAGTATCACCGGCTCCTCGCCGCGGCGAGCGAGCTTGATGGCGCGGAAGCTGCCCACCTCATTGGGCCCACCCGCCGCATAGAGAGCCGTGAAGATGGTGGCCGAGCCTGAGAGCCGATAGAGGCCGGGCTGGCGGACATCGCCGGCAACGCGCACCTCAATCACGCGCGTCCGGGAGAGCCCGACGCTAACCTGGGCGCGGTCGAAGAACACCTGATAGCGCTGAGCGAGCATTTCGCGCACTCGGGAGAGCCGTTCTCCGGCGACGGTCACTTCGCCGAGCAGTTCGAGATAGATGGAGCCATCGGCATCAACAACCGGGTTCGCCTGTACATGCTCGATCGCGTCGGTCCAGACGCGCAGAACCAGTTCATCGCCGGGGCCAATCACGTAGGTCGGCGGCACCGGCTCCGAGGTGATGAGCCCACCTGCTGCTGAGGGCTGGGTGACCAGTCGCGGATCCGTCGGGGTGGGGACTTGCCGGGGCAGCCGCGCTCTCTCAGGCTGCGCGGGAGTCTGGGGCCTCTCGGTCTCGGTTGCCTGTGCCCCCGCCTCTTCCGCCGGGGTGTCGCTCCGCTCGCTGCGGGTCTCCGAGGTCTGTTCAGGCGCGGGCTCTTCCGGCACGTAGCCGAAGATCCTCATCCCGAAGCGCTCAAGCAGGGCGAAACGCTCGGCCGCGGTCGGCGGCTCAGGCTCCTCTACCTCCGGCTCTTCCTCCTCTATCACCGGTTCCTCAAGCTGCTCGTCGATGTCCTCGCCTTCGGTGTCAGCTTGATCCTGTGTAACCCCACCCGGGCGGGTCGAGCCCGGCGGCAGTGGCCTTGTCGGAGACGTGGGCGTCCCATCGGTCCTCGTCGGCGAAGGCCGGGTCTGCGTGGGCTGGTCGTGTCGGCCCGAGGTGCTCTGAGCCGACACCACAGTGTACGCAACGCATACCATCAGGCCTGACGCCACCAGCGCCAGCAGGAGTCTTGATCTTAGGCTGAGCACAGGTTGTTCACCTTCCCGGACATCGCGTCGTCACTTGATCTTTGGTCTGGAGCGCGAAGCCACAGCCACTCAAGATGCGGCATGGTCGCGGCAACCTCGCTGCTCCGACCACCCCTGCTTCTCATGAAGTCTACGAAGATCACTGAAGCAGTCTACGATCCGCCGACTCTTCAGATCCAGCTCATCAGGCACGTGAAGCGATCTGACGGTGCCGCAGGCTGGTCTGAACCGCCAACAATACCCCGCCCGAAGGCGCCTGGTGCCGCGGCGGTCGTCCTGCCGTGCGGTTAAGCGTCACCGGCGACCAGAAGGCTCGCTCCGGCCGCCGATGGATGTTTCGGCACCGATCTCCACAAACCTCCCCCGCGGAGCGACTTCACGCCCCCACCGCAGCCGCCGCGGTCAACATCGTATGACGCATCTTTACCTGCTCTGTGTTCAGTCAGTTGCGCCACCGAACGGTCCGGCGATACGATCGAGAGAGTGCTCGCGCGTGACGATGAGCTGCCCCGCCCTCTGCAGTTTCGCGCGCAGGAGGTAGCGCCCCGCGGGAACATCTCCCACTCCGAGGATCCATTCCCCGGCCCGCGTCGCCAGCTCAATCTGCGCGGTGGCAAGCGCCGTCCCCTCAGCATCCACGACGTCCAGCGACAGCGTCACTTCCCCGAGCGCAGTCTCTGATAATCCTGTCTCCCACCCTCCGGTGAGCAGATCCTCATCGAGGTAGGATACCAGATGGTCGGGAGCTATCTCCAGGGCCTCCGGGACTGTGTGCGTGACGGTCGTCGTGTAGAGCAGCCGCCCCGACGGCTGCTCGAAAAGCTCATAAGTCACTCGCGTCTCGCCGGCCAGGTCGAATTCCGCCGGAATCTGCGCTACGGCCGTCATGCCGCGCTCAAGCTGCGCGAGCACCTCCCCGCCGGTCCCACCTTCGGCGGCAGTAGCCACCACCCGCACCTGCACGGGATCATCGCGGCGGTTGACGGTCTCTACCGGCAGCAGCCCCTCGCTACCGAAGATCTGCTCGCCGGCAAGAGGCCGCCCGGTGACTGCATTGGCGGTAGGATCGATCGGTAGCACGAGCCGCCCGAAGTTCGCCGGTTCGAGGAAGCCCGACTTCACGCGCGCCCATGTGTAGGCGGACCTGCCATCGCGATAGCTGGTGCGGGCGAAGTTCGCCCCCCAGACCTGGCTCTGCGCCTCCGCCAGTCGCAGTCCCGCAAACTCCAGCTTCACCTCTGCGCGCCAGCCGCCCGGGTGGATGCTGGTGGCGGTAGTGATCGGGCCATCCCATTTGGCGCCCGCAAGACCCGGCGCTCCGGCATCCTGATCGAAGAACACGCCCCGAGGATTGACGATGATCTGGTAGAAGGTCTGCAGATCGCGGTTCGTGTCAAGGAACAGCTCCACTGAGTCATCGGTCCAGACGGGCCCGTCCCGCTCGGTGGTCGCCGCCAGCAGTGTGTCCGTGGACACTTCGAGGCAGTCAAAGCCGAAGTAGAGAGCATCCCGATCGGCGCAGGCGAAAACCGTAGTGCTCACCCTCGCACCGGGAGTCTGCATGAAGACCTCGAAGTTGTCAACCCGGCCCGCGGTGGCCCAGCAGGGGTCATCAAGCTGTCCGTCAAGCACCGGCGGCGCCTCCGCCGTGGTGGCCGTGAGCACCCTCTCCTCGCCCGGTGCCGCCTCCACCACGGTGGCCCTGTTCCGCAGCAGATCGCCCACCTGCACCTGCAGCGCGGGCAGCTCGCCCCCCGGCAGCGCCGTGACCGTCAGGTCGTCGCAGTAGGCCCTGCCCGCGCCGTGCAGCGAAAACCAGATGACCGCGCTCTCAGCCGCATCGGGCGCCGTGGTCTGCCCTACAAGCTGCACCCAGTCCTCGTGCGGCACCACGCTGTCGCGCATGAAGACCCGGTTCTCGCTGAGGCGCTTGTTCTCCGCGCCGTAGAACTCAAGCGTCATGCTGGCCAGCGAACCCTGCGCCAATTCGGGAACGCTCAGCCAGCCCGTGGCGCGTATGCCCTGGCCGGGCCTCACGAAGATCCGGGGCGGCCAACTGCGCCAGTGCGGCCGGTTGCTGTTCTTAGGCGGCTCGCCCTCGAAGCGCCGCGCGATCTTCAAGCAGCGCTCGCCGCTGCGCGAGGTCACGTCGGTCCAGACGCGCTCGGTGGTCTCCCCGTCTTTGTCCGCGCCCCCGGGGATCATCCCGACCGGGCGATCCTCATACCCGGCTTCCGCCTGCTCGAAGCTTGTATCCCACAGCAGCATCGGATCGCCGGGTGAGAAGGTGCGCTCCAGCGTCTGCCATGCATCTGGCGATCCGCGCTCCACTGTCCGCAGGTAGAGGTCCCACTGCCTCGCCTCGAAGCGATCCAGAGGACCGCTTGCCCATTCCAGCCACAGGATCGGGTTGCCGGAGGCGTAGCGAAGCTCAGCATCCTCCGCGAGCCGAATCTCCAGCGGCTCATCGAACGACGCCTGCACCAGCGTGAGGCCATCGGCTGCAAGCACCCTTCGCTGCCCCAGCAGCGCGTTGAAGTCGATGACTGTCGCCAGATCCGTGTCGTCGCGCTGATAGAGGTCGCCGCTGACGCTCAGCCGCAGGCGCATGTCGGCCTCAGGGATGGCCCATTCCTGCGCGGTGGCGGGAAAAAGCGCGAGCAGAAAGAGCGCAATGCAGATGGTCGCTCTCATCATCATCGCCCCTCCAGCGCCGCGTTGAGGTCCATGATGAACTGGGCCATGCGCCAGCGGTAGCG
>JAAYJW010000179.1 GCA_012522765.1 candidate division WS1 bacterium | reverse complement strand
TCCGGCCAACCGGGCAGCACCGCGTGCTCAAAGCTCGCGTTCGCCAGCAGGTTGCGCGTGTCCGGCGCCTCCCCGACCTCCTCAACGAAGGCGTTGTCCCACCAGCCCTCGCCGCCCACGCGGTAGAGGCTCAGCCACACGCGCAACTCCACCGGCTCATCACCGATGGCGACCTCGCGCGTGAGCGGCTGCCACGCCTCCGAGGAGGCCTTCAGCGACAATGACGGCGTCTGCGTGAGGCCCATGCCGTCGCGGCCAACCATCATCATGGAGATGCGCCCCTGGCCGCTGGTGATCGTGCCGCGGATCTCGCAGCCGTAGCGATAGCGCGTATTCGGCTTGAGCGTGATCCAGTCGCTGAGGATCGCGGCGTTGCTGAAGTCATTGTCGCGCGTGATGTGCAGGCAGCGACCGGGCTCATCGCCGCGCTCGGGGAAGTTGATCGTCGCGGGGGCATTACCTGCGCCACCACCGGGCAGAAGCTCCCAGCCCTCAGGGCCCTCCAACTCACCGTTCGCCAGCAGATTGCGCTCGGCTGAAGGCATCGTCGGCGGGGCGGGTGGCCTCAGCCCCGCCAGCGCCTCGCCACCCACCGTCACCGTCAACTGTGCCTCGCCATCGGCCAGCCGGTGGCCCTCCAGCCGGTACGCGCGTATGCCGTAGTCCTCGATGGTGTCGCTGAAGCCTGCGTTGCTCACTGGCAGTCGTTCATCGGCGAAGATGCAGCCGACCTGCGCCTGATCGCCCAGCCCCTCCAGTGCGAAGCGCACCTGCGCCGGGCGTGGCTCGGTGTTGGCCGCGAGGATCACCGGCGTGCCATCCGGCTCTGCCAGCAGGCAGACGTGCACCAGTGGGTAGTCGAAGCGCCGGGCCTCGCGCGGGAGATACTCAACACTCTGCGCAGGCTGCCTCGTGAGCAGCGCGGGCATGACTGCGCGCACGCGACTGGTCACGTCGCGGAAGTTCTCCCAGCTTGCCTGGTGGTAGACCGGATTGCGGAAGTAGAGCAGCCCTCGTCCACCGTAGATCAGCGCCATCCACGTCTGGCAGGTCTGCTCCTCCGGCAGTAGCGGCCGGAGTGACCCGGAGTAGTACTCGCTCTGCGGCACGATCCACAGCGGCGAATGCATCTCGTCGGCAAAGCGTCGCGCCCGCGTCTGAGTGACTGCGATGTATGCGAGGCTGTTGCGGCTGGCCGTAGGATCGGCCACGCCCATCACCATGTAGGGGTCGATCCCCACGAGGTCCATGGCGCTCTCCCAGCCCGGTTCCTCGGGCGTCCAGCTTGAGAAGAGGACATACACCGGATGGTGCGGATCGAGCCTATGCGCGGCATCGTAGACGACCTGACAGGCCTCGCGCTGCTCGTCGCCGTAGGGCTCGTCAATGCCGTAGTAGGCCAGCAGCGCGGGGTGATCGCGAAGCTGCTCGATCACCGGCGGCATACACCGCTCTGCACAGTCACGCACCGCGCTCAGAAAGCCCGGGGAGCCTTTGCCGAGACCCGCCTGGCGGATGGTCCGGCCGTCTTCGGTGAGGAAGTAACGCGGCAGGTAGTCAATGTACTTTAGTCCCGAGGCGAGCGCGGCATCGGCGACGGTCGCTGGAGTCTCGCCATCTGCGGGTCGGTATGCTACCGCGAAGGAACTGACCATGTTGAAGCCGAGGTCCGCGTAGTCGGGCACATCAGAGGGTTCGGTCGCCATGAAGCCGAGCGGGAAGAACGGTTCGCCATCCACCAGCGCCACCTGCCGCACCCGGTCGATCTTCACCTCATGCTGGCGCGGCTCAAGCCGCAGCAGCGTAAGCTCCTGCCGCGAGACCTCGCGTCCCTGGGCGTCGCTCAGCACCACCGCCAGCGGGTGCTCACCCACCGCAATGCCCGCCAGCGGCAGATCGAGCATCTGCTCGCCGCTCACTGGCTCAGGTTGCTGTGCCAGCGTGGCCGCATCACTTCGCACCGCCAGCCGCCATCCGCGCAGTTGCGCCTCGGGCGCCCGCACCTGACAGATCGCGCGGGCGGTGTCCTCCGTTGAGTAGTAGGACAGATCGAGCCATGCCGAGAGCGGGCTGAGGGGCGTGGTGTCGGCCACCGTCAGCCACTGCCGCAACTCGCCGGTCTCCGGGTCAACCAGCCGCAGCGTGACCTCGCGATCGGAGGAGACCGGCGCAGGCATGAAGATCTTCAGATCGCGCTCTTCCTTCGCGCCCATCTCCAGCGGCACGACGACCGACGACGGTTCGCCCCGCAGCGGCTCATCGTGCACCTGCAGCTCGAGCCTTCCCGCCGCGCCCGTGACATTCTCCGCCGCCACCGTCACCTCGTAGCCCCACCCGTTGGCGCCCTCGCTGTATGTGCCGACGGCAGGCCTCGTCAGCAGTGGCGCGTAGGGCGCGCCTTCCGTCGCAATAGCGGCCATCGGCAGGAATGCGTCGAGTTCATTGAACAGGCGCCCCACGGGAGCCGCGCAGGAGAACTGCGCCGGCGGTGTGCGCTTGTTCCGGCAGAGGTTGAAGTACCACTCTTCGCCGCTGCCCGACAGCATCACCAGCGGCAGCGCGATCTCCGCCACCCAGCCTTCATCGGTGGTCGCGGTCGCTGAGCGCCACCCGGTGTTCCACCGGCGGTAGGGCGCGCTCCCGGGCCAGCCCTGCTGCTCCGCCCGGATGTTGTTCGCGGAGAGCAGGAAGTGATAGTAGCGCGAGCGGTCGGGCGTGGGGGAGATGAAGACCTCGACCGAGTCGTCGAGGTTGACCGAACCATCATGCTCTGTCTGTTTGCGGACGATCGCGCCGGGGTTGCTCTCGTGGCAGAGGAAGCTCAGGTAAAGCCAGACGCCGTCGTGGCAGAGGCGGGCCTCGGTGCGCTCAAGCGGGTCGGTGTCAGTGCCCGGTGCGGTGAAGCCGTCGACCAGCGCCGCCTGCGGCCAGCAGGCGTCATCGAGCGCTCCGTCAAGTGCCGGCGGCGCATCGATGCGCGGGACCTCCAGCGGCTGAGCGGTGACTGGAGCGAGAGTGAGCGCGACAAGCAGTATGCCTGTGAGCGTTCGTATCATGCACCATCACTCCCGTTGCGGCTTCAGTCGATGAAGTACACCTCGCGCGGGTTGTCGTGCATCCACCGGCGCGCGATCTGCAGCGCACGGGCCTCGTCGAAGTTGCCGGCTTTGATGCGCGCCGCGAGCACCTCCGCGAGGATATCGCGCGTCTTCATCACCACGCCGTAGACGTTCTCCACCGCCCACCAGTAGTCGCCACCCCACGCGCTCACGCGGTTGATCGGCAGCATGTCCAGCCACCAGTCATACGCCTGCTTCGTGAGTTGCGGGGCCAGCAGGTGGCTCCAGCAGGCGTTGAGGTAGATGTTCGGCAGGCTGCGGCAGAGGAAGCCTGCGTCAACCGGCCACGGCGTCCCGGCGTGGAAGACGTCGAAGCGCGTCCCCGGATGAGCCTTCGCGAGGTCAAAGACCTTCGTGGGCCGGATGGTCGTAATGTCCGCGCCCATGCCCGCCCAGACGCCGGTATGCTGCACGACCACCAGGTCAAGCTCGCCACACAGTTCGTACATAAAGTCCAGCAGGTAGCGGTTGACGGCATTGCCATCATCGGGCTTCGGGTCGCCCGCCATGATGCGCGGGTAGGCCCACTCGGCAGCCTCGCGATCGCCCGGCACGTAGTCATGCGCGTGGCCCTTCACGCCCAGCATCCCGTCTAACTTGTGCGCGCGGAGGCGCTCCTCGATGATCTCCAGCAGCGCCGGGAGGCTGTTCGGTGGCTGATAGCCACCCTCCGCGCATGCCTCCGTGATGCTCTGCCGGGTGCTCTGGCCGATAAAGCTCGGGCCGTGCATGATCGGCCGAAAGAGGTCGGTCTGCCACATTGTGCGGTTCTGATTGAGCACCAGCACGATGTTGCAGGCCTCCCGGAGATAACGCTCGTAGCAGCCTCCAACGTTGTTCGCGCGCATCCGCTCCGTCAGCGCCTCGTAGTTGGCTGCGGTGATGTCATCTTCATCGAAGAAGCGCTGCAGCGCCATCAGCGGCGGTCCGGCTACCGCGCCGGTGCGGACGAGGTCCCAGTGCGGGGCGAAGGTCTCCCACTTGCGCTC
The DNA here is from genome assembly GCA_012522765.1 of candidate division WS1 bacterium. Taxonomy (GTDB): domain Bacteria; phylum Armatimonadota; class Zipacnadia; order Zipacnadales; family UBA5352; genus UBA5352. The sequence continues at coordinate 3,320 of JAAYJW010000179.1, read as the reverse complement.
CAGCGGCACGTCAGGCTCGGCGAGGGCGTCGGCATCCGCGGGCGCCATGCCGGCGAGGATCAGGTCCACGCGCAGGTACTGATGGAAGAGCAGGAAGATGTCCACGTCGCGCCCGGTCCGCATCTCCTCGGAGTGCAGATGCTCATGCGCGTCCACCGTGGGCATCTCGCACATCGAATCGAAGAGCGCCTGCTTTTGATCGGCATCGAAGTGCATGGCGGGCCTCCTGCCGACCGTTCACCTTCACACAGATCTCGCGACGAGAGGCTTTGCTTCGCGGGGCGCCGCGGAGGGGCCGCACGAAGCCCGAGCGTCGTTTGCGAGGGCTGAGGTCGGCCCTCTACGGTCGTCTCAATGGACCGAACAACCGAATGGGCCGACCTCGCGCAGCTTGCTTCGCAACCTGCCCTCGTGCGGCCCCTCCGCACGACTCACGGGAAGAACGGGAACAACTCGCGCAGCCGATCCTCGTTGGGCACAGCCCCGTACTGCGACATCATCACCGTTTCGGCGGTCCTCACGGCATTGCCGCGTTCCTCCCCGTACCACTTCACGAGGCAGTCGCGTGCATCATCTGCGATGTTGGCGTAGCGCGCCAGCAGGCGCTCGCGCAGCCACTCGTGGCGCTCCTCCACCGGCACCGGGTCGCTGAAGCGCAGGTTCCACTCGTACATCTGCGACTCGTGGCAGTGGATCATGTCCACCTTGCGCTCGATCACGTCGTCGGTGTCGATCGCCACCGTCGGCACGTAGGGGGTCGGGTCGGTGAAGCTGTCCCAGGTGTAGCCGAGCGCCGGGGAGCGCTGAAGCTCCGGTGTCAGTGGCATCACGTTCGGCACGGTGCAGCCGAAGATCGAGTCCTGCACAAGCACGCCCACCGCACGGTGGTCGGGATGGTAGTCATTCGCCCGGTGACAGATGACGAGGTCGGGGCGATACTCGCGGATGGCGACGATGGTCATGCCGCGGTAGAAGAGGTTCGGCTCAAGCGCACCGTTGTGAATGTCGAAGACCTCGTACTCGATGTCCGCGATCCTCGCCGCACACTGCGTCTCCTGATAGCGTCGGCGGGCAAGCGGACCGCCGCCCATCTCGTGATGGCCGGTGTTGCCGTTGGTCATCGAGATGAACTTGACGTGGTGGCCCAGCGCGCGCCACTTCATCGCCATCCCGCCACAGCGCAGGTCACAGTCATCGGGATGCGCGCCGAAGATGAGGATGCGAAGCGGGTCGGGCATCGTGGGTCTCCTTCCTTAGCCATCAGTTCGCGGTGCTGCGGCTGGACACGGGGCGCGGCTCATAACTCACAACTCTCTCAGCGCCTCATACATCGCCATTACGTTCTCCGGCGCGACGTTGTGCTGGATGTTGTGTACCTGGCAGAAGATGAAGCCGCCATCGTCCGCGAACTGCTCCACGCGATAGCGCACCTCGTCCCGCACCTGCTCTGGCGTGCCGCCGCCGAGCACGTGCTGAGTGTCGCAGCCACCGCCCCAGAAGGCCAGATCGCGGCCGAACTCGCGCTTGAGCAGCGCCCCGTCCATCTTTGCCGCCGATACCTGCACGGGGTTGATCGCATCCACGCCGATCTCGATCAGGTCCGGCAGCAGGTCGTAGATCGAGCCACAGGAGTGCAGCAGCAGGGGCTTGTCGCAGCGCTGCTTTATCATGCCCCAGAGCCGCGCATGGTAGGGCTTGACCATCTCGCGGTAGAGGTCCGGCGAAAGCTGCGTACCGTTCTGCGTACCGAGGTCGTCGTTCACCTGTATGACGTCCACGTAGTCGCCGACGGCGTCGAGGTAATCCGCGACGCGAGGTGCATAGCAGTCCACGAGGCGGCCCATCAGGTGATGCGCCAGCGGCTTGTCGGCCGCGAGGTCCATCATGAAGTTCGCGAAGCCGCGCAGTATCTGCCCCGCGGCGAAGACATGGACCCACAGGTTCGCCACGATGCAGCGATCGGTCTCCTCGTGCAGGCAGCGTGCTTTGCAGGCGAGGTCGTCGTAGCCCTCGTCGAGATAACCGGGCCAGTCGAAGCTCTCGAGGTGCTCGATGCCGGCCTCGATGTCGGCGGGTGTGGTCGCATCGGCCAGCGGCGGGTTGACCGGGTCGAAGTAGTAGCCGCCCGCGGGGCAGACCGCCGCAGGGGTGCCATCAACCCGGCGGACGGCCCAGCCGCCCTCATACGGCACGATCTGCAGCTTCGCCGGGATCTCGCACGGTGAACCATCCTGCAGCGCCCACGGCCTCCACATCCGCGGCTCAATCAGAAGCGCGATTGCGTCGGCCCCGACCAGATCAAGCACCGGCTCCTCGACCTTGGCAATCATCTGCGAGAGGTCGTATATCTGCGTGCGGCCATCAAGCCCGAGGTGCTGCTTGAGGCGGTTGTAGGCGATCCCCATGATGCCCGAGGATTCGGAGGCCCCGAGATCCACAGGCACCCGGTCGGGCTGCTGGTGGCGCAGCGCGGCGTTGATCCGTTCGCGAGAAGTCATTTGTGCGGCTCTCCTCATTGCCCACGTGGGTCTTCCGGAGGTTGCGATCAGCCTTCAGGTATAGCGGAACGTCTGACGGCCGGCGGCAAAGAAGATCATGTTTCCACATACTTTCCCCGGGACCTTCCACAGGTGCGATCTGTCTGCGTGCACTGAAACTGCGGATGCCCGAAGCAGGAGCAGGCCTCGACTTCGGGGAAGTCACCGCCGGTCAATTGCATGGCGGACGGAGGCGCCGAATGTCGCCAACAAGCTCCAGCATCAACTACGACGCATGGCCGGACGAGTATCTCTGCGCTGTGTCGCTCAGCTACGATGACGGGAACGATACCCAGCTTCATGTGGCGGCCCCTGCGATGGAGCAGCGCGAATTCCGTGGGACCTTCTATTTATCCGCGGGCCGCGATGACTGGGAGGAGCGGCTGGCGCAGTATGTGCCGCTGCATGAGGCCGGGCACGAGATCGGCAACCACACCGTCGGGCATACCTGCTCGCGCAACTTTAGCGACCAGCCCGGCGCGCGGGGTCTCGAGACGATGACGCTCGAGGAGATCGAGGCCGACGTGCTGGAGGCGGAGCGGCGGCTCAATCGCTTCTTCCCGCGAGAGGCGCGCAGCTTCGCCTACCCCTGCTACATGACCCACGTGGGCGCGGGGCTGACGCGGCAGAGCTACGTGCCGGTCATCGCGAAGCACTTCATCGCGGGCCGCGCGATGGGCGAGTACGGCTTCAGCAACTCGCCGCACAACTGCGACCTCGCGTGCCTCGCCTCGCAACCGATCGAGCACATGCGCGGCGAGCAGATCGTGGGGATCATGGATC
>JAAYJW010000014.1 GCA_012522765.1 candidate division WS1 bacterium | reverse complement strand
CGTCCTGCAACATCCGGGGCGGCAGGAGCTTGAGGGCGTTCCGGAGCCGGATCGGCGCAAGCAGTTCGGCGAGAGCATCCTCTCGTTCTATGACGTGGCGGGCGAGGGTCGATGACGGCATGAGCGAACTCAGCGCGAAAGCGCAAGGTACCGCAATCTGCCCGGGAACATTCGACCCGATCCATCTCGGTCACCTCGACATCATCGAGCGCGCGTCGGTGCTCTTCGAACGAGTCGTCGTGGTCGCCGCGGCGGTATCAGGCAAAAGGACGCTGTTCCCACTGCCCGAGCGGGAAGCACTCATCCGCGCGGCAGTGGCGCACCTTGAAAATGTCGAGGTTGACAGCTTCGATGGGCTGCTCGTGGACTGCGCGCGGCGCGTCGGGGCCATGGCTATCGTCAAGGGGCTCCGGTCAGTTGACGACTTTCAGCATGAGCAGCAGATGGCGATGATGAACCGCCGGATGCTACCTGAGATCGACACCGTCCTCCTCATGACCTCACCGGACGCTCAGTATATGAGTTCGAGCCTGATCCGCGAGATCTGGGCGCTGGGTGGCGACGTATCAGAGTTCGTGCCGCCCGCCGTCGCCGAGGCATTGGAGAGCGAGCGCCATCAATCGCAGCAGGAATGAAGCCGATGGAGAGGCCGTTGTGGCACCGGCGCAGCCCCCGTTGATAGAGGCGGAAACTGCGGCGGCCGACGGTCGTGTGCAGGGAGGTCAAGGGATGGAGATTCTGCGACTGCTCGACGAGTTGGAGGACATGGCCGACAGTGGTGAGAAGTGGTATTGCCGCTTCCCGCCGTTCATCGGCAAGACGGTCCTCGACGCGGCCGACCTGTTCGACCTGATCCACCAGATGCGCCAGAGCCTGCCGCACGAGATGACCGAGGCCACGCAGCTTGCGCGTGACCGCGACCGGATCCTCGAGGAGGCCCACGAGCAGCGGGCCAAGATCATCGAGGCCGCGCGGGAGCAGGCGCAGCTTATGACCTCCAACGACGAACTGGTCAAGCAGGCGGAGGCGCGGGCGGAGGATATCCTCGAGGAGGCCGAGGTCGAGGCGGATCATATCCGCTCGGAGGCCGAGGCCTGGGCGCGCAGTGTCGTCGAGCGCCTGGAGAACTACACCGATCGCATTCAGGCGACGGTTCAGAAGACAAAGAAGATGCTGCTCGCGCAGCAGCCCGGGCGCGAGCCCGAAGAACTCGGGCCGCCGCTTGAGGAGTAGCTACGGGTAACCGACCGCGGCCGGTCCACTCCGATAGGGCCGACGCCGGAGACGGCGTCGGCATAATCGCGTCCCCGCAGTTCGCACGGAGGTAGTCACGTGAACGTCCTTGTTGTCAATGCCGGTAGTTCCTCGCTCAAGTACGAGCTTTACGACATGCAGACGGAGCAGTCCCTCGCGAAAGGCCTCTGCGAGCGTGTGGGTTCCGCGGGGTCCAGCATCGAGCAGGAGACCCACGACGGACGGGAATTCGAAGCGGACGTTGAAATGCCCGACCATACCATCGCCTTCGAGAGAGCAGTCCACGCTCTGGTCAACGGCGACGCCGGTGTGATCGACTCGCTCGACGCCATCAACGCCGTCGGCCATCGCGTCGTCCACGGTGGCGAGGATTTCGCTTCATCAGTAGTAATCAACGCGGAAGTCGAGAGTGCGATAGATCGCTTCGGCGCGCTTGCCCCGCTGCACAACCCGCCGAACCTGATGGGCATCAAGGCCGCTCGCAAGGCCCTGCCGGACGTGCCGCATGTGGCCGTCTTCGATACCGCTTTCCATCAGACGATGCCGCGGCATGCGTTCATCTACGGCCTGCCATGGGAGATGTACGAGGAGCACAGCATCCGGCGTTACGGCTTCCACGGCACGTCGCACCGTTACGTCGCACTCCGCGCCGCCGAGTACCTGCGCGAGCATGGTATAGCCGATGAGGATCAGAAGGTCGTGACCTGCCACCTCGGCAACGGCTGCTCGATGACCGCGGTGAAGGCGGGCCGCTCGATTGACAACACGCTGGGCTTCACGCCGCTTGAGGGCCTGCTGATGGGCACCCGCAGCGGCGACCTCGATCCGGCCATCGTGATCTACCTCGCCCAGACGCTCGGCTACGCCATCGATGAGATTGACACGCTGCTCAACAAGCAGTCCGGTCTGCTGGGGCTGTCGGGCATCAGCAACGACATGCGGGACCTGCAGAAGGCAGCGAGTGAGGGCAATGAGCGCGCGCGCCTGGCCCTGGATCTGTTCGCCTACCGTGTGCGCAAATACATCGGGGCCTATGCGGCGGCGATGGGCGGCGTGAACTGCGTTGTCTTCACCGGCGGTATCGGCGAGAACGACCATCTGCAGCGCGAGTGGTGTGTGCAGGGGCTTGAGTTCCTCGGGATTGAGGTTGACCCGGCGAAGAACACGTACCCGCTGCCGTTCGAGAACGGCAGCACCGCGATCGGCACCGACTCGGCGCCGACGCATCTGCTGGCGATCAGGACGAACGAGGAATTGATGATCGCGCGCGACACGGCCCAGTTGCTGATGAACTAGGTGTGCGCGATTTGCAGTTGCGGGACGGGGCATCAATGCGTCTTCGTCCCCCACCCTCCGCTCTTTCGCTGTCAATTGGCTATTGACGGAGGTGCCGGTCTGCGGGCCGGCGAATAGGTGGCCCGTTGAGGGTCAGGACGTATCTGAGAACACATGGGGCTGAAGTATGGGACCTCCATCCGTCCGCGGGGGCAAGTGCGGGGGATGGGGTCCTCTACTTGTCCGGCGAACGGACAGCCCTCGATAGCGGCGCCCCAGTGGCGTCGAAGGTAAGGAGACGGCTGCATATGGAAGCGATCCAGGTTTTGGACTGGGTTGCTCTCGGTCTGGTCATGCTCCTGGCGGTACTGGCGGTGCATCTGCGCGACGTGCTCAAGGGCGCGTTGGCACTGGCAGTGATGTCGGCGATCCTCGCCGCCATGTTCTACCGCTTCGGCGCCCCATGGGCGGCGATGTTCGAGCTGAGCGTGTGCGCTGGCTTCATCACCGTGCTGTTCCTCGCGGTGATAGCGCTCACGGAGGCGAGGGAACAGCATGATTAGAGCCGTGGGCGTTCTGCTGTCACTGGCGATCTTCATCGGGCTGGTGGCGATCTTTTTGCTCGAACCCGAGGCATCTGTCAGACCCCTCGGAGGCCTCCCGGGCTTCCGCGAGATGATGTGGGATCTGCGATCGCCCGACCTGCTCGGCCAGATGATGATCATCCTCGCCGGCACCTTCGGCGTTCTGGTGCTGACGAAGGAAAGGATTGAGCGCTGATGACCCCCTATGCCGCCGCAGGTTTCGCGCTCGTCCTGATCGGGATGTACGCGACAATAACCCGCACGAACCTGCTGCAGATCATCATCGGTCTGGAGATCATGGCCCGGGGCGTCTCGCTGGTGTTTGTCCTCGGCGGCTTCCAGACCGGCACGATGGCGGCCGCGCAGTCGGTCGTCGTCACGGTCATTCTGATCGAGGCCGTGACCGTGGCGATCGCGCTTTCGCTCGTGGTCGCCTCCTACCATCACAATAAGAGCCTTTCGATCGCGGCTCTCCGGCGGTTGAAGGGGTGAGCTGTCACGTCTATTGAACTGCTCGCGCTGCTGACCATACTCGTGCCGCTCGGCGGGTGTCTGCTGATCCCGGTCTTCGGCCGGATCAACGAACACCTGATGAAGTGGTACAGCGTCCTTGCCGGCTTCACCACGGCGGCCCTGACCGTCCTGCTTATCCGAGCCGCTGCCGGACAGGAGATCGCCGCCACCTACTGGATTCCCGGCATTGACGCCAGCTTCGGCCTGCGACTCACCGGTATTGGCATGTTCGTCGCCGCCGTCGCCGGCTGCATCGGCTCTCTGGCCATCCTCTACTCGATCCGGTACATGGAGGCGCTTGAGGAGATCTACGCGCCGACGCGCTACTACTTCCTCACGCTGCTGTTTATCGGCTCGATGATCGCGCTGGCGCTGGCCGACAACTTCCTGGTGCTCTACATCTTCTGGGAAGTCATAGGCTTCTGCTCCTTTGCCCTTATCGCCTATGAGTATCACCGGGCGAAGGCTCGCCGAGCCGGGACGAAAGCTTTCATCGTCACCCGCTTTGGTGACATCGGCCTGCTCATCGGCGTCGTGGTGCTCTGGTCGGCGATGAGCCGCCTCGGAGCTGCGAATCCCTTCAGCATCAGCGCCACGATCGCGGCCGCCCTCGGCGGGCAGATACCGATTCCTGTGCTCACCATTGCCGGCTTCGGCTTCCTCGCCGGCGCGGTGGGCAAGTCGGCGCAGTTCCCGCTGCATATCTGGCTCCCGGACGCGATGGAGGCGCCGACCACCATCAGCGCCCTCATCCACGCCGCCACGCTGGTCAACGCCGGCATCTACCTGACCGCCCGGACGCTGCCGATGTTCTCGATGCTCGGCTGGTGGCTCCCGGCGCTGCTGTGGATCGGCGCCATCGGCGCTTTGATCGCGGCGCTGCTCGCGCTGGTGGAGAAGGACCTCAAGCGCGTGCTGGCCTTCTCGACTATCTCGCAGCTTGGCTACATGATGGCGGCGGTGGGCGCGGCGAGCATCTTCGCCAGCCAGTTCCACCTGCTCAACCACGCCATCTTCAAGGCGCTGCTGTTTCTCTGTGCGGGCTCGGTCATCCACGCCGCGCACACGCGGAACATGTACGAAATGGGCGGCCTCAAGCGCGCGCTGCCGATCACGCATGTAACGTTCCTGATCGGCACCCTGGCGCTGGCGGGTATCCCGCTGCTCAACGGCTTCTGGTCGAAGGACGCGATCTTCGAGGCGATGCTCGAGGTCGGGCAGATCGGCCCGCTGGTGATCCTCATTCTGACCGCGCTGATCACGGCGGTCTACTCGTGGCGCATGTACTGGCTGACCTTCCAGGGCGAGCCGCGCAGTGAGGGCCATCCGCATGAGTCGCCGTGGGAGATAACGCTGCCGCTGGCGCTGCTGGCTGTCGGAACGCTCGTCTCGTGGCTCTACGTAGGCCCCTACACCGCGAAGCTTGGGCTCATGCTGCCCTTCCATCAGATACACGAGATGGAGCTTGGGGAGCTGTGGAGCCACACGATGGGCAGCCCGATGCTGCTGGTGGGGCTGCTGGTGGTCGTAATCTTCGTAGTCCTGGGCGTTCAGTGGTCGCGCAAGGGGGCGCCGGTTCCGGCGGGCCCGCGGATGTGGGCCGATCTTGTAACCGAAACCAAGGCATTCGGCGACTGGTTCTGGGGCTTCTGGGTAGTGGTGATGCGCGCGGTGGCGTCGGTGCTGGCACTGTTTCAGACGGGCGATCTCAACTACAACAGCCTGTGGCTGGCCATCGGCTTCGTCGCCGTGCTGCTGATGTTCCTGGGTTGGGGATAAAGCCATGGAAGTGCTGCTTTCGATCGTGATACTGTCGGGCGGCGCGCTGATTGTCTACCTCATCGGCAGGCTCTCGCGCAGCCGCATGCTGACCGGCTTCGTGGCCTTCGTCGCGATGCTCGGGTCGGCACATGCCGTCTACCAGGTGTGGAGGATCCTTGAGCAAGGCGAGGTGACGGGCTGGCCGACGGCGGTGGCGCGTGCGCCACTGCAAAGCTACCTCACCGGCAGCTACCTCGGCGTCTTCCTTGCCGCCACCGCCCTGCTCTTGTCGAGCCTCGTTGCCATCTACTCGATGCGCTATATGCACCGGCGCAACATCGGCAAGTTCTACGCCCTGCTGATGATCATGACCGCCGGCATAGTCGGAGTCGGCTTCGCGGGCGACCTGTTCACGATGTATGTGCTCTTTGAGGTCATGAGCATCGCGTCCTTTGTGCTCGTGGCGTTTGAGCGCGAGGAGTGGGAGCCTGTCGAGGCAGGCGTCAAGTACCTGGTTATCTCCACCACGGGTTCGCTGCTGGCCCTGCTGGCCATCGCGATCATCTACTCGTGGACCGGCAGCCTCGACCTCGCGGCGATCCCGGCGCTGATGGGGGCGCACGCCGGCGGCGCGCAGATGATGGGCGTAATCGCAATGCTGGTCGTCGGCTTCGGCGTCAAGGCCGCGATCGTCCCGATGCATACCTGGCTGCCGGATGCACACTCGGCGGCCCCGAGCGGCATCTCCGCGATGCTGTCCGGTATCGTCATCGAGGCGGGCCTGATCACGATGCTCAAGGCCCTGCTCGCGCTCGGTTCGGTGCAGTTCGGCCTGCTGATCGTGATCCTCTCACTGGTGACGATGTTCGTCGGGAACCTCATCGCGCTGCGCCAGAGCGACCTCAAGCGGATGTTCGCCTACTCGTCGGTGGCTCAGATGGGCTACATCGTGATGGGCGTTGGCTTCGCGCTGGGCTTCCCGCATGTAGCGGGCTTCGCCGGTATGCGCGGTGCGCTCTATCACATTCTGAACCACGCGATTATGAAGGGCGGCGCCTTCCTTTGCGCTGGCGCCTTCCTCTACCTGCTGGGCACGCGTGACATGCGCAGGCTCTCGGGTATCGGGCGCCGCTTCCCGCTGATCGGAGTCTGCTTCCTGATCTTCGCCCTCTCCCTTGCCGGCACGCCGCCGTTCAACGGCTACTTCAGCAAGGTGCTGCTGGTCCGGTCGGGCGTGGACGTCGGCGGGATAGGGATCTTCATGGTCATCATGCTGATCCTCAACAGCGTAATATCGCTCTTCTACTACCTCGGCGCGGTGAACACCGTCGTCTTCGGTCCGGTGCCGGAGGACCGCCCGAAGACGCTCAAGCCGCTGCCACTGATGATCGTACTGCCGATCGTCGTGCTGGGCCTGCTCTCGCTGCTGCTTGGTGTCCTGCCGCAGATCGGGCTGGAGATCGTTGACCCGGCCGCCGCGGAGATTATGGCCCTGCTGGGCGCGGTTTGACGATGCCGCAAAAGTCCATCTGAGCGCTGAACATTAGTGCGGAGCGCGGTGTCCTAGAGAACCGCGACCGATGCCGCATGGAGGATCACGGAGATGACGGCGTCAGGCGTGTTGTACCATCCCGTAACGGTATTTGCCATCAGCATGTTCGCGGCCTCGCTGATCTACGCGCTGGGTCGCGCGATTGCGCCTGCTTCGCGCGTAGTCGGTGGCAAGCTCAAGACGTACGCCTGTGGCGAGAATGTCGAGGGGGAATCGTTCCCAACCGCCTATCACCTCTACCACGCGGCCTTCATCTTCACGCTGCTTGATGTCGTGGCGCTGGTGATCGGCACGGTCCCGCGCAGCCCGACGCTGTGGCTTGCGGGTGGATACGTGCTGGTGGGCTTGGTGGCGATGATCATTCTGTTCAAAGACTGACACAGAAGTCTGATAATAGAGGGTGTAACATGCTCAACGGATTGGTGAAGTGGGCGCGGGGAAAGAGCCCCTGGGTCTGCCATCTGAATTGTGGTTCCTGCAACGGCTGCGACATCGAGATCGTTGCCGCGCTGATGCCTCGCTTTGACCTCGAGCGTTTCGGCGTACTGCTTGAGGGCACTCCGCGCCATGCCGACGTGCTGCTGGCGACGGGGCCGGTCACGCGGCAGATTCGCGACCGCGTTGTCCGCGTCTACGAACAGGTGCCGGACCCGAAGTTCGTGGTCTGCGTAGGCACCTGCGGCGTCTCCGGGAGCCCCTTCTATCCGGGGTACAACGTACTGGGTGGGGTTGATGCGGCAATTCCGGTGGATATGTACGTCCCCGGCTGTCCCGCGCGCCCCGATGCCATCGCCTACGGGGTACTGAAGCTTCTGGGGACGCTTGACCCGGTGGCCCAGGCGCTGGTGGAGAAGATCGAGGCCGAGCATGACACCACCGGCCTCGTCTACACGCCCGAAGAGATGGATGAGCAGCGCGCCAGCACCGAGTCGCTGGGGCAGAGTCCCGCGCGGGGCTGAGCGCCCGGCGCATGAGCGGAGAGGGATTGCAGTGACGGCGTCCGAGCTGATCGAACAGATCCAGGCGCAGTATGGCGGCGAATTGACCGAGGCCAATGCCTCCTCTGAGGTGGAGGTCTGGGTCGGCGTGCCCGCCGTGGACGTTCAGAAGATGGCACAGTACATAGTTGACAGTTGGGCTCCGGTTCACCTGTCAACCATTACCGGCAATGATCGCGGCGCTCACATCGACATCATCTACCACTTCGTCGCCGACGGTGTATCGCTGAACCTTCGTGCTGCCGTGGACAAGGCCGTGGACGCAATCGATACAATAACCCCGATCGTCCCTGCGGCGATCATGTACGAGCGTGAGATCACCGACATGTTCGGCGTGACCATAAGCGGTCATCCCGACCCGCGACGATTGGTTCTGCCCGAGGATTGGCCCGAGGGCGACTATCCGTTGCGGCGGGACGACAGCGGGGCGGAGGAGGGCGAGGAGAAGAATGGCTAAACTTTCGTTTCCCGTCGGGCCGCAACACCCGGCGCTGAAAGAGCCCGAGAATCTGCGCTTTAGCGTCGATGGCGAACTGGTCGTGGACGCGGATATCCGCATCGGCTACGTGCACCGCTCCATCGAGCGAAGCTGCTCGGAGCGCAACTACGTGCAGGACCTGTATCTGTGCGAGCGCGTCTGCGGTATCTGCTCCAATGCACATACACAGGCGTTCTGCCAGGCGGTTGAGAAGATCGCGGGTGTGGAGATCCCCGAGCGGGCTCAGTACATCCGCATGATGATGCACGAGTTCGAGCGCATCCACAGCCACATGCTGTGGCTGGGCGTCGCCGGCCACGAGATCGGCTTCGAGACGCTGTTCATGTATGTGTGGCGCGACCGCGAGGTCATTCAGGACATCCTCGAGATGGTCTCGGGCAACCGCGGCCACTACGCGATGACCATGCTCGGCGGCGTGCGCTACGACATCACGCCGGAGATGGTCACCAAGATACGCGAGGGGATCGCATTCCTGCGCCAGCGAGCGGAGCACTACGCCGACATCGCCACGACCGAGGCAACCTTCCTCAAGCGCACGGTAGATGTCGGTCCGATCTCCGGGGCACGCTGTCAGACGCTCGGTGCCGTGGGGCCGGTCCTGCGCGGCTCCGGTGTGGGTTACGATGTCCGGCGCGCCTTCCCCTACCTCAAGTATGACGAGGTGGAGTTCGAGGTGCGCACGTCGGAGCTTTGCGATGTGCTCGGGCGGACGCTGGTGCGCGTGCTGGAGGTCATTGACGCCTGCGATATCATCACTCAGGTGCTCGACATGATGCCCGAGGGCGATATCACCACGCGCTTCCCGCGGAAGGTCCCTGAGGGCGAGGCTACCGCGCGCGTCGAGGCGCAGCGGGGCGAGCTGATCTACTACGTGCGCAGCAACGGCACGGATGTGCCCGAGCGCGTCAAGATCCGCACCCCAACCCTGGCGAACCTCCCGGCTTCGCTTGAGATGGTCACGGGCGGCTACATTGCCGACATCCCGATCACCTTCGCGTCGATCGACCCGTGCTTCTCATGCACCGACCGGATGGTCGTGCTTGACGACGTGAACTCCGGCGACAGCCGGACGATGACATGGCCGGAGCTTGTGAAGCTCGGGCGCCGCAGCTAGACCAAGACACCCGGGCGGGCAGGAGGGCAGGAGGGCCGCCCGCCCGGGTGAACAGGAGACGAGAGGACCGTCAATGCAGGTGTTGACGCCGCTGTTTCATATGCTGATCTTCCCGGGCTTCCTCTTTCTGGTGGCCTTCGGGCTCTTCGCATCGTGGGTGGACCGGAAGCTGATCGCGAAGTTCCAAAACCGCGTCGGCCCGCCGGTCATGCAGCCCGTTGCCGACCTCGTGAAGCTGATGGCGAAGGAGGATATCATCCCCGAGCACGCCAACCGCGTGATGTTCGCGGTGACGCCGCTGGTGGCGCTTGCGGGGGTGATCGCCTCGATCATCTACATCCCGCTCTGGGCCCCGGCCGCGGTGAATGCTTTCGAGGGCGACCTGATCGTCGTCATCTACCTGCTTACGCTGCCGGCGTTCGCGCTGTTTCTCGGGGGTTGGTACTCCGCGAACCCGTTCGCGACGATCGGTGCGACGCGCGTGCTCACGCAGCTATTCGGCTACGAGGTGCCGTTCTTCCTCGCGTGCCTCGGGCCGGCAGTCGCGGCGGGTAGCTGGTCGATCAGCGAGATCACGCACGCGCAGGCTGACGGCCTGTGGCTTGTTACGGCCGCTCCCGTCTCCTTCATTGTTGCGATGATCGCCCTGATCGGCAAGCTCGAGCGCGTGCCCTTCGACACGCCGCAGGCAAAGACCGAGGTCATTACCGGCCCCGAGATCGAGTATACCGGCCGGCGGCTGGCGGTCTGGAAGCTGACCTTCCTGACCGAGACGATAGTGGGTTCGGCGCTGATCGCGGCGCTCTTCCTCGGCGGCCCGCACTTTTGGGGCATTCCGTTCGCGAGCATGGCCCCGTGGCTCGCTGGAGTCGTCGGGATGATCGTGCTTGGCGTGAAGATACTCCTGATCGTGTTCTTCCTATCCCTCGCCCAGGCGGCGCTTGCGCGCCTGCGCATCGAGCAGATGGTGCAGTGGTGCCTGCTGTGGCTGGGCATTCCGACTCTGATCAACATTGGCGTCATCGTCTTGATGATGCGCCAGGTGGGAGTGTAATTCGATGGCCCGCAACTTAGGTATCGCCGCGATGGCGATGGAACTGATGGAGAGCCTGTTGCTGCGTAAGCCCGCAACGGTGATGTATCCGATCGAGCGGCTCAGCCCGCCCGAGCGGTTCCGCGGCAGACTGCGCTACGATCCCTCCGAGTGCAGCCTCTGTGGCCTCTGTCAGCGCGATTGCCCCGCCGACGTCATCAAGGTGGTGCGCAAGCGCGTTGAGAAGGAAGATGGCACGAAGGAAATGACGGGCCATCTCGAGTTTGAGATGGATCGGTGCGTCTTCTGCGGCCAGTGCGCCTACTCGTGCAATAAGGGCTCGATCACTTTCACGCGGGAGTTCGAGCTTGCGCAGGGCTCGCGGGACCTCTTCATGATGAAGAGCGAGTCCGCGAACGTGGATGACGAGGAGTGCGATGTGGACACCGACGTCGTGCCCTAGCCGGTTGTCTGCGCCATGTTGCTATACCAGAGGGGGTGCGGTCGGACGCCGCACCCCCTTCTCTTTGGTATCCTTGACCGCCGTCGTCAGTGGTCGTAGAATCTGCGCCAGATCGTTGACCTCATCCGCCGGAGGCAGTGCTATGACACCTCGCGAGCGCATCCTCGCCACCCTCAGCCACCAGGAGCCGGATCGGGTGCCGCTCGATCTGGGCACGACGTTCGTCACCGGTATCCACCGGATAGCGTACGAAAGGCTGCTTGGTGCGCTCGGGATGGGCGACCTCCCGCCGCGCCCGCTGCTGGACCCGTTCCAGCAACTGGCGATGCCTCACGAAGAGGTGCTGCGCGAACTGGGCGTAGATACTCGGAGCGTGTACCTCAAGCTTCCGGGTCGTACGATCCAGAATCAAGAGGAGGATGCCGACTACCTCTACTGCACGGATGAGTGGGGTCTGCGGCGGCGGATGCCACGCGATGGCGGTCTCTACTATGACATGTGCGCACATCCGCTTGCAGGCGTGGAGACGGTCGAAGAAGTAGAGGCCTACGCCTGGCCCGACCCGCTCGCGAAGCTTGATCTGGACGCGCTGGAGACTGCTTGCTACGAGATCAAGTCGTCGGGCGATTACCCGGTGATCGTGGGGGGCTTCGGCTCGGGGATGCTGGAGTTGGTGCTCTGGCTGCAGGGATATGACCAGGGGTACATGAATCTACTGGTTAACAGACCGGTGACTGAGGCGATCTTTGACCGCGTGGCGGAACTGAAGATTATCTACGCCGAGGCGCTGCTGGAGCGGGTGGGACCCTTCGTGGACATCTTCTACAACGGCGATGACATCGGGCTGCAGCATGGGCCGATGCTGAGGCCGGAGTGGTTCCGCGATCTCCTCGCTCCGCGCTATGTCGCCTACCACAGTGCGATCAAGCGGGGCGCGCCGCAGGCGAAGCTATTCTTCCACACCTGCGGTTCGGTGGTGGATCTGCTCCCGGACCTGATTGCCACGGGCATCGACATACTCAACCCGGTGCAGGTCAACGCGGCGCAGATGGACGATACGGCCGCGCTCAAGCGGGCTTTCGGCGACGATGTGACCTTCTGGGGCGGCATTGACACCCAGCAGGTCATGCCGCGTGGGACGCCGGAGCAGGTCCGGGACGAGGTGCGCCGGCGGATAGACGATCTTGCGCCGGGCGGGGGCTACGTGCTCAACACGGTGCACAACATCCAGGCAGACGTCCCGGCGGAGAACGTCATAGCGATGGTCGAGGCTCTCGACGAGTTCGGCTGGTACTAGCCATCAGTCCATGCCGTACTGCAGTGGACGAGGCGCGCGCGGTAGACGCAGGAGGCAGAAATGAACGTGGCGGCACGAATAGACGGCATTCCCCGCTCCGGCGAACCCGGTGAGGGCAACGAGGCAATCGCGTACTTTTCGATGGAGATCGGCATCAAGGCCGCTATACCGACCTACTCGGGTGGCCTCGGAGTACTGGCAGGCGACACCGTCCGTGCCGCGGCCGATCTCAACATCCCGATGATCGTGGTGACGCTGCTTTACCGCAACGGTTACTTTCAGCAGCATCTCGATCGTGACGGTAACCAGACGGAGAGCCCGGTGAGGTGGCAGCCCGAGGAGGTGCTGCGCCCCGTCTCCCGCCGCGCGAAGATCGAGATCGAGGGTCGCGAAGTGGTGGTTCGCGCCTGGCGGCACACGGTGGAGGGCATCTTCGGCGGCCACGTGAACGTGGTATTCCTCGACACCGATCTCGAGGAGAACGACCCGTGGGACCGCGCCCTGACCGACGACCTGTATGGCGGTGACAGCCGCTACCGTCTCGCGCAGGAGGCCCTGCTGGGCATCGGCGGCGTGGAGATGCTGCACGAACTGGGTCTTGACGGCAACCTCATCTACCACATGAACGAGGGCCATTCGGCACTCCTCACGCTGCGCCTGCTTGAGCGGCGGATGGTCGAGAAGGGGCCGGAGAAGATTCACGAGGAAGATACCGAAGCGGTGCGCAGCCAGTGCGTCTTTACCACCCACACTCCTGTCCCGGCCGGCCACGACAAGTTCCCGTGGGACCTCGTAACGCGGGTGCTGGGGCCGCGCAGGGCCCGGACCCTTGAGCTTGCAGGCTGCAGGCAGGAGACCGGCCTGAACATGACCTACCTGGCGCTGCGCTTCTCCCGCCACATCAACGGCGTCGCGATACGCCATGGCGAGATCTCCTCGGACATGTTCCCCGACTACCCCGTGGACTCGATCACCAACGGGGCCGATGTGGACATGTGGACTGCCGAACCGTTCCGCCGCCTGTTCTGCGAACACATTCCCGAGTGGCGGCATGACAACCAGTACCTGCGCTACGCCCTCGGAATCCCGCTGGAGCAGATCGCGGAGGCGCACCGGGAGGCCAAGCAGGCGCTGCTCGATGAGGTGAAGCGGCGCAGCGGCGTAGCCCTCGACATAGACGCGTTGACACTCGGCTTTGCGCGCCGCGCCACGGAGTACAAGCGCGCCGACCTCATCTTCTCCGACATCGAACGACTAAAGCGGATTGCGCGGAAGGCCGGGCCGCTGCAGATCCTCTACGCAGGCAAGGCGCATCCGCGGGACGAGGGTGGCAAGCGGATGATCCGCGAGGTGTTCAATGCCGCCCGGGAGCTTAGCGATGACGTGCCGGTGGTCTACCTCGAGGACTACGACATAGACCTCGCGCGCTACCTCGTCTCAGGTGTGGACGTGTGGCTGAACACCCCGCTCAAGCCACACGAGGCCTCCGGCACCAGCGGGATGAAGTGCGCCTTCAACGGCATCCCGAGCTTCAGCGTTCTCGACGGCTGGTGGGTCGAGGGGCACATCGAGGGGATCACCGGCTGGTGCATCGGCGACCGCGATACCAGCTCCGAGACCGAGCAGGAGCAGGCGGACATCTACGATGCCCTCCAGCACACTATCATGCCGCTGTACTACGAGCACCCGCTGGAGTTCGCACGGATCATGCGCTACTGCATCGCCTTCAACGGCTCGTTCTTCAACACTCAGCGCATGGTGACGCAGTACTGGAAGAGCGCGTACCACGAGGTGATCGCCGACACCGCGCCGGTGATTGACGTGGCCGGAGCGGCGCAGCCGACAGCCGACAGGCCGCGCCTTCCGAAACGTGATGCCTGCGACTAAAGCACGAAAGGAACAGCCGGACTAGCTTTCCGTCTTCGCCTCCGGCTGATCGGCTCTTTCGATCACCACCACCGCATCACCGGGCCGAACCCTCTCGTTAACCGGCATCCAGACGTGCTGCGCCGCCTTGCCACGCTTGACGTTCTCATGGTCGAGGCGCAGCTTCTCCACCGTCTGGCGGAAATCCGTCTCGGGTCCAACGATCTGCACGCGGTCACCCACCCGCAGCGACATATCAAGCTGCACCAGCGCCTCCATGAAGCGCCAGCGGAAGCTGATGACGTTGCCGATCTTCACTCCCCGGACGACAAATTCGCCCACTTCTCACCCCGCCTCTCCGGCACCCCTGCGCTCATCGTAATGCTCCTGATAGAGCCCCACCCGCACGCCAGGCTCCCGGGCGCGCTCGATCATCCTGCGCACGACCACCATCTGCGAGGCAGCGGCCAGCTCATCTTCACGGTCTCCCATGCCCGTCGCCTGAGGAGGGGCGATAGAACCTTCGTCGGGCGCAGCGTACATCCTTTCGCGCTGCAGGACTGAAGCCGCGCGCGGGGAAGATGGCCTGAGTGCAGCCAACTGTCGCTTCGAAGGGGAGAAGATCATGGTCATTGATGTCCACCACCACCTGCCGCGCGACTGGCGAGAGTTCATGCCGAAACTGCGCGACAAATGCGCCGAGCTTGGCATTGACCGTGTTGCGATGTGTACCTCCGGACCGCCCGGAGCCGGCAACCTGCAGCTTTACGAAGCGCTGCAGGAGCATGGCGACTTCATGCTGGCGCTCGGCTACGTCCGCATCGGCGAGGATGGGCCGGGAGCGATCGACGATCTGCACTCGATGGGCTTCCACGGCGTGAAGGTCATCCGCCCGACCGTAGACTACGATGATGACACCGCGATGCCGG
>JAAYJW010000178.1 GCA_012522765.1 candidate division WS1 bacterium | reverse complement strand
GTACATCTGCAGAGCAGTTCCAAGCTGCTTGAGGTTCGAGAGGCAGCTTGTCTGGCGCGCCTTCTCCCGAGCGCGTGCGAACACCGGGAAGAGGATCGCTGCCAGAATGGCTATGATCGCGATGACCACGAGCAGCTCGATGAGCGTAAAGCCCGTGCGCTTCATTAGAACACACCTCCAGCGGCAGAATCGAATGTTTGCACTTTCATTATATCCTCATTTGACCGCCCCGCAAGGGAATCCTTCGACTTTCCAACATTTTCCAGGAATTCGCGGACACATCTCACCCGGCGCATCCAGGACGGCCAACAACACTGACTCCATCGATCCCACTTTGGGCACTCAAGTCGCCATCGAAGTGAAAGAGCATGCTGCTGTTCGCGTCCGCCTCCAGCCGCGTTGGCGCCTCGAATGGTCCCTCATAGCGCATGACAGGGCTGAAGCGCAGTTCGTCTATGAGCATCTTCCCCGGCCCCGCTCCAGTGTTCATCGCCCCCACCTGGATCGCCAGCGGCTCATCCTCCTTTTCCAGCGCCACCGGCACATCACCCTCCTGGTCGCCCCCCACCTCTTCGCTTGCGAGGACGCCGTCAACGTAGAGCTGCATCCGCGCCAGACCGTCATCATCGAGCCGCCACTGCCACGCGATGTGCTTCCACTGCCCGGCCTTCCAGTCCAGCATCCGGTGCAGCACCGTGCGCTGGTCGTAGTCCGCGTTGGAGATCCGCCCGAAGAGGTGGCCCCACTTGCTGACGAACAATATGATCGAGCGGAGGTTCGAGTGCAGCGGGTAATCGTATCGGATCGGGCCAATGTGAAGGATGGTCCGGTGCGTGTTGGAATACCTGTCGCTCACGATGTCCTCAGTCGGCGCCAGCCAGCACTCGATAGTTCCCTCCATTGAGCGCAAAAGCTGCACCCGCTCCCCCCCGATGTCCACGAAGCTCGGCGCGACCATCGTCGCCGCAAGGGCCTGCCCCTCGATGCCCGGCGCATACATCTCTGCCTCATCCGGCGGCGCGGGGGAGTAATGCCCCACCGGCGAGCGAGTGGTCCACGAACCCTCGTCGGCGGTCACCTCGACCTCCAGCATCAGGCCCTCGTAAGCGCGCTTGACCTCCAGGAAGAGCGGACGCCGCGTCTGGTGCAGAAGCTCTATCCAGTCGCTCTCCAGCACCACCTGTTCGGCCACCTGCTCGCCATCTGCGTCGAGCAGTCGCGCGGTCGCGGTCGCGTGGTGGAGGCTCCGGCGGGTCTCAATGCGCAGGTGGAAGCGGACCTCGGTGGACTGGCCCTCCTCGTGGACCTTCGTCTCGAGCGCCCGCTCCGAGGTCTCTACGGTCACCTGCGGATCACGCGGCTCAGCTTCGGGGCCGGAGAACGTCAGGTTGCCGAACCTCTCTACCGCATGGAAGCCCTCGCCGTCGAGGTAGCGCGCGGCGACCGACTCGTACCCTGGCCTGCCGTGCAGCAAGTTCCGCGCGAGATGTATGCCCCACGCGCCAGAGCCGGGCGCGCGCCCGAGCGTCTCCGCCGGGATCGCCATCTCGATGACGAAGCGGTCGTCCAGCCGCGTCACCGCATGCTCGATCGGCGGGTCCACGTCGGCGTCGTAGCGCAACGTGCCATCCTGAGCCTCCACTTGCTCAGCGTCGAAGACATTGCCCCCGAAGTCCACGATCCAGTGCAGGAAGGTGCGGTCATCGTTGTTCGGGTCGAGCAGCACCTCCACCGAATCCAACTGCTCATGGCGGTCGTGCTCGCGCGGGGCGATCTGCACCTCCTCCGGCGCCGGGTCGAAGCACTCGAATGCCACGTAGAGCGCGGTCTCGTCCCAGGCCAGCCGTGCCACGGTCTCGTAGGATGCGAGCCGCAGCGAATTGTACACCGTGAAGTGCTCGATCGGCTCCGCGCGCTCCCAGACGGGCTCGTCAAGGACACCGTCGGCAGTCATCGGCTCCTCCGCGCGGGTGGCGGTGAAGTCGCGCAGGGACATGAACTCCTCGAACCAGCCCGGCATCGCGTACGCAGCCGCTAGTTCATCGCGGCGCGCGAGCGTCTCGTCGAGCAGCCGCTGCAGCTCCTCGCTGTTCAGCGCGAGGAGGTAGCCCTTGGGGGTCGTCAGCCGTGAACTGCGGGTGCTGATGGGCAGATCGGCGGTGCGCTGCTTCACCTGATCGATCTTCGCGCCCCACTCTCCGATGCGCGTCTGCACCTGCTCGAGCAGCGCTTCCTCCTGCTGCGTGTCGCCGGAGATGATCGCCTCCACGAGTTGACCGCGCAGGTGCTTGAAGCCCGCCAGCGCCTCAGCGGCGACACAGAAGCGGTAGTAGTTCGTCAGGTCACCGAACCACATCGTCTTCGGCTCAATCTCCCCCGCGAGGATCCTGTCGAAGAGCGCCTCCATGGACTCGGCGCAATCCTGCGCGGTCTCGTACTGCTCCTGCATCACCGTCTGCAGATCGCTGATGCCCGCGCGGTCGGCGACCTCCTCGGTATCGAAGATCAACACCGTGGAGAGATCGCGGGTGAACAGCGGCAGCATGTATGGTGCCACGTCCTCGCCCCAGAGGTCGGCTGCTGTGCGCAGCGCCCATTTCTCCGCGACATCGCGGGGCTCTTGCGTCTGCCGCCAGTCATTCCACGCCTCCTTGCTGAAGGGTGCCGGATCGGAGGCGGCCGTATTCCACGCCGCCTGCGCGCCGTATAGCCGCAGCGGCTCCCGGAAGCCCCATCCGACCACGTTTCCGTAGAGTATGTCGCCGTAGCCGTCATAGAGGAAGGAGACGGTCCCGCGCGGCACAGTGCTGAACCACGGGTGTACCGAGCGGGCGCGGGTGTACTCGAAGTACGTGTAGAACGGCTTCGGGTCCCAGACCTCGCGGAACAGGTCGAACTGCTCGCGGTCATTCTCCCGGATGCAGATATACCAGTCGTCGGGCACGAGGGAGTTCAGGCGCTCAAGCATCTCCCGGTTGCGCGTGGCATACTGCTCGGCGATCTCGCGCACGCCCGGCACATCGCCCATCTCCGCGCGCAACTCCTTCTCGATGGAGTCCGGGTCGAGGTGCGAGGGGGTGTAGGGGTAGATGACCGCGCCGAAGATCGCGTCGGGGACGGCAGCGCGGATCGCGTCATAGTAGATGCCGAAGACGACTGCGTCGGCCTTCGCGTGATCGTCGCCGTAGGTCTCGCGGCAGAGCGCGCAGCGATCGCTCCACAGGGCCGGATCGCGCCAGCTTCCACTGTCCACGTCGTGCAGATAGAGCGCGCCGATCCCGGCGTCCTTCATGTACTGCGCGATCGCGTTCGCCTTCGCGTGATGATACTCCAGTCGCGACCAGCAGTAGTAACGCTGCGCTGAAGACGCGTAGGCCACATCCGCGAAGTCCGGGTTATCTTTGTCCTCAGGGTAGTTGCCGATGGAGATGTTCGCGCGCACCTCCGCGACGATCCCCCGCGCCCGCCCGTAGTCGGTCACGCGGCGCATGATCTCACGCTCGATGTCCGTGGCGTCCATCACATTCTGGCGCGGAAGCATCTCGCCCATCATGTTGATCTTGTGTCGCAGCAGCCAGTCGATGTAGCGCTGCATAAGCGCCACATGTTGCTCGCCCTGCTCGCGCGCCTTCTCCACCTCGCCCTGCTGAGCAAATGAGCGCATCGGATAGTAGTAGGTCCGCAGGGGCTCGCCGAAGGGCTCCCCGAGGTTGCGCAGCGGGAAGTCCGGCCAATCGCGCACATTCGCCGCGCGGATGACCACCTGCCCGTCCTCCACGTCGAGCATCTCCCGGAAGGTCACCGCGGCGTAGAGCATCCCCTGCGCGTCATGCCCCTCCAGCGTGAACACGTGCCGGGCGCCCTCGGTTGAGTGACTGATCGCGTAGCCCTGCTCTCGATCGGGGGCCGCATCGCCCACGGAAAGCACGATGCGCGGACCTTCGCCATCGGCGGCGATGGGAAGCGGTTGCCCGCCAAGCTCCTTTATGCGCGCGTTGATCTCATCCGCGGCAATCTGCGCCTGCGAACCGTCGTCGAGGGTGACGATCGTGCCGCCCTCGATCGGCACCGTGACTTCCAGCGCCTCGACCTCCTGCGGCGTGGGGAT
Source organism: candidate division WS1 bacterium (assembly GCA_012522765.1). Lineage (GTDB taxonomy): Bacteria > Armatimonadota > Zipacnadia > Zipacnadales > UBA5352 > UBA5352. The sequence continues at coordinate 18,086 of JAAYJW010000178.1, read as the reverse complement.
CATCGTCTCAAGTGAGGCGAAGGCGGCTGAGGCGAGTGTCAGGCTTATTGCCAGCGCGCTAATGATGCGCATGTGGCGTCCACTCCCAAGACGGATTGGCAGGACTTCATGGAGGGTTCCCCGGACTCAGCGCGAAACCTTGCAGCCATTCTGCACGATCACGCCGGAGGTGCCATCGTCATGGCCCGCTACGCCCGCCTCACCACCGTCTCGTGGAGTCCGCGCAAGGAAGCCGAGGGCGCTGAGCAGCAGGCCTCCAACCGCCGGCAGTCGCAGGAGATGATCGAGCGCGCCGCGCAGGACGGCTCCGACCTCGTCTGCATGCCGGAGATCTTCGCCCAGCGGCACCTGCCGCGCGATGACTACGCCGACTGGGCCGAGAGCATCCCCGGGCCCACCACCGATGCCGTCGGCGAGGCCTGCCGCCGGAACAACTGCTACTCGGTCGCCTGCACGCTCGAGGAGCGGGACGGGCGGCTCTACAACGCCGCCGCGCTGGTGGACCGGCAGGGCGAGGTCGTGGGCGTCTACCACAAGATGCGCCCTACGCGCGGTGAGCTTGACCTCGGCATCACCCCCGGTAGCGACGCCCCGGCCTTCGAGACCGACTTCGGCCGCGTCGGCTTCGCCATCTGCTTCGACATGAACTTCCCGGAGGTAGCGCAGCGGCTGCAGGAGAATGGGGCGCGCTGCGTCTGCTGGCCCTCCATGTATGACGCGGGGCGGCAGCTTGAGTTCTGGGCGGAGGAGTTCGGCTTCTACCTGATGGGGTCGTGGGGCGGGCAGATCAACTCGATCATAGACATGACCGGCACCCCGCTGGTGCGAACTGGCTATCAGTATCCGATCGCGAGCGTTGACGTGAACATGGATCGCGAGTGCTTCCACCAGGACGAGAACCGCAAGCACTGGGACGCGATACGGGCGAAGTATGGCCGCGGGGTATCGCTGAACATCCCGCACCCGGAGGGCAAGTTCACGCTGGCCTCGGAGATGGACGATGTGAGCATCGAGGAGATAGCGGAGGAGTTCGGGCTGGAGACGTGGCGCGACTACCGCCGCGACGCACTGAACAAGATCATCGCGGCGACGCCGGAGTGAGGCGGGCTGTCAGGCAAGACGCGGACGGTAGTCGAACAGCTCGGACATGTCGCGGCCAGTGAGTGCAGGGAGTTCCTCGAATGCAGGCGAACTCTCTGCCCACGAGACTCGTTCAACATGTTTCATGGACGGTGCAACATACGGGAACCGATGATCGTAAACGCGGTAGATCCTCGACAGGAAGTCCTCGAATCGAGTGGTACTTTCGCGGGTCGGAAAGCCGCCGAAGATCACAGGCCAGCCCTCTGACGAGTCCACCATCAGGAGGGCGACCGCCTCGTACCTGCTGATGTCGTTACGCACGAGTTGTCGATCCGTCAGACCGGCCAGCACATCATGATAGCGGACTACCGCTTCGGTGGCACAACCGTCGGCCCCTATGCTAACGTCATTGGGTAACACTCCGGGATCACCCGTGCGGTTGCACTTGAAGAGGTGCATGAATCCGTACACAAGAGCCGGATACGTCATGTGCAGGTTAGTGCAGTCGCCCACTGCCTCTTCCATCCTGTTCGTGAGGTTGCGGAAAGCCCCTCCGGTTCCCTTGATTGACACGCAGACAACCGGCCCCACGCGCTCCTTGGCGACTACCACATCCACGTCCTTCGTCTTGAGGCCGCCGAGCACGGTCTCTTCGCGGGTGTCCGACGCTTCTTCATCGAGGTGCAGCAGCCACCGCGAGCCGAGACGCTCTGCCCTGAGCGGCGGACGCGGGGCTATCTCTTCAGGAAGAAAGCCTCCCTCGATGACGAGGCGCATGGAGATGTACTGGTGCATTGGTTTGACATGGTGCTGACCCCGCAGGCCCTCGAGGCAGTAGAAGCGGGCCAGCGCCACATCCATCGTAATCAGTTCAGGTGCTGTCAACTTCCTGCTCATAATGCCTCCAACGCCGCATTAGCTTGATGGCTTCAGTGATCGCCTGCTCCTCTGTCTTCGAGGCACGGAAGGGCGTCAGAGGGAGGTGTACGCGGCGAGCCTCACCGGGCTCGATCTTGAGCATGCCGCCTCCTAAAGGGTGTCCCTCCAGCTCCTGGCTGAGTCGCGAGAGGGGGTGCTGCCAGGCGCGCAGCAGGTCCGTCTGTGGAATGCGCCGCCTGAGAGTCACTGCGAGGACTGAATTGGTACAGACTGCCCCCGCACGATTGATGGAAAGACGCGTCTCACGTCCGCTCATGCACGTGATGAAGGCCGAGGGAGTCTTCTCGACCCCCGGGATAATGTACCAGGGATCGCGCACTCGGCATTTGTATCGGGTCCGGGCCTCATCGGCCCGCGGCGACTCCAGATAATCGGCGACAGGCCGGGGCAGTTCGTTCGCGGTGGATAGGTCGAGTACGCAGATCTGCTCGTTAGCGGCCAGCCACCGATCGATGAGGCGGTCGTCCACAAAATCGGCAGTTAGCTGCTCGCCGCGCCGGATGGTCGGCCGCAGACAGTCCCCGGGGATGCCGTAGAGGCGTGCTGCGTTCGGAGTGAAGTGGAAGAAGTCGTTGTCACCGCTCACGTACCCGATAGTGACATCGGCAACATCCTGCAGTCGAGCGACGCCATTGCCCCCCACCGATGAGAGATATGCGTCATGAAGACGGCGGGGGATGAGGAACCTCCGGAGGCGCCCCCCCATCGCGCGCCAGCTCTGCAACGAAATGTCACAGGCGGGTACCGCCGGGTCAATCTCAGGATTAAACTGCTCGAGCGCCGTCAGCCCGATACGGTCGGTGCTACCGCCCTTGCCGTCGGCGAAGAGCAGCCACGCGTCCTGCGAGAGATGGGGGAACAACTTCTCTCGGACGGCGATGACAGCCACTGAAGCGAAGTGGCGGCACAGGCCCTCGACCAGTGGCGCGGCATATGTCGCGTGCCCGATCTCGGCAGGCACCACAAATGCCATCCTGCCGCCAGGGCGGACGAGGGAGGCTGAGACGGCAATGAACGGTGCCCATGATGAGGTGAGACCGTTGAACTGGCAGCCGATCCGCCTGGACAGTTGCAGAGCCCGCTTCCGCGTCGCACCGTTGAACTGCTGATAGCGGATAAATGGGGGGTTGCCCACCACTGCGTCAAAAGACGGCCCCTGCCTCAGCGCCCACTCGAAGAAGTCGGCCTGCACTACTTCCGCATCCGGCGCAGAAACACTGGCGTGCGCCGCATGCTCCCCGCAAAGCTCGATGCCCACCGCACCGCGCAATTGCCGGAGGAACTCGCCATCCCCACAGGACGGGTCCAGCACTCGCGCCGAGTGGCTCCGCACAGCCCAACCGACCAGGTAGGCCGCGACCTCCTCAGGCGTGAAGAACTGGCCGAAAAGCTTCTCCCTTTGTGTCGCCATTGAACCCCCACTTCATTTTGCTTATAGGAACAAGTGTTCGTATTATACCATATTGCGTCGGGCGTGCAAGCACTTTCAGTATTGATCGAGCCGCACCTCCCCCGCTGACGAGGAATCCGCGTGGTTCAGCGGAATTGTCCGGCATGTCGCGCAAAAGCCACCTCCATCCGGACCAGCGAGGGAGTGCAACTCAATGAGCCGCCGAGCCTTGTGGATCGCAATGCTTGTGTTCATGATCGCCCCCGGCTGCCGCGCCCAGGCGCTGCCCGAGGACCCCGCGGAGTACGGCCCGTACTACTATCAGAGATGGCTCGAACTCACCGAGGGCGAGAACATAGCTCTCGGCCGCCGCTTCGCCTTCAACATCCCGAGCAACTACTACATCTGCCAGGAGGGCGACAACGAGGCGGAGCTGACCGATGGGGCGCTCAACATGCGCGAGAACTACCGCATCTGGTTCTCCCGCGATGTGGTGGCATGGCGCGGAGCCGACACCGTCAACGCCTGGGTGGACCTCGGCGAAGCTCAGCCTGTTGACCGCGTGGTGATCCGCTGCCAGGGCCGGCCGATGTTCCCGCCACGCAGCACGCAGGTATACGCCAGCGACGACGGCGAGACATGGCGGCTCATCAACACCGCCGAGGCCGGGCGCATCGATGGCGGTGAGGACACCTACTACGTGCCGCTGGAGGGCAGCTTCGCCTACCCGGTGCCCGTCAGTGTCGGTGTCACGGCGCGCTACATCGGCCTGCACATGTTCCTCGGCAGCACGCTGGTGATTGACGAAGTCGCCGTCATGAAGGGCGACCCGGCGCTGCCGAAGCTCGGCGACTCCGGCGCCCCGGAGGCGTTCTATCATCAGGAGGGCGTCTGCCCCTACTTCGTGCACGACGAGATCCCGGTGATGAGCGAGCACGCCGCGCTGGTGAACTTCTACGTGCTCAACCCCGGCCTCGCGGAGGAGGCCTCGCTTGACGTGCTGTGGGACTTGCCCGCCGAGGTCACGCTCGCACAAGACCCCGCAAATCCCCGCGCCACCGAGTCGGTCACCCATGGCGGAGAGCAGTACACGCGCTGGGTGATGCCGCTCGAGGGCTACAATCGCCGGACAAACCAGACCGGGAACATCTTCCCGGTGGCCTCCGTCGAGCCGGGGACCGTCCTGCAGTCTTACCTCGCAGCGCGCGTTGATGGCGAGATCGCGAACCTGGTGCCCTATCCGGTTCGCGTGATCGCTTTCCCGACCGGCTCGGCGCCTGAGCGCCTGCACACCTCGATGGCGTGGGGAGGCTGGCTGACCTTCGACCACGATCCGGCGCTGCACAGGCGCCTCGGGTATAACGCGATCGGGGCGTTCCCGCGCTACTGGAGCCCCGACGAGGACTGGACACTCGACCCGCCCGGCGTCGCCGGGGAGACGCTTGCCGACTACGCGATGGCACGCGAAGCCGGGCTCGACGTCGTGATGAACCTCGGCTACATCGGTCGTCTCACCGGCGACGAGACCCGCTGCCAACTCCCCGCGGGACCCGCGACTTTCATCTGCCCGAGCTACCGCGGGCCGCTGTATGACGACACCATCAGGCGCATGGTCACCTACTACGAGTACACCGACCCGCGCTGGATCTTCTACGACATCGAATCGTGGAGCCACCGTGACATCGAGACGATGAAGGACTGCAGCCGCTGCAAGGCGCGCTTTGAGGCGGGCGAGTGGGATAGCTGGGAGGACTTCATCTCCGACATGGGCACCGAGATGATGGAGGATGTCCATGCCGCCTGGGAGCAGAAGCGGCAGGAACTCGGCCGCGATCCGTTCGTTGTCGGCTTCTACGACATCTACGCGGAACCGGGCCGCGTCTATGACAACATCTGGGACTTCGAAAAGCTCTACCCGCGCTCCCTGCAAGTCTCCATGCCCTCGCTCTACGTGCAGGGCAAAGGCGCGGACGTCGCGACTGAGATAGCGGCAATCCGCGCGCGCATGAAGACCAACGATATCATCCCATGGCTCACCCCCGGCACCTACGGCGAGTTCCCGCAGCGGCTTCAGCGCGACATGATCCTCGAGACCTTCTGCAACGGCGGCAACGGTATCACCTACTACAAGACATCGCAGGCGGACCCGCTGGAGCTTGCGGTGATCGCCGAGACGATCGAACTGGTGCGGCCCTTCGAGGACATCATCATGGACGGCAGCCCGATCGCCGCCGAGCTGAGTTGCTCCACACCCAAAGCGAAGATCTGCGGGATGGCGCTGGGCAATGAGGCGCTGATCCTCGTCTCGGTCTATGACTGGACGCTCCCCGTTGAGGCAGCAGTGACATGGGCCGGCCACGATGCTCCCGTATATGACCTCGATACCGGCCAGCGAGTAGGCACGGCGGGCAGCTTCACCGCCACGGTTGCAGGTGATAACACGAAGGTCTATTACGTCGGCGATCGCTACGCCGACCTGATTGCTCAGTAGTCCCGCATCCGGGATCACGCATATCACAGGGAGGCTGTTGACCATGGCTCGCAAGGCGAAGACGAAGCGGACGCGCGAGGAGACGCTGCAGTGGTTCCGCGAGGCCCGCTTCGGCATGTTCATCCACTGGGGTGTATACGCGCTACTCGGCGGCGGCGAGTGGATCCGCAACACCGGCCGCATCCCGCAGGAAGAGTACGACAAGCTCCCGCCGAAGTTCACAGCGAAGAAGTTCGACCCGGCGCAGTGGGCGGACCTCGCAAAGCGCGCGGGGATGAAGTACATGGTCATCACCACCAAGCACCACGACGGCTTCTGCATGTTCGACGCGCATAACACCGACTGGAAGATCACCAACACCCCCTTCGGCCGCGACGCCATCGCGGAGATGACCACTGCCTTCGAGCGCAAGGGCATCCCCGTCGGTTACTACTACTCGATCATGGACTGGTATCACCCCGACTACCTGCCGCGCCTGCCGTGGGAGGAGGAAGCGCGCCCGGCTGACGGCGCGGATGTGACGCGCTACGTGGACTACATGCGTGAGCACATCAAGCAGCTTATGACCGAGTACCGCCCGGCGCCCTTCGTGCTCTGGTGGGATGGCGGCTGGATCAACAAGCCCGAGGAGCTTGATGGCGCGGGCACCAACGCCCTCGCGCGCAAGCTCAAGCCCGACATCCTCATCAACGATCGGCACTTCACGAAGGAGGACCTCGTCACGCCCGAGCAGCGAGTGCCTCCGACGGGCTACTTCGACGAGGAGGGCAACCCGCAGACGTGGGAAGCCTGCATCACGATGACCTCCCACTGGTGGGGCTACGACAAGGACGAGACGGTCTACAAGACGAGTGAGTACCTCATCCGCATGCTCGTGGACATCGTCTCGAAGGGCGGCAACCTGCTGCTGAACATTGGCCCGAAACCCGACGGGACGATTCAGAAGGAGTTCGTCAAGCGCCTCGAGGACATCGGCGAGTGGATGGACCAGTTCTCGGAGGCGATCTACGGCACCACCGCCAGCCCCTTCAACCTGCTGCCGTTCTACGGCCGCGTGACCACCAGGGGCGAGCGGCTCTACGTGCATGTCTTCGAGTGGCCCGCGGACGGCACTATCCGCCTGCCGGGCCTGCAGAACGAGGTCAAGCGCGTCTCGGCAGTGCAGAAGGGCCGCCCGAAGCTGGACTTTGCGCGCGAAGGCGACGACCTCGTCATCACGCTGCCCGAGAGGCCGCTGCATCCGGTCGCAAGCGTCTTTGCGGTGGACCTTGTCGGCGAGCCGCAGGTCGAGCCGCTGGTGCTCGGGCCGGATGAGGATGGCGCGATACAGCTTCCGGCGGTGATGGGCTTCCTCGACGGCGCGCACGGGATGCGCATCCGCTATGAGTCCGAGGATGGCATCATCCACGCGGGCAACTGGCTGAAGACCGCCGACAGCATCGAGTGGACCTTCATGGCTCCGAAGCGCGGCGACTATGAGGTGTGGCTGAACCATCGCGTGCCCGTCGGACAGGGTGGTAGCGAGGTCGCGGTGATCGTCAACGGCAAGGAAGCGCCGAAGATCATGCCGAACGGGATGATCTCGACCGGAGGCGGGACGCAGGTGGAGGGCGGCCAGCAGCAGGTGCTCAAGACCGCCTCGACACAGGGGCAGTTCAAGCGCAGGCGCGCGGCGATCGTGCGGCTGAAGAAGGGCGAGAACACGATCAAGATCACCGCGCCGAGCATCAAGAGGGACGCGGCGCTGGACCTGCGGAGCGTGGAGTTGCGGCCGGTGAAGTAGTCCATTCAGCATAGGGAGGGGCCGCACGAGGCCGGCCCAGTGCAGCAGTATCAAAGTTCGCGACTGACGCGCAGGGATAAGCTCCAGCCGAGGTCAAGCGTGGGGGAGGGGCCAGTCTCTCCGGGCGCTGGCCGAGGCAGCGGCGCCTGCGCGGGTGCAAGCAGGTCCTCCCACTGTGTGCTGAAGTCGCCGCCGTAGAGCGTGTAGATCGCATCCACGCGGCAGCCATCGAAGTCGCGGCCGACACCGAGGCCGATGGAGCCGAGCCATGCGCCGCCATCGCTCAGGCGCTGGTTCAGTTCACCTTCGGGCGGCTGATAGGCTCCGGGGCTGTCGAGGTAGTGCATGCCCGCGTCAATCTCCGCGCGCATACCCGAGGCGGCCAGCGTCAGGTGCCACGGGCCATGCTGCCGCCGTTCGCTCCAGCGAATCGCGAAGGCGCTGACGCTGGCGTCAACCTGTGCGGAGTAGCGCCCGCTCAGGCCGCCGCCGAGAGCGCCCTGATCGAGCCAGCCATCGAGCGCCATCTCCTGCCGGAGCCAGCCGAACTCCAGGTGCGTCACCCTGCCCTCGCGTGCGCTCCTGCGGCCGATACCGATGGCAGTTGATGAGCCGCCGAATGTTGCTCGACCCCGGATGGCTGTGCCGGACGCGATGGCACCGGGCTGCGGCTCAAGCCGCTCGTCGCGGACATAGGCAAACCAGCGCTCTTCTGCCGGGCCAAGCACCAGCCACGTATCAACTGAGCGTTGTTCCATCCCGAACTGCCCGGTGAAGAGGTCTCCGCTGACCGCGACCGGCAGGAGGAGGCGCTGCTTGCCCCAGTCGGTCTGCACGCCTGCCGCCCAGCAACCATCTGCGAACTGAGCGGCAAGCGCCGTGCCTGACGCATCGCCGCTAAAGCTGATGCCTTCACTGCCGCGGCGTACGTGCTGCAGGTCCGCGATGTTGGCGCCCCAGGCGCGGCCGGTGAGATCGGCGGTGAAGCGAGTGGCGCCGAGCGTCCACGGGCCGTCACTCCATGACAGTGCGAAGGTCTGTCTGTCGCCATCAGCCTCAAGGTGGTCCTTGAACCACTTGTAGCGGTGGAAGATGGACGCGGAGGTATCCGCCATGCTCACGCCGAGGCGCCAGCGTGACTGCTCCCGCCGGCCGAGTGGGACGATCGCCTGCACCTCGCGCTCATCGAGGCGCAGTTCGATCAGCCAGCGGTTTCCGCGGCGGATGGTGAAGGGCACAGAGGAGCGCAGTTCGAGGCCGATCCGTGGCTTCTCAAGCATTCCCAGCGACGCCGGACGCTGCACGTCAGCCTCCCCGAGCAGTTCGGCCGGCGCGAAAGTGCCTGCGGCCGCTGCTGAGAATGCGCCGGCATTCCAGAGCAGATTGGCCTCACCGGCCCATGCGGCGGCCGGACTCAGTGCCAGCGTCACGATCAGCAGACTGCGCCTCATCCTCCGCTACCGCCGATCGAAGATCGTCAGTTCATCCACAGCGCCGTAGGAGACCGCGAGCCATGCCGGGCCGCCGCTGAGGATCTCCATCAGTGGCGCGGGCTGCGGGAATATCCCGCCGAGCGTCGGGTCGGGGAAGTCACTCGCCCCGCGTGGCAGGGCCTGCCAGGCGCTTCCGGAGGCAAGCTCCAGCGTGGGCATCAGGTCCTTGATGTCATCCGGTGGCGCGGACCAAAGACGCGAAAGGTTCATCTGCGCACTGCGGCTGCCGGCGGAGGTCGTCCCGCCCGCGTAGAGCAGCGTGACGCTCAACTGCCCCCGCGTCATCTCCAGCAGGTCCGACAGCCGCGCCTTCTCCGCGGCCGCCGTTGTCTCGCCCAGCGCCCGCTCCAGCAGCGAGCCTGCGCGTGTGGCGTCCACTCCCGCTATCAGCGCCGTCAGAGCGCGCTCGATCTCCGCTCCCGCATCGCGCATGTTCGTGGACTGATGCCGCCAGAGGAACGGGTCAGGCGGCAGGTATTCCGCGACCGTCAGCAGGCCGTCGCCGTCATCGTCGAGGGCGCGCATCTGCACGTTCCAGTCCCAGTCACCGCCATTGAACTGATACGCGCAGGCCTGCAGCAGCCACGCCTCGATCAGGCGCGAGATGCCGATCAGGGCGTGGACCTCGGCGCGGTAGACCACCAGCCGGTTCGTCTCCGGGCCGAACTGCACGAGCGGTGCGGTGGCTGATGCGGCCCCGTTCCCCACCGCCTGCAGCCGTGCGCGGGCCAGCGGTATCATCGGCAGCAGGAACCTGCGCACCCCGATCTGCAGGTCGGCCGTGGAGAAGTCCGGATCACTCGGATTCGGGAAATCCTGTGCAGGCGTCAGTTGGCAGATGGCAGCAAGCTGGCGGGGCAGCGTGTAGCGCGCCATCCACGATTCGGCTGCCGCGAAGAGCCCGCCCCGGTGCTTGAGCGATGCGATCTGCGTCACCGGCTCCAGCAGCCCCAGCAGTTGAGCGGGCGTGTATCCGGCGTCAATGCCCGCGTTGTATGCGCCCGCAAGCAGCAGCGCGGTCGCGAGGCCCGCCTGCGCGGCGGCATCATTGGGCTGCTGGGTCACCCAGCCGGTGAAATCATCCAGCAACGCCTGCAGCTCGGCGGTGGAGGCGGGAGGAGATGAAGCGAAGCAGTCCATCCGGTCCAGCACGGCGGGGCGCACGAGGGCGGCATCGGGTGCCGAGGCCATCGGCGCGTTGCGCGCGGCCATGGTGTTGATGGCTGGCTCGGCGGGGATGGCATCGGCCGCCGGACCGGGCCCGCGGCCGATCTCAACGGGTGGCGGTGGGGGAGGAGGCGTTGGTGGGGTAGCTCCCCCGCCTCCTCCACCACCGCAGCCACCCGCAATCAGACTGGCAAGTATCAGCGCAACAAAAAAGAAGTGGCTGCGAGCCATGGCGCGTCCTCCGCTCCAGCATGCAGTGATGCGGCGAGATCCCGTGCCTGCAAGAGCGGTACCATGAGGATTTCGGGTCAACGTGGCTCCCCCCTGGGGTGTGGCAGTTATCTATCCGGCGGTGCCGTTCTGGCCGTTGGGCATCAGGCGCCTCGCCCACAGCGGCACATCTCGGCCACTCCGATGCCTTGCTATGTAGACGAGAAGCAGGATGACGAGTCCGACCGGTATGAACACCTGTGCCACTGTCACCAGCTTCGCCATCTGGTTGATTGTATCCGAACCGATGAAGAAATGCACCATCTTCAGCGCTGGCCCGAGCAGGGCCGTGACCACCGACGTGGCGAGTACATAACGCACCGCAAGACCGCGAACGTGGGCGGTGCCTCGTGCACCGATGAAGGTGCCGACGGAGGTACCGAGCAGCATCGTCAGGGCGACGGCGATCTGCACATTGCCCAGCATCGCGTGCCGGAAGCAGCCGAAGGTCACGCCCACCAGCACCCCGAGCAGGTTGGTGCCCACGGCCATCATCGAGGACTGGCCTACGAGGTACATCAGGGCCGGTGAGAGCATGAAGCCCCCGCCGACGCCCAGCACGCCGGAGAGGATACCGATGAACATGCCGAGGCCGAGAACTATCCAGCCCGAGATGCGAAGCTTCGACTTGGTGAAGCGGATGTGCGGAAAGACGCTGAGGCTCTGCAGAAAGCGGCAGGCGGTGGTCTTGATCTCGTCCTCATCCGCTGCCAGTTCGACGTCGCAGTTGAGGAGCGCAGTAGAGGCGAGGACATCGCGCAGCATAGATACGCTGACGATGGTGAGCGTGAGCAGGAGCGTGCCCAGCACCGCGATGTCCGCGGCGCGTTCGCCGAATCCGTCGAGCAGGTGCAGCAATCGGATCCCGATTTCAGTCCCGAGCAGCGTGCCTGCGGCAGTGATGAGCCCCATCTTCAGGTCTATGTGCCCAAGTTCCCGATGTCGCAGCACGCCGATGAGGTTGTTCCCGGCGATCAATGCAAGGGCCGTCCCAACAGCCAGAGGCGCGGGCAGCCCCATCACGATGAGTATCGGCGTGAGGAGATAGCCGCCGGCGACGCCGGCAAAGCCGGCGACAAGCCCGACGGCGGCCCCCATCGCGGTCAGCAGGTAGAGGTTGACAGTGAGCCCCGATGCGATCTCCAGCAATCTCAGGCCCCGCTTCCCGGTTGCTCGGAGGACGGGTGGCGCAGCAGCCGCGCCGCCTTTTCTCCGCGATCAAACGCGATGGCGAGCAGGCCCCCGGCCGTCAACATGATGAGCAGCGTCACTACCCCTGCGGCGGCGCGATCCATCTGCCGGAGTGTGGCTGCCAGTTCAACATTGTGAGAGATAGCAAAATATGCCGCGGCTATCACTGCGCCGGCGGACAGAGCCGCGAGGATGGCCGCAAGCAACCCGCCTTTTGTGACACGCATCAGTGCAACGCCGTCCTGTTCGCCGGAGTAGGCAAGTAGTTGCTGCAACTGCTTCGGAGAGACACTCAAATAAGAGTGTTCGCGGTCGAAATATGCAATGACCCGCCGCGGGGAAGCGGCGGGTCGGATCGATGCGAGATTGGACATAAGTATATGCCTCTTCGCGGTGGCTGTCAAATCTTCCGGTCGCCTGACACGCTCACCGGGTGTGAGGGAGCAGACTTGCGCTAAAGTCTGCGGCCGCGCCGCCGTTAACGGTCGCGCAAGCAGAGACATTCGCTTCCGGGAGGTCGGCTCACGTGACGCGAGGACTGCACGCCGCGGCGGCTGGTATGCGGACGCAACTGCGCAGGCAGGATGTCAATGCGAACAACCTCGCCAACGCCGGTACCCCCGGCTTTCGCCGCGCTGAGATGACGATCGGCGTCACCGCATTCAGTCATGCCCTGGTCCAGGCGGGAGCGGTGCCCGCCACGGATGCTACCTCAGTGGACCTCTCGCCCGGCCCGGTGCATGAGACCGGTAGCGTCTTCGACCTTGCCATTGATGGCGATGGGCTCTTCGCGCTGCAGACGGCGCGGGGACTACGCTACACCCGCGCGGGGTCGCTCCAGCCTGCTCCCGACGGGCGGCTGCTGACGACCGCCGGACACCAGGTGATGGGGCGCCGGGGGCCGATCGTACTGCCGGGGGAGGAGTTCCTCGTCTCCGAGCGTGGGCAGGTCTTCAGCGGGGGGCAGTACGTGGACGACCTGTTCATCGCGCAGCTTGATGCCGGCCAACTGCGGCGCGATCCGGATGGCCTCTTCAACGCGAACGTCGGCCCGCTGATGATGGACGAGCCGCGGGTGCGGCAGGGATATGTCGAAGAGGCGAATGTGAGCGTTGTGCGGGAGATGGCGCAGATGATGGGCGGCTTCCGGGCCTACGAGGCCAGCGCCACCGTGCTCCGCCAGACCGATCAGACAGTCGGAACGCTGATTGAGAGCGCACTGGCGTAACTACCGTGAGGTGACGAACGATGATGAGGGCACTGTGGTCCGCGGCGAGTGGTATGACCGCGCAGGAACTGAACGTTGACACGATCGCGAACAACCTCGCGAACGTAAACACCACCGGATACAAGAAGCAGCGCGTGGAGTTCCAGGACCTGATGTACGAGACGCTGCGCGAGGCCGGGTCGGCTGCCGCGGAGGGCGTGCAGATCCCCACCGGCATCCAGGTGGGGCTCGGTTCGCGCACGGCGGCAACGCGCAAGCTCTTCGCGCAGGGCACCTTTCAGGAGACCGGCAACCCGCTCGACATGGTGATCGAGGGCAACGGCTTCTTCCAGGTGCTGACGCCGAACGGTTCGCTCGCCTACACCCGCGCGGGCGCCTTCAAGATGGACAGCGAAGGAAACGTGGTCACCGCCGACGGCTTCCCGCTGGAGCCGCCGCTGGTGCTGCCCGCCGATGCGTCGGCCATCTCCGTGGGCAGTGACGGCACCGTCTCGGTCACCGTGGCAGGCTCGAGTGACCCGCAGACCATCGGGCAGGTGCAGCTTGCGCGCTTCGCCAACCCGGCGGGACTGCGCAACCTCGGGCACAGCCTGCTCGGCGCTACGGCGGCCTCGGGCGACGCGGTCGTCGGCGCTCCCGGCCTTGATGGCCTCGGCGGCATCTCCCAGGGCGTGCTGGAGATGTCGAACGTGAAGGTGGTCGAGGAGATGGTCAACATGATCACCGCCCAGCGCGCCTACGAGGCAAACTCGCAGGCCATCCGCATCGCGGATCAGATGCTGGAGATCGCGAACAACACCCGCCGGTAGGGCAGCGGATTGAGGCGACGAGCATGTTGAGGCACGGCTTCATCACGGCGCTCTGTCTGCTCACTGCAGCCGCACATGCGATGGCGACCGATTGCATCGAGTTGCGCGAGAGCGCCTCTGTCGAGGGGCGGCAGATCATGCTCGCGGAGATCGCGGACGAAGTGCCCGAGGCGCTGGCTGAGGTGGACCTCGGGCCCGCACCGCTGCCGGGCGACAGTCGCCGGGTGAGCGTCGGCTACGTGAAGATGCGGCTGCGGCGCGCTGGAGTGGACTGCTCGGCGCTCGTCTTCCGCGGACCGGATGAGGTCGAGGTGCACCGGATGGCACTGCCCGCGGTTCCGCTTGCCTCCGCCGATGATGAAGCCGAAGACATCGCGCCAGGCGAGCAGCAGCAGCGGGCAGTCCCGGTTCGACGCGGCAGCAGGCTGCACCTGACGGTCATCCGCGGGGCGGTGGTCATCGGCGCGGAGGCGGTGCTGCTGGAGGACGCAACTACCGGCGCGATGGCCAGGCTGCGTGTCGAGCAGACGCGCGAGACGGTCGTGGCACGGATCGTGCGGGAGGCTGAGGCGCTGATCTGCAGGGAGTGAGGCCATGATGCGAGCGATTGTGACGATCACAGGTGTGCTGCTGCTGGCGGGCACCATCGGCTGCGCGGAGCCGGGGGACGGCACGTTCTTCAGTTCGCTCTACGGCGATCATCGCGCCTGCGCGCCAGGCGACATCCTCTTCGTGGTCATCTCCGAGGCGATGAGTGCATCTCACAGCGCCACCTCATCCGACGCGCGCTCCGCCGACGCGGAGATCGGCCCGGGAGCGGGCTGGCTGGACTTCATCCCGCTGATGGGTTACTCCGGCGAACTGAACGCCTCCGCCAGCGGCGTCTCGCGTCGCAGCAACGTCCTGAGCGCCCGGGTGGCGGTGACGGTGATCGGCTACACGCCCGAGGGCAACCTGATCATCTCCGGCGAGCGCACGGTACGCGTCAATGATGAAATGCAGAGCACCTGCCTCACCGGAGAGGTACGTCCGCAGGATGTGCGGCCTGACAACACTGTGTTGTCTCAGCATGTCGCAAACGCGGCGATTGAATACCAGGGGCCGGAGCCGGGCCGGCCGGGCAAGCGCGTCGGGATCATCACCCGCATCCTCGGCTGGCTGTTCTGAGGAGCCGCAGAGATGAAGCAAACGCTCATCATCATCCTTACTGCCGCTATCACGCTCTCCTGCGCTGGCGCAGGCGAGGCGCTGGTGACGCGCGTGAAGGACATCGCGACCATCAGCGGTACCGCCAGTCACGCCCTGATGGGCTACGGGCTGGTGGTGGGCCTCGATGGTAGCGGAGACAGCTCGCGTTCGATCTTCACCGCGCGCTCGCTGGCGAACATGCTGGAGCGCTTCAACGTGTCCGTAGGCGCGGAGCAACTGAGCGTGAAGAACGTGGCGGCGGTGATGGTCACAGCCGACCTTCCGGCGGCCGTCCAGCGCGGGATGGCGCTCGACGTGCTGCTCTCATCAATTGGCGATGCGTCGAGCCTGCAGGGCGGAACGCTGCTCGCCACGCCGCTGCACGCTGGCGACGGGGAGGTCTACGCGCTGGCGCAGGGGCCGGTGAGCATCGGCGGCTTCAATGCATCCGCCGGCCGCGACAGCATCCAGCGCAATCATCCGGTGGTCGGGCGGGTGCCCGGCGGTGCTTCCGTGCTCACTCCGGTGCAGAGCCGGGTGCTGGATCACCGGCAGATCTGCCTGGTGCTGCACAACCCCGACTACACGACTGCATGCCGGCTTGCGGAGGCGGCGGAAACGATGGCCGGATCGGGCTGCGCACGCGCGGTCAATGCCTCCATGGTGCAGATAGACGTGCCCCGCGACGAGCCGGACCTGATCGCCTTCATTACGCGCCTTGAGCAGCTCGCCGTCGAAACGGATAGCCCCGCGCGGGTGGTCATCAACGAGCGCACAGGCACAGTGGTGATCGGCGAGGCGGTTCGCATCGCGCCGGTTGCGATCTCGCACGGCAGCCTGACCATCCGCGTGCGCGCGCAGTGGGAGGTGTCCCAGCCGCCGCCGCTCAGTCGCTCGGGTGAGACGGTGGTGGTCCCTGCCGAGGAGATTGATGTGAGTGAGACCGGGACGGGCGTGATCGCAATCCCGCCGCAGGGTTCGTTGAACGAACTGGTGGACGCGCTCAACGCCCTCGGCGTGAAGCCAAGGGACCTGATAGCGATCCTCCAGGCACTGAAGGCCGCGGGGGCGCTTGAGGCGGAGGTGACGATCCAGTGAGGATAGCCGGGAGGGCGGGGGAGACGCTTCGGCATTCTTCGGCAGAGAAGGCCGGAGAGCGGCTGATGAAGGCCTGCCGCGAGGTGGAAGGACTCTTCATCAATCAACTGATGAGCGCGATGAGCCGTCCGACGTGGGACGGCGGTGCGCTGGGCGGCTCACCGGCCGAGGGGATCTTCCATGCTCAACGCGACCGGGCGCTGGCCGAGGAGATGGGCCGCAGCGGCTCACTGGGCCTGGCGGAGATGCTGTTCCGCGATCTATCCATGCATGAACGTCCGGATGCTCTGGCAGTCAGCGAGAGCACACCGTCGGACAAGTCCGTTGAGACGGAGGTGACGTCAGATGCGCATTGACGCGAGCGGTTTGCATCCAGGCAGGTCCAGCGTAGAAAGCGCGATCGCGGCGCGACGAGCTCACGGAGTCGGGGCGCGGCAGGAGGCGGCTCCCGACGAGGTCAGTGTCTCCTCCCACGCCAGGCTGATGGCGCTGGCGCAGGCGGCGCTCGAAGCGGAGCCGCAGGTGAGAGAACCGGTGGTTGAGCGCGCGCGCGAGCAGCTTGCCGGCGGTGGCGCAGATGATAGCGGCGAAACGATTGCCAGGGCGATGATCGACTCGATCACAAGCGGGCGACCGTAGCGGACGCCGCTCAATGAGGAGACATGACATGACAGATGACCCGATGAAATCCGTCCTCGAAGCAGAACTTGACAGCGCCGGACGACTGCTTGAGTCGCTGGAGCAGCAGCGACAGGCTCTGCTGGCGCGCGATCTCGACCTGGTGGATGAACTGACCGCTTCGATCGAGCAGCAGTTCGAGCACTTCGGCCTGCTGATCGAGACGCGAGTGACGGCTCTCCGAGCCGACGGTGAGCACCACGTGCGGCATGGTGAGCTGCTCCGGCGCCTCCGCAGCACGGAGACACGCCTGCTGCGCCTGGCGCAACTGAATCACGAACTGATCGCCGACCGCCTGGCTCATGTCGGCGCGATGCTGTCAGTCGTCGGTATGAGCATCGAACCCGGCTATGCCTCACATGCGCCCGGAGCGTCCATGTCGCGCTCAGCCTGAGGAGGGGCATCATGTCATTACGCATGATCACGATCGCAAACACGGCGCTGCACACGCAACGGTCGGCGCTTGAGGTCATCGGTCACAACGTCGCGAATGCTGAGACGCCCGGTTACGTGCGCCAGCGCCCGGTGATCGCCGCAATCCCGGGCGTCACGCGAAATGACGCGGGCGGTGGCGCGGAGCTTGTTGCCATCAACCTGCTGCGCGATGAGTTGCTGGCGACGCAGATACGCCACGAGAGCGGCCTGCTCGGCAGAGACAGCGGCCTGCGCAACACCCTGGTGCAGGTCGAGCAGATCTTCACCGACGTAACTTCGGGTGGACTCGCGCAGCGGATCGAGGAGATGTTCGACGCCTGGGGCGACCTCGGCCTGCAGCCATCGAGCACCGCTGCGCGGCAGCAGGTGCTCGAGCGCTCGCATCTCGCCGCCGAGAGCATCTCCGATCGCTGGGAGGCGCT
Organism: candidate division WS1 bacterium; assembly: GCA_012522765.1. GTDB lineage: Bacteria > Armatimonadota > Zipacnadia > Zipacnadales > UBA5352 > UBA5352. Next base: position 421 of record JAAYJW010000178.1, on the reverse strand, counting down.
TGCCGGCCTGCGGCGGGAGGTTGACCAGCGGCTGAACGCTCTCGTGGATCGCGTCAACATGCTCGCGCGCGAGGTCGCGGAGATTAACGCGAAGCTGCCCGGCACAGGATCGCTCTCGGGACGGAACGATCTTGAGACGCGCCGCAATGGCATCATCAACCAGCTTGCCGACCTCTGCGGCGCGGAGGTAGTGCGGCAGGAGGGTGGCGTGGTGGATGTCATCATCGGCGGCAGGCGACTTGTTGACCACGCGAGCGTGACTGAGCTGTCGCTGGTGGATGACCCGGCGCAGCCGGGGCTTCATCTGATCGCTCTGGGCGATGAGGTGTCTCCCGATGGCCTGCGTGGGGAGATCGCCGGGCGGCTGCAGGCGCGCGATGAGATCATCCCGCGCTACCTCGATCAGCTTGACGCCCTCGCG
>JAAYJW010000177.1 GCA_012522765.1 candidate division WS1 bacterium | reverse complement strand
GGCGACTACACAAACGGTGAGACTTACTTCGTGGAGGCGCATGGTGTCGGTGTCAATCCCATCGGCGATGGCGCCCACGAGTTCTACTTCACCGCCAACGACGGCGAGGCAGCTCACGCTGACACACGCCACCCGCTGACCGCCGGGGCCTTCCTGCCCGGCCCGGAGATCAACGATCCGCCAGGCGCGCTTGCCGACGCGGACTTCGATGACGCCTCGCTCGTGGACAATGTGATCAACGGTATGCTGATCACTGATACGACGCCGCTGTTGCAGTGGCTTCCCGCGAGCGATCCGAACGCGTCTGATACCCCGGACCTGCTCGCCTACGAGATCGAGTTGACGCAGGATCCCGAGTTCGGAGTGGGAGTTCAGACTCGCCAGACGCTGCAGAATGAGACGACAATCGAGTGGCCGACGACACTTGCTTCCGGCCACTGGTACTGGCGGGTGCGCGCGATCGATGACGGCACACCGCCGCTCACGGGCGAGTGGAATACCGCCGGCGGGACCACATTCACCGCCGTCACGCACTTCCGCATCAATCAGCCGCCGACGTGGACGACTGCCGTCATAGGCGACTTCACGCCGCCCACCGGCAGCAGCGTCACGACGCTCACCCCGGAGTTGACATGGCCCGCCGCTGATGACGTGGACGACGCCGCCGGAACATTGCAGTACCGCGTCGAGGTGGACGATAACGCCAGCTTCAACGCCACCGAGTTCGACAGCGGTTGGTTGACTGCCGGCACCAGGACCGCAACGGTCCCCGGTGGTGCATTGAGCGCCGGTGTAACTTACTACTGGCGAGTGACCGCCCGCGATGACGACGGTGCCCTTTCGGCGGCGACAAGCGCCCAGCCGACCGATGATCCGGCCGGGCCGGGGTTCGCACTGACCTTCACCACCCTCGGCAACCGGAAGCCGCTTCCACCGGCGTCCGGCTTCTCGCCCGCGATCGACGTCAACCTTGGCGAGGCCCAGACGCGCCGGCCGACCTTCAGCTTCAACGCGGCGAGCGATCCGGACGAGACCGATACCGTGGAGACCCTCCGCTATGAAGTGCAGCTTGACACGAACAACGACTGGAGCGACGGCACCAACCTGATCGACGCTGCAGACCGGATCAGTCTGCCCGGCGCTCCTCAGGTCATCATGACGGTCGCCAGTGCCGAGCTCGGGCCGGACGTCGTAGGTGACATGGACCTCCAGTACCACTGGCGTGTCCGAACACTCGATGACGGCGGTCTCGCCTCCGACTGGTCGGCGACGCAGACGTTCTGGCTCAACACGCAGAACGAGGCCCCATGGGCGCCCGCGAGTGGCTTCCTGCCGGAGCCGGAGGGCGGAGCCACAGACGTATGGGTACCGGACGCACCCGGCACTGCCGGCGTCGATCCGCTCATGTGGGACGCCGCCCAGGATCCGGACCATCGTCACGATCCGGACTACTTCGCGGATCAGTTGCGCTACACCGTGCAACTGAGCACCAACGCCGACTTTAGCACCATTCCGCACGAGATAACCACGGCCTACGGCACCACTCAGGCTGCTGTGCCGAGCGACCTGACGCGGGGCGTCACGTGGTACTGGCGTGTCTTCACGGAGGACATCGAGGGTGCAGTCTCGGCCGATCCGAGCCACGCCGGTGGCGTTGCCGATCCCGCGCCGAGCTTCCGCATCAATCGGGCACCGGAGCTGTCCAACGGCTCCGTGCAGGAGGTAGTTCCAGGCTCGATCGGCGAGAACGACTCCTTCCGGTTCGAGGTCACCTACAGCGATCTCGATGCTCACGCACCGGCCACCATCGTGGTCATCGTGACACCGCAGACGCCCGGACCGGGAACGCCTATCACGTTCACCATGCAGGAGCAGGGCGTCGCGCCGTTCGACTACACGGCCGGCGCGGTCTTCGAAGCCGTGGTGACGGGCGTGGAAATCGGTGATGGCGACCACAGCTTCTACTTCTCCGCCACCGATGGCATCGCGCAGGCGCCGACGCTGCTTTACGATCCGGCACTGCCGCCGAACACTGAGTTCCAGGGACCGAATGTCAACGACGCGCCGAACGCGGTGACCTCCGGCTTCGTCCCGGCGACCACCGATCCGGTGACTGTTTTGGACACGCGGATCCCGACCATACGCTGGACCGCCGCAACCGATCCGAACGCGACCGACACCGCGGGCACGCTTACATACCGGGTCGAGTTCAGCACGACAGGCAGCGCCGACCCGCTCGGTTTCGTGCCGCAGGGCGCGTACACTCGAACCACCGCTGCAGGCGCCACCAACGCGACACCGATGGCGGCCTTGCCCGAAGGCACGTGGTACTACCGCATCATCACCATAGATGACGATGCGGCAGAGTCGGCGCCGAGCCAGGAGCAGATGTTCCTGATAAAGCTCAACCACGCGCCGAATGCTCCCGTGCCGGCTGCGGAGTACGTGCCTGCCAACGCCTCCTACACGACAGATCAGACACCGCTGCTGCAGTGGCCGGAGGGCACCGATCCAGATCCGCTGGACACGCCGAACACACTGGCCTACGACGTCCAGCTCGATGACAACAGCAACTTCTCGAGCCCAATCGTCGATATCCGCACGCCCGTGGGGCAGACCGAGTTCCAGGTTGTCACATCGCTGGGGATCGGGACGACCTACTACTGGCGCGTGCGGACTGTTGACGATGATGGAGACACCTCCCAGTGGACTGAGGAGCAGCTCGGCCTCGCGAATCCGCTGAACTTCCGGGTCACCGACAACATGCCGCCGAATCCGCCAACCGACGGCTTCGTGCCAACCGGTAGCATCGAGGTCGGGAACAGCCGCCCGACGCTCTCGTGGAATGACGGCAGCGATCCGGACCCGAACGACACCATCGACGTGCTGCACTACCAGGTGCAGCTTGACGATAACGATGACTGGTCGGACGCGAACATCTTCACAATGCCCGCGTCCGAGACCGCAGACGGTGTGACTGCAATCACGCTGCCCATGGATCTTACCGAGAACGCGCAGCACTGGTGGCGCGTGCGCACGGTGGATGCTCAGGGCCTCACCTCGGTGTGGTCCGCGGTTCAGGACTTCTACGTCAACCAGGTGAACGATCCGCCGACGGCGCCGGCATCCGGTTTCAGTCCGGCTGAAGGTGTCTCGACTTCACTGCAGCGTCCGACGCTGCTTTGGGACCCGGCGGACGATCCTGATCCCAGCGACGATGAGACCAACCTGACCTACATCGTCGAACTCAACACCGACGCTACCTTCGCCGACCCGGCATACTCGTTCGAAAGCATTGTCGGGCAGCCGTCAGTGACGGTGGCATCCGCTCTGACCAGAGACCAGTGGTTCTGGCGTGTGCGTAGCCGCGATAACGGCGGATCGCTCTCGCCGTGGTCGCCGGTGCAAGACTTTGTGGTCGCCGGCAACAACGCGCCGGCGGCTCCGGTAGACGGCTTTGTGCCCAGCCAGGGGAATCCCGTCTTCTCGCTCAGGCCGACGCTGAGCTGGAGCGACGGCTCCGACCCGGACCCGTCCGATACCATCGCCACGCTGCACTACGAAGTGCAGTTGGACGACAATGATGACTGGTCCGATGCCAATGTCTTCGAGGCCGGCGCACATCCCGCGGCCACGACGGCGGACGGTGTCTGTCAGGTCATACTAAGCCTCGACCTCACCGAGAACCTGCAATATTGGTACCGGGTGCGTACGGTTGACGATGAGGGCGCGACATCCGACTGGTCTGCCAGTCAGTTCTTCTGGGTCAATCGGGAGAACGAGGCCCCGTTGGCACCTGCGGCGGGCCTCAGGCCGAACAACGGCGAGGTCACCGAGCTTCAGCGGCCGCCGCTGACGTGGAACGCCGGGACCGATCCGGACAACCCGTCTGCCGCCTGCCGCCGGACGGATACTCCCGCCACGCTGACCTACGTCGTAGAACTGACCACTGACCCGGGCTTCGGCACGGTCAGCTACCAGTACAGCACCACGACGCCGGGCCAGACGCAACTGATACCGGACGAGGACCTGGCCGACCTGACGACCTGGTACTGGCGAGTGCGCACCGTGGACGACGAGGGCGCGCGCTCACCGTGGTCACTGGTGCAGTTCTTCGCCATCGACACCAACAATCAGGCGCCGGTGCTCTCTAATGGCACCGTCACGCCGGTACTTGGCTACCTGAACACGACCTTCGAGCTCAGCGTGGTATACACCGATGCGGACGATGACCCGCCAATCGGCGACATCATGGTCCACGTCGGCTCAAACTCCATAGACCTGGTCATGCAGCGTGACCCGAACGACACCGATGCTTACAGCGATGGCGTCACCTACCTCGCCAGCGTCCGTGGCGACCATCCGGCGCTGGGTCTGGGTGGCTACGAACACTACTACTACGTCGCCGGCACCACGAACCGCCATCCGGCTCTGCCCGATGCCATCGTGGGACCGGTGGTGCATGTCCGCGGCTCCATCAGGATCACCGATGACGCCTGGGCCGACGCAGACGCCTTCGAGGAAGGCGACACAGTCTACGTCGAGGTAACCGATGCTGATGAGAACCTCAATCCCGCGGTCGCCGAGACATTGATAGTGACTGTGTCCGTGCCGGGCGGCGACTCCGAGTCAGTGCAACTGACCGAGACCGGCCCCGACACCGCCCTCTTCCGCGGTTACGTGGACATGCTCGGCGCAGCGGGAGCAAACGGTGACGGTCAACTGAACGTTATCTCCGGTCCGGCGGGCCGCCAGATCGCCGCGACGTGGGCTGATCCGGACGAGATCCCCGCGGGTGGCAGTCCGGTGAGTGCATACGCCGATGTTACCGACACCATCGCCCCACGACCGGTGGCAGGCAGTGAACTGACCCTGACCTGCGGCAGCGAGGGCATATCGGCGACCATCGACTGGCAGGCCTACGACGCGGCCGTTCAGGATCATAACCAGCCCGACGTGGCGGAGTATCACGTCTGGCAGAGCAGCACGAACTTCAGCGATACCGCTGCCGCCACGCACATCGGGACAGTGCCGGCGGGCACGCAGATGTTCGAGGCGACCGGCCTTACAGTCGGCGAGGACTACTTCTTCGCCGTATCGGTCGCAGACGAAGTGCCCAACGAGAACGCGGTCGTGGCGGCTAAGTCCATGACTACTCTGGACACCGAGCCACCGGCACTGGAGAACTGGCAGTTCGACGCCGCCGGCGGTTCAGTATCCTTCGAACTCACCGATAACTCCGGGGTTGACATGACAACATTCAGCCTCGTGGTGGACGGAGTGGATGTCGCGGCGGACGCGACGTGGGATGCCAGCGACATCACACGGGTCCCGGTTAGTTATGCCCCCTCGGATGGCTGGGGCTACAACCGCCAGGTGGACTTCGCGGTTGACGCTTCTGACGTCCACGGGAATGCGATGGCAACGTTCACAGCGCAGGAGGATGCGCCGGTAGACGACGTGGACCCGATCGCCGATCAGTTCAATCCGGCGGACGGGTCAACCGATGTCGCGATCGATACCGCGATCTCCGTTCGGCTGCGTGATGGCGCCGCCGGTGTGGATACCGACAGCGTTGTCATGACGGTGAACGGCGACGACGTGAGCGAACATCTGACCTTCGATCCAGTGCCCGACGGAGCACGCCTCCCGCAGGTCATAGCGACCTACCAGCCAGAGGCTCCGCTCAGCTACGGCACCCTGCACCAGGTCCACGTCGAGTTCTCCGACAACGTCGGCAACGACGTAGCAGCCGACTGGACCTTTACAACCATGGCGGAGCCGACCTTCGAGATCCGTGGCACGATCACGGACGGGGACGGAAACGCCATGCCAGGGATACAGGTCGGTGCGGGTACCGTTTCCGCCACCACCGACGGTAACGGCGCCTATCGCCTCCAGGGGCTGACTGCCGGAGACTACACCGTAACGCCGACCAAGGCGGAGCACGTCTTCGATCCGGTGTCGCGGGATGTCACTGTCGGCCCGGACGCGAGCGACATAGACTTCACCGGCAGCCTGATGACTTACTCCGTCAGCGGTCGCGTAACGCTCGCCGGCGTGGGTCTTGAGGGCGTTCGCGTGAGCGCCGGAACGGGCACAGACGTCACGACCGACGCCGACGGGCTCTACGAGATCACCGGACTGCCGAACGGCGTCTACACCGTCCAGTGCGCGCTCGACCGCAATGGCGACGGCTTCGAGGACTGCACCTACACGCCGCAGACCCGCACGGCCAGCGTGGAGAGTGCCGACCTTCCGGGCGTCAACTTCACCGCTACGGCGGTAACCTACTCGATCTCGGGCACCATCAGCGACAACAGTGGCAACCGCCTCGCGGGCGTCACGGTCAGCGATGGAACCCGATCGGCGATCACCAACGAGGCCGGCCAGTTCACGGTAAGTGGTGTCCCGGCGTCCACCGTGACGCTGACGCCGACCAAGTCCGGTCTGGCCTTCGATCCCGAGACGCGCGAGGTGACGGTGCCGCCGGATACAACCGGGAACAACTTCACCGCCTACACCGAGTTCGCGCACAGCTTCGGAGCGGGCCTGCGGATGGTCTCGGTGCCTGCTGCCCCGCCGCGCGGACGCGACCGGGCGGTGGACATCTTCCAGACCGACGCAGTGGGGCGCTGGAATGCTCAGGCCACACCGCAGGCATACGTGATGGGCAGCAATGCGCCGGACCACCTCGAACTGCAGGTGCGGCCCGGGGCCGCCTTCTTCGTGAACTTCCCGAGGGCGACCAACGTTCGGGTGCCTGGTGATGCGATCAGCAGCACGAGCAACTTCAGCGTCGGAGTAGCCACTGGCTGGAACCAGGTCGGTAACATGTATGAGATGGCGCTGCCGATGGCGAACATCGCCGGTGCCGGTGCGACCCAGATCAGGCCGTTCGCCTTCGTCTGGGATACCGATGCGGGCAGCTATCGCCTCATCTCGGCCAGCCAGGCATTCAACTCCGCACGCACCTACATGGAGGCCTGGGAGGGCGCGTGGTTCAAGGCCACTGGAGCCGCGGGTACTCTCAGCATTCAGTCCGTAGGCACGGTCTCGGCCGCCTCGCTGCTCTCCGGGGCCGCGGCGCAGGCCGATCCGCCCGCCGATGGCTGGCTCATCCAGATCGTGGCGAGGGCCGGCGACAGGGCTGACCTGACGACTGTTGCGGGCATCGGCAGTGGCGAGGCCGCGCGCGGCTTCCGGGTCGAGAACCCGCCGATGATGCCGAACTCAGTGGACGTCTACTTCACGGGCGACGCCGGTGAGCGCCTGGCGCACGATGTGCGCCCGCAGGATGCCGGCGCATCGGTCTGGCCCTTTGCCGTCCAGACCGACATGGCCAACACCACGGTCGAGCTGACGCTGCCCGACCTCAGCGGTGTGCCGAACGACATGGCGGTCTACCTCACCGACCTCGACACGGGCAAGCGGATGTATGCCCGGACGCTGCCGTCCTACAGCTTCACCAGCGGCAGCGAGGGGGCGCTGCGGCACTTCGAACTCGAGGTGGCGCCGCGCGGAGCGGACAACCTGACGATCCGCAGCGCATCCGTGCAGTCCGGCAGCGCCGGCGTGACCATCGCCGTGGACGTCAGCGCGGCGTGTAACGTCAACGTCGAAGTGCTGAATATCGCCGGACGCAGTGTGCGGCAGATCGTCGAGGCGCGCGCACTGTCCGCCGGTCGGTCCGATCTGATGTGGGACATGAGGAGCACCGACGGCACTCTGGTGCCCAACGGTGCATACCTGATCAAGGTGGAAGCGGTCGCGGACAACGGCCAGCGCGTACAGGTGCTCCGGCCGGCGCAGATCGCTCGCTGATAGCGGGGACCGGCCGCAAACACGCATAGAGAGCGCACTGATGAGTTGAAGAGGTGACAGAGGCAATGACCAGGACCAGGCTATGCCCCGCAGTGATCGCTGCTGCAGTTGTCGCGGCCTTGCTAATCACAGGCTGTGGCGGTGGCGGCGGTGGGACCTCGGCGGCTACCGGGCAGATCTCCGGCACGATCCTGTACGCCGCAACGGGCGGCGCGCTCGGCGGCATCCACGTCTCCGCAGGCGGCGTCAGTACCACGACGGCCAGCGACGGCAGCTTCGTACTCAGGGGAGTGCCCGTGGGCACCCATACCCTGGCGATTACGGCCGACCCGGACCGCGAACTCGCGGTGCCTCCCGGTGTCCCGCTAACCGTTCAGGTCCAGGGAAGCCAGATCACCACGCTCTCCGCACCCATTGTGCTCGTGGATGATGTGGATACGCCGCCCACCCCGCCCATGCCCGCGGGCTAGGCGGACACTGGCAAGTTACGCCACCACTGGCAGCGCCGCCTCGATCGGGGCGGCGCTGCCGTCACAGAGGGCCGAGTAAGGTGATAGCGATCCTACGCGACAGGCACCTGTCCGCCATCGTCGTATCCATGCTGCTCGTCACAGGCGTGTTCTCCGTGACGACCGACGCGCTCGCCGACTGGCCGATGTTCCGTGCCGACGCCGCGCGGAGCGGCGGCGCCCCCGGGGTAGAGCTGAGCGACCTCGCGGTAGTCTGGGCAGCGGAACTCGGCGGCAGCGTGGACAGCTCGCCCGCTGTGGTCGGCGGCCGCGTATACGTGGGGAACTCCCTCGGACACATGACCGCGATCTCCCCGACAGATGGGGCGATCATCTGGCGTTTCGAGACCAACGGTGCGGTTGTCTCATCGCCCTCGGTGGTGGACGGCATCTGCATCTTTGGCTCAGTGGATGGCTTCGTCTACGCGCTCGATGCGAGCACCGGCGCAATGAGGTGGTGCTACCGAACCCGCGGGCCTGTTATCTCCTCACCCGCAGTCGTAGATGGCAGGGTCGTCTTCGGTAGCATTGACGGCCGCCTCTACGCGCTTTCGCTCAGCGACGGTTCACTGCTCTGGCGCACCGGCGCCGGGGCGGCGATCCAGGCCTCGCCCACAGTAGCCGAAGGGCTGGTGCTGTACGGTGACGATGACGCACACCTGCGCGCGCTCAATCTCAGTGACGGAGCGCTGGTGTGGGAGTATCAGGGCAGCGGGAAACTGGTCGCCGCCCCGGCAGTCGGCACAGACGTCGCGGTGTTCGGGGTGATGGGGCCGAGCGCGCTGCGCCCCCCCAAACTCGAGTACCTCATCGCGCTCCGCCTGCAGACGGGCGAGCGGCTGTGGGCGATCGAGGAGGCCTATTCGGTGCTTTCGGCGCCACTGGTGCATGACGGGCGCGTCTACTTCGTGACCGTCGAGGGCTACGTCTCGAAGACGACGGCGCGGGCAGCATCGCTCGCGGACGGATCGGCCCTCTGGGACCGTGTGCTGCCCGGCGTCGTGGACTCTTCGATGGCGCTTGTTGGCGCCAACCTGTGCTTCGGTTGCCACGACGGCCGGCTCTACCTGCTCGCTGCCGAGAGCGGCGAGATCGTTGACGCGGAGTCGCTCGCGCCGAAGATATTCTCATCGCCCGCGATCAGCGACGGGCGTGTCTACATCGGCGCGAGCGACGGTCGCCTCTATTGCCTGGAGCAGCCCTGATCAGAGGAAGCGGCGCAGCCACAGGTCGTCGAAGTCGCGGTAGATGTAGTTCCATGAGTGTCCTGCCTCCGGAAGTTCGATCAGGCCCTTGAAGGGCTGGATGCGGTCGAAGACCGGGCGGATCGTCTCCGGCGGGCAGGTGGTGTCCGCGAGGCCGATGGAGACAAAGGTCGGGCACGTGATGAACTGAGCGAGATTCAGCGGATCGAACCATGCCAGTGTCTCGAGGCCGCGCTTACGCATCTGCGGGTTCTGCTCGAAGTAGTTATTGACCTCGAGGTAGGGCCCCGTCGTCGCCGTCTCCAGCGCCACCGGATAGTTGCACAGGAATGGCTCGTGCGCGACCGCGCACCTGACGCGGTCATCCAGCGCCGCCGTCGCAAGCGTGAGACCGCCGCCCTGGCTCATGCCGATGACACCGATGCGCCCGGCATCAATCTCCGGCCGCGAGCAGAGATAGTCAATTCCGCGCAGGCAATCGGCGTAGCCGCTGCGGTAGTAATGCTGCGCCGGGTCATCCAGCCCCATCGTGAGCTTCGTCATCCCCTCCGGCACCTGCCAGAGTTCCTTGCTGGGGCCCTGCCCGCGGGGGTAGATCGTCAGCAGCGCTATCCGCTTGTCGTAGCAGAGCCCTTCGAAGACCTTATGCGAGGTGTCGCCCCCGTAGCCAGGTGTGAACAACACAGCGGGAACCGGAAGCTCATCCTCAGGCACGCCCGGCAGCGTCAGAAAGGCGCGTAAGCGCACGCCGCCGATGCTCGTGAGCGTGATGCGTTCAGTGCGGATGAGCGGGCGCACGTCCGGTTCCGGCGGCTCCACCTCGGCATTCATCGGCATGGCGGCAAGTTCGGCCTTCACTTCTTCCCAGAATGATCTAAGCAGATCGGCGTCCATTCTGATGCTCCATTCAACAGCGTCATGGCCCGGCGGCGCCCACTTCGGCACGCCGCGGGCACGCACCTCTGCGCGGTTGCGCGTGGGCGCGACAGGGGGTATAATCGCCCCGACGCCGCAGGAGGCTGTTGCGGCGCTGTTTCGAGTGTCGCGGAGCCATGATGAGCCACGCAGCGCGAGTGATATCCACAGGTGATCCCCACGCACTGGAGGCGGAGATCGCCGCGGTCGGCGCACCAGACACCGACGCCACGCGCGCGGCCATGCTTCGACCTGTGCGTCTTGAGGAGATCACCGGACCGGCGGCGGCGCTGCTGCGGCAGGAGATGCTCGTGCTGGGCGGCGACTGTATGATACACCGCGCGGTCGCTGATTTCGACCCCTCGCCGCGACCTGTGCTGTTGCTCGGCACGGCCGCGACATACGAGCGGCTGGTTGAACGCGCGGCGCTGCTTCCGCATGGAGTTGCGGAAGCGGCGGCGGAGGCAGTGGCGGCAGTTGGACACTTCGAGCAGTTGGATAACCGGCTGCTCAAGTGCCGCGACCGTACGCTGGAACTCGGCGCGCAAACGCTGGTGATGGGCATTATCAACCTGACCCCGGACTCATTCTCCGGCGATGGCCTCGGTGGAGACGCCGACGCGGCGCTGGCGCAGGCTCTGAGCTTCATCGAGGCGGGCTGTGACATTGTTGACGTCGGTGGGCAGTCCACGCGCCCGGGTAGTGCGGCGGTGAGCGTGGATGAGGAGCTGGAGCGGGTACTGCCGGTGGTGGAACTGCTCGCTGACGAATCGGACGCCGTGATCTCCATCGACACGAACAAGCCGGAAGTGGCTCGGCTGGCGACGGCCGCAGGCGCCGGACTGGTGAACGACGTCAATGGCCTGCGGGATCCGGAAATGATCGACGCGATCGGCGCATCCGGCGCCGCGGCATGCGTCATGCACATGAAGGGCACGCCGGAGACCATGGAGCAAGAGGCGGTCTACGACGACCTGATCGGAGAGATCTACGGATTCCTTTCCGCGCAGGTTGAGGCCGCTGAAGAGGCCGGCTTGCCGCGGGATAGGCTGCTTGTTGACCCGGGCTTCGGCTTCGGTAAGACGCCGCGGCACAATCTCGAACTGCTCAGACGCCTGCGCGAGTTGCGCAGTCTAGGCTGTGGCGTGCTGATCGGCACCTCGCGCAAATCAACAATGGGTCAGGTGCTCGATCTCCCCGCCGACCAGCGGGTGATGGGCACTGCCGCCACCTGTGCGATTGCCATCGCCAACGGCGCCGACGTCATCCGCGTTCATGACGTGCCGGAGATGGTGCAGGTCGCCCGGATGAGCGACGCCATCGTTCGCGGCTGGGGAGCCGCGTCGTGAAGCTCGCGCAATGCAAGTCCGAACTGCGGCGGCAGCTCCGCCTTCGACGCGATGCCCTTGCGAATGGCGAGCTTGAGCGACTTAGCGACTCGATCGTCCGGCACGTGATGTCACTGCCGGCCTACAGGCGCGCGCGAACCCGGCTGTTGTTCCGCAGCTTCGGCAGCGAGGTGCTGACGGACCGGCTGATTGAGGACACGATCCGCTCGCGGGCGAGGCTGCTGCTCCCGCGAGTCAAGGGGCCTGAGGAAGCCCTCGCGCTCCACGAGGTCTGCGACCCGGCGCGCGAGCTTGAGCCGGGCTGGCAGGGCATCGAGGAGCCACGCAGCGACATCTGTCCCGAGCGATCTGTGTATGATCCCGACTTCGTGCTCGTGCCGGGGCTTGGATTTGACCGCGAGGGCGGGCGGCTGGGCTACGGTGGCGGCTACTTCGACTACATACTGAACCTGCGCAGCGATCTGGTTGAGACCGGCGCTGCAGTCGCCGTGGCTTTTTCGCTGCAGATCGTTGGTGAAGTTCCGGTCGAGAGCTGGGACCAGCGGGTGCCTGTCATCGTCACAGAAGATGGAGTCATCGAGACGCGCAAGAGAGAGGCTGACTAAGCATGGCCGTCGGCGATGTCTTCGAGGCCCGGGTAGAGGAGCACCGCGACCCTGACACCGGTGCACTGGTGCGGCGGCTGACCGGCGACGGAAGTGACAACGCGCACCTTTACTTCACCTCCACCTCGTTCGTGGGTGACGGCGCCGAGCGGCTAATCATCAGCTCGGACCGGCTGGGACAGCGGGCGTACTTCCTGCTGGATCTCCCTGATGCGAAGCTGGTGCAGGTGACGGATATGTCGGACACGCCCTTCTCCAGCGCGTGCCTCGATCCTGCGGGGCGGCTGTTCGCCTTCCGCGGCAACTCGCTGATGGTGGTGGACCTGCAGACATTGGCGGCTGAGGAGCTCTACCGGGTGCCGGAGGGTTTCGGGCTGGCGCTGCCGACCTGCACCGCCGACGGCGCCTACGTCGCCTTCGCCTACCGCGAACAGCTTGCAGTCAGCACCGAGAGTGGCCGTATCTACTCGACGATGGCCGAGCGTTACTACCAGCATCCGGCGTGCGTGGTCATGCGCGTGGATACTCACAGTGGCGAAGCCGTGGCGGCGTGGGGTGAGCGTGCATGGATCTCGCACGTCTGTATCCATCCGACGCGCCCCGACCTGATCGTCTTCTGCCACGAGGGCGGGAGCAACGTGCAGCAGCGGATGTGGACGGTTGATCTGACCGAGCGACGGGCACGGGAGGCGCAGCCGCTCTTCCGCCAGCACCTCAGGGAGTCATGCTGCCACGAATACTTCACGCGCGAGGGCGAGGTAGGCTTTCAGGTCATCGTGGACTCGGAGGGCGAGAGCCTGAACTTCAACTGCTTCATCCGTCCCGACGGCACGTGGCTGCGGCAGTTCCTGCTGCCTGGCCCGCGTCCGGGGCACATCCAGTCGAACGCGGACAATACGCTGATCATCGGCGATCGAGCACATCTCTCGCCCGACGACCGCGACGGCGGGGCCTTCATGTCCCTGATCCGGCATGAGCACGGGCGCGGCGTCGTGGCGCGGCTCTGCCGGCATGACACCTCCTGGGCGACGCAGATTTCGCACCCGCATCCGATCTTCAGCCCCGACGACAGGCGGGGCCTGTTCAGCTCCGACGCGGGCGGGGCATGCAATGTGTACATGGTGGACATCAACAGCATCTGAGAGGAGCGGTCCGAATGGCCGAGGGGCCGGTTCTGCAGGTAGCACTGGACTTCATCAATCTCGCGCAGGCGCTGCGTGCGGCGGAGGAGGCGGTTGAGGGTGGAGCGACATGGGTCGAAGCGGGCACGCCGCTGATCAAGAGCGAGGGCATGGCCGTTGTTCGTGCGCTGAGGGAGCGCTTCCCCGAGGCCACGATCGTGGCGGACCTGAAGATCATGGACGCGGGCCGGACGGAAGTGGAGATCGCCGCCAAGGCGGGCGCCGACGTGATAACGGTCCTTGGCGCCGCCTCAGACGAGACGATCTCCGAGTGCGTTGACGCGGCGCGCAACTACGATGCCCTCGTGCAGGTGGACCTCATAGGCTGCCCGGGGCCGGTGGAGAGAGCCCGGCGGGCCGAGGAGCTTGGCGCGGCAATCGTGGGCATCCACACGGCCATTGATGAGCAGATGGTCGGCGCCTCCCCGATGACGGTCATCGAGGAGGTGCGTAAGGCGGTAGAATGCCGGCTGGCAGTGGCCGGTGGCATCAACTCCGAGACCGCGCCCGAGGCGGTCCGTGCCGGGGCGGACATCGTGATCGTGGGTGGCGCGATCATCAAAGCGCCTGACGCTGCTGAAGCCGCGCGCCGCATAGTTCGGGCGATCAGCACCGGCGAGGCAGTAGAGTCCGAGCTGTTCAAACGCGGCGGTGCGGACCAGCTTCGCGAGATTTTTGCGCGCTGCTCGGCCGCGAACATCTCCGACGCCATGCACCGGCGCGGTCTCGTTCCGGGCATCTACCCGATCAAGCCGGGGCTGAAGGCGGTGGGCCCCGCGCTCACCGTCTGGACCTACCCCGGTGACTGGGCGAAGCCGGTAGAGGCCATTGACCGCGCCGAGGAGGGGGCGGTGCTGATGATTGATGTGCGCGGTGAGATCCCCGCGGTATGGGGCGAGGAAGCCACGAAGAGCTGCATCTCCCGCAAGTTGGCCGGCGTGGTCATCCACGGCGCGATTCGAGATTCGCGGGAGATTGGCGAACTGGATTTCCCGGCGTTCTGCTCGGCGCGAACGCCATCGGCGGGCGAACCCAAGGGCATGGGCATGATCGGCGTGCCGCTGAAGATCGCCGAGACCACCATCCGCACCGGCGATTGGATCATCGCCGACGACGATGGCGTGATCGTAGTCCCGGGCGACCAGGCCGTCGCCATCGCCAACCGCGCGCAGTCGGTGTTCGAGCGCGAGCAGCGGGAGAAGGGCGAGATCGACTCGGGGCGCACGCTGGCGGAGATCGCCGAACTGCAGCGCTGGGAGCAGCAGGGCGAGGGCGGTCTGCGAGGCTTCAAGGCGCATGGTCCCGAGGGTGAGGAGACTTGAGCGATGGCGTGGATGTCCTCGTGATCGGACCCGGCGCGATGGGCTGCCTGCACGCTGCGCGTCTCGCTACGGCGGGCTTCAGGGTCGGCCTGCTCGATCACGACGCTGATCGGGCTGCGCGGCTCTCCGAGCGTGGCATTACCGCGGAGATGGCGGAAGGCACTTCCACGGTGCAGGTGAGATGCAGCGCCGATGCCGCGAAGTTCGCGCCGGCGCATCTGGCGATGCTGTTCGTGAAGGCGTACGACACCGGCGACGCCGTCACGCATGCGCTGCCGGCGTTAGGAGAGAAGGCGACCGTGCTGACGCTGCAGAACGGTCTGGGCAACTGCGAGCGCATCAGCGACATCGTCGCGCCCGCCCGAGTGCTGGCCGGTGCGAGCACCACCGGCGCCACGCTGCTGGGCGAGGGGCACGTGCGCGAGGCGGGGCGCGGGCTCGTGCAGATCGGCTCACCCACGGGCAACCAGCGGCGGCTGCGTGATGCCGCCGGGCTGCTGGAGCGCGGCGGCATCTCCTGCGAACCCGTGGCGTCGGTGGATGAGGCGCTGTGGGCCAAGGCCATCGTGAACGCCGCCATCAACCCGCTGACGGCGCTGACGGGGCTACCTAACGGGCAGCTTGTGGAGGTGCCCGAGTTGCGGGCTATGCTGCGCGCCGTCACCAGGGAGGCCACTGCGATCGCGCGACGCCTTGGCATCTTCGTCAACGAGGGGATCGTCAGCATCGTCGAGGCCATCTGTGTGCAGACGGCGGAGAACCGCTCCTCGATGCTGCAGGACATCGCGGCCAGTCGGCGAACGGAGATTGACTACATCAACGGTGAGATTGCGCGGCGCGCGGAGGAGCGCGGGCTGGAGGCCCCGCTGTGCCGGATGCTGACCGCGCTCGTGCGTGGTCTCGAGAAGGCGAATCAGACATGATCATCATCGGAGAGCTGATCAACGGAACTCGTGAGGCCGTGCGCCGAGCGATAGTCGCGCGCGATGAGGCCGCAATCGCCGAACTGGCGATTCGGCAGACCGAGGCCGGTGCGAACTACCTCGACTGCAACGTCGGCACGGTAGGCGAGGCCGAAGTCGAGCAGATGGCGTGGCTCGTTGGAGTCGTGAGCGCGGCGGTTGATGCCCCTGTCTGCATAGATACCGCGAGCCCGGATGCCATGCGTGTGGGGCTTGCTGCCTGGCAGGGAACGGAGCCACCGATCTGCAACTCGGTGACGCTGGAGCGGGGGAGACTCGATGTTTTTCTGCCGATCATCGCGGGCCGCCATGCACGGGTCGTCGCGCTCCTGATGACTGACGAGGGTGTGCCGCAGGGCGTCGAGGCGCGGGTGGATGCCGCCCGGCGTCTGGTTGAGGTGCTGGAGGGGGCCGGCGTGGCGCGCGATGACATCCTGATTGACCCGATCGTGACACCGCTTAGCGTAGACGCCGACGGCGCACGGGTGACCATGGACGCCATCGCGGAGATCATGTCCGCGCTGCCGGGGTGTCATACCGTGTGCGGCGTGAGCAACGTCTCCTACGGTCTGCCGGCGCGGGGGCTGCTCAACCGAGTCTTCCTCTGCCAGGCGATCCGCAGCGGGCTTGATGCGGCCATCATCGACCCGCTGGACCGGCAGCTCATGGCGGACATCTACGCGGCCGAGGCGCTGGCGGGCCGCGATGAGTGGTGTGCAAAGTACCTCCAGGCCTATCGAAGCGGAGTGTTGTGATGTCGATGCAGCGCACCGTGCAGCGTCCCACCAGCCGCATCGTCGAGGCCATCCCGGCAGGCGCGCGAGTGTGTGTGATCGGCTGCGGAGACTGCGCCACCGTGGAGCACTTCGGTGGCGAGGCGGAGTGCATTGAGCTGGCAGAGGCCCTGCGGGAACAGGGCGTTGAGGTGAGCGGATGGGCCTGCCCACCCGAGGGCGATGGCGTCTGCAACCTGACGGTGGCGCGACGGCTTCAGAGCGCGGCCGCCGAGGTGCTTGAGCGATCGGACGTTATTGTGCTGCTCGCTTGCCCGCAGGGCGAACCGGCGGTGGCACGGGCCACTGGCCTGCCGGTGATCATGGCCACGCAGGTAATAGTCGGGGGGCTTACCGGCGGCAATCAGGTGGCAGTCGAGGACTGTCACTTCTGCGAAGTCTGCATCGCTCGTGCAGCGGGAGGTCTCTGCCCGCACAGCTTCTGCCCCAAGCAGATGGTGAACGGCCCCTGCGGCGGCGCACAGGGCGGACGCTGCGAGGTGCTGCCGAAACGCCCGTGCGTCTGGGAGCAGATCCACCGCCGCCTGAAGGCGGCCGGGAGGCTCGATGTGCTGGCGGTCTATCAGGCGCCGATCAGTTTTGCGCCGACCTCGGGCGAGGATGCCGAGGACTGATGAAGCTCACGGAGATCGTGCGCGAGCGCGGGCTTGCAGTCACCGCGGAAGTTGCGCCCCCGAAGGGGAGCGATCCGGCGGCGGCGCTGGGAGAGGCCCGGAAGCTGGCAGCACTGGTGGATGCGATCAATGTGACCGACGGGCAGGGTGCCGCCATGCGCATGAGCCCGATCGCACTCGCGCGGCTGATGGTTGAGGAGGGCATCGTCCCGGTCTGGCAGGCAACCTGCCGCGATCGCAACCGGATTGCGCTGCAGGCGGACCTGCTGGCGGCGGACGCACTGGGCGTGGAGAACGCGCTGATCGTGACCGGCGATCACATGGTGCTGGGCGATCATCCGGACGCGAAGCCGGTCTTTGATCTTGACTCAGTGCAACTGCTGCACGTGGCAGCAGAGATGCTCGAGGGGCACGACCTGGCAGGCAATGCCCTCGACACGCCGCTTGACCTCTGCCTCGGGGCGGTGGTGGCTCCCGAGGCGGACAATGTCGAACTGCAGCTTATCAAGCTGCGGAAGAAGATCGACTCCGGCGCGGAGTTCATACAGACGCAGGCGATCTTCGACCCGGCCGCCTTCGCGCGCTTCATGGAGCGGGCGGACCTGCAGGGCGTTCCGGTGCTCGCCGGGATCATCCCGGTGACCTCTCCGCAGGCGGCGCGTTTCATGAACGCGCGCATCCCGGGCGTGAACGTCCCGACGTGGGTCATCCAGCTTCTCAACGAGGCTGAGGTATCCGACAGGCCGAAGGTCGCGGCTCAGATCGCCGGACAGATCGGTGCCTCGGCGCTTGAGCACTGCCAGGGGCTGCACATCATGGCGCAGGGGCGTAGCAGGATGCTGCCCGACATTCTGTCGTTCGCCGGCGTGGCGAGGGCCTGAGGGCCGCTCCGCCGGATGGTTGATAGCCGGAGCGAAGGAGGGCGTTGAGATGAAGCAGGCGCTCGTCTGGTGGTCGTTCGTCAACTCGAGCAGTTACTCGCCCGAGGAAGTGATGTCGGCGGCGAGGCAGATCGGCTATGACGCGATGGAGATGATGCAGCCCGAGCAGATCCCGAGCGTGAAGGAGCACGGTCTCGACGTCGCGCTGCTCATCGGGCACGACTCCCTCACCGATGGCATGAACAACCCGGAGAACCACGACCGCATCGCGAGTGAGCTCAGTGCGAAGATCAAGATCGCGGCGGAGAACGATGTCCCGGTGCTGTGCTGCTTCTCAGGAAACCGGCGCTTCGGCCTCTCGGACATCAAGGGCGCGGAGCACTGTGCGGAGATCCTTGCGCGCATGGCACCCGAGGCCGAGGCGGCAGGCGTGACGCTGTGCATGGAACTGCTGAACTCCAGGCGCGACCACGCCGGCTACCAGTGCGACAACACCCCGTGGGGTGTGCATGTGTGCAAGATGGTCGACTCGCCTGCGGTGAAGCTCCTCTACGATGTGTATCACATGCAAATCCAGGAGGGCGACCTCATCCGCACGATCAGCGAGAACATCGAGTGGATCGGGCACTTCCACACCGGCGGCAACCCCGGCCGCAACGACATTGACGCCACGCAGGAGATCTACTACCCGGCCGTGGCGCGGGCGATCAACGACAGCGGCTACACGGGCTACGTGTCGCACGAGTTCCGGCCGAAGGGCGACACCATCGAGGCCGCCACCCTCGCGTACGAGGTCTTCGACATCTGACACGCGAGGGCATCTCCGGCTCTTCGGCGTCATCGGAGTTGCGATTCGGGGGCGCCTGTGGTATAGTACACATCCCCACGGTGCGGGTTAGCCCACGCCGTGGTTGTTGCGCGCATAATCGGCCTCGCCCTCGGCGGGATCGGGAGGATATATGAGATGAAGGCAGACATTCATCCGGACTATGTTGACACGACAGTGATCTGCGCCTGCGGCGAGCGCTTCCAGACGCGCTCGACCAAGCCCGAGATCAAGGTGGAAATCTGCAGCCAGTGCCATCCGTTCTACACCGGCAAGCAGAAGATGGTTGATACCGAGGGTCGCGTGGAGAAGTTCATCAAGCGCTACGGCCTGCAGGATCAGTACAAGGACGAAGTTTAGCGTCCTACCAGCACCCGATTCTGGCCTCAGCCCCTCGGGCTGAGGCCGCCCTTTTGTGGTGCCATGAGCGAAGAGAAGCACTTCTACGGCGGGCAGGCCGTCCTTGAGGGCGTGATGATGCGCTCGAAGACGGCGTATGCCACAGCGGTGCGTCGCCTCGATGGCAGCATCATCGTGGGCGCGCGCGCGCTCAACACCTTCGGCCAGCGTCACCGCTGGGCGCGGTGGCCCTTCGTGCGTGGGAACGTGGCTTTGCTCGATTCGCTCACCCTCGGGATCGAGTCGCTCACGTTTTCGGGAAACGTGGCGCTCGAGGACGAGGCGCAGCAGCGCGAGCCGGACCACCCGCTCTCTGAGGAAGAGAAGCAGACGCACGAGGTCGCCGTCGCTGAGACCAGGACCGAGACGCTCGGCGAGAAGGCCCTGTGGCTGACGATGATCCCGGCGATGGCGCTGGGCGTCGGCCTCTTCGTCATTCTGCCGATGCTGGTCGTCAACTGGGCACTCGGCGGCACTCCCGATCAGAACACCGAGCTGGGCAGGACGATCACGCTCAACCTCGTCGAGGGTGGACTCAGGCTGCTGGTGATCCTCGGCTACATCAGCGCCATCTCCCTGATCGCCTACGTCCGGCGCGTGTTCGAGTACCACGGCGCCGAGCACGCGACGATCAACACCTTTGAAGATACCGGCTCGGTAGACGTGGATGCGGCGCTGGAGTACAGCCCGCTTCACCCCCGCTGCGGCACGGCCTTTCTGCTCGTGGTAGTTGTCGTAAAGATCATCATCGGCGCCTTCCTCGGCTGGCACGCACCATGGAAGCTGGCGCTACTTAGGCTGGCAATGCTGCCGCCGGTCGCGGGCATCGCCTACGAGATCATCTCGTTGGCCGGGCGGCATCGCCACTCCTGGGCCGCGCGGATACTCGCCGCGCCAGGTATGCTGATGCAGAAGCTGACGACCCGCCAGCCGGACCGGGAGCAGGTCGAGGTCGCCATCTACGCCCTTGCGGCGGTAGCGCCGGAGGTGGACCTGCCCGAGGGTTTCGCGGAGCCCGAGCGGGTCGCCATCGGGCGCGGCGGCGAGATCCTGCGGGAGACGCCACCGGCCGAGCCTCCCCGTGACAACGAGACCGTCACCGCAGATGCTTAAGACGCGGCAACCCATCGCCCGCGCGTACCCTACGGAATCAGGATAAACATGGACCTCCTGCCGGCGCTTGAGCGCCTTGAAGCGGAATATCAGGACGTGGAACAGCAACTCACGACGCCGGAGGTGCTCAATGACTCCACGCGGCTGCGTGAGCTCTCGATGCGGCACTCGGAGCTTGTGCCGGCGATGGAGAAGCTGAACGAGTACCGCGGGCACCTGCAGACGCGGGATGATGCCGCCGCCATGCTCGATGGCGCCGAGGACGCGGAGATGCGCTCGTTCCTCCAGGCGGAGCTGGATGAAGCTGAGGCGGCAATCGAGGCGATGGAACACGAGTTGCTGCTGCTGCTGATTCCCCCCGATCCTATGCGCAACCGCAACGCGATCGTCGAGATCCGCGCGGGCACCGGCGGCGATGAGGCCGCCCTGTTCGCTGGCGATCTTTACACCATGTACAACGGCTACGTGGCGCGGATGGGCTGGAATCTCGATGTGATCTCAGTCAACGAGGGCGCCATGGGGGGATACAAGGAGATCATCTTCAACGTGCAGGGTCAGGGTGCGTTCGGACTGCTGAAGCACGAGTCCGGTGTCCATCGTGTCCAGCGCGTTCCGGCCACCGAGTCGCAGGGGCGGATACACACCTCTGCCGCGACGGTGGCCGTGCTGCCTGAGGCCGAGGAACTTGATGTTGAGATCAATCCCGGCGACCTTGAGTGGGACACATTCCGCGCCGGTGGCCCCGGCGGCCAGTCCATGCAGAAGAACGAGACCGCGGTGCGCGTCACGCACACACCCACGGGTCTCGTGGCCGCCTCACGCGATGAGCGCTCGCAGTTGCAGAACCGGGAGAAAGCGCTGACGGTTCTGCGCGCTCGGCTCTACGAGCATGAGCAGCAGAAACAGATGGAGGCGGTGGACGCGCAGCGGCGCCAGGCGGTCAAGAGCGGCGACCGTTCGGAGAAGGTGCGGACGTACAACTACCCGCAGGACCGCGTGACCGATCACCGCATCGGCATGAGCATTCACAACATCCCGGCCATCATGATCGGGGAGATCGACAGCCTCATCGAGGCCCTCAGCGAGCACGAACGCCAGCAGCGCCTCGAGGAGCTTGCCGCGAGCCTCTGACACTTGGCATCAGCCACCATGAAGCTCAGAGAGGCCATCAGTGATGCGCAGACCCGGCTGGAGGAGGCCGGGGTGCCCGAGGCGGAGTTCGACGCACGCATGGTCGCCGCCCACGTGCTTGGGCTGCGCCTGTCAGAGCTCCTGATGCACCGGGAGCGGATGCTGACCGGCGACGAGCAGGCGGCACTAGACACTCTCGTCAGCGCACGAGCGCGGCGGGAGCCGCTGCAGTATCTCCTCGGCTGCACCGGGTTCCACGGCCGCGAGTTCCTCTGCGACCCCCGCGCGCTCATCCCCCGTCCGGATACCGAGACGCTCGTAGACCTCGCGCTGGAGCTTGCGCGGGAGCATGGCCTCCGGGTCATCGCGGACATCGGCACCGGCACCGGCGTCATCGCCATCACACTGGCCGCCGAACTGACTGGCGCGGAAGTGCTGGCTACCGATGTCTCTCCCGAGGCGCTGGAGCTTGCGGCGGAGAACGTAAAGCAGCATAAGCTCGGCGGGCGCGTGACGCTCCTTGAGGGCCCGTGGCTGGAGCCGCTGCATGAGAGCGGGTGGGCCGATCGGATCGAGATGGTCGTCAGCAACCCGCCTTACGTGCGGGAGGAAGACTTCGACGCGCTGATGCCGGAGATCGTCAAGCACGAGCCGCGGCATGCGCTGGTGGGCTCGGGCGAAGGTGGCCTCGGTGCCTATCGGGCGATCATTGGCCAGTGCGCCGAACTGCCGGCGCTGCGCGCGGTGGCGTTCGAGGTGGGGCAGGGGCAGGCGGCCGCCGTGGCTGATCTGCTGCAGGAGAAGCTGAATATCGCGGAGACGATCATCCGCAGGGACCTCGGCAAAGTAGATCGTGTGGTCGCCGCCGTAATCGGGGTGCTCGACCGATGAGGCAGCCCGCACAGATCTCCGTGCCTCCGGCCACGATTGATGAAGCTGCGGCCGAGGCGTCCGCGGTGCTCGCCGACGGCGGCCTGATCGTCATCCCGACCGACACCGTCTACGGCATCGCCGCGCGGCTTGATGAGGAGAGCGCGGTAGAGGCTCTCTTTGCCGCCAAACTGCGGCCGCGAGATGGGGCAATTCCGGCGCTGGTGGCCTCGGTGACGGATGCCCAGCGGCTGGTCTCGGGGGAGCTTGAGGCGCACGAGGGTCTGCTAAGGCGTTTCTGGCCGGGCGCGCTGACTATCGTGGTGCGAAGAAGCGACACGGTTCCCGACTGGGTCACCGCAGGCAGGGATACCGTCGGCATTCGCATGCCCGACAGCGAGATCGCGCAGGCGATCCTCGCCGCCGCCGGAGGCGCGCTGGCAGTGACCAGCGCCAACATCTCCGGCGCCCCTGCCGCATGTGAGGTGGCCGACCTGCCGGAGGAGCTGCTGCGCCACGTCGGGCTGGTCGTGGATGGTGGAAGATGCCCCGGCGGCAGAGCTTCGACGGTGCTGGACCTGAGCGCCCACCCGCCCCGAGTACTGCGTGAGGGGCCGATTGACGCCGATGAGCTTCGAAGGATGCTGCCGGATCTCGTGACGTAGGGCGGCGGAGGCCGCTCCTCTGAGCATCGCCGGACACGCATGATCCCTTAGTCGGATAGTCAGGACAGGAGAGCCATGAAAGTAGGATTCCTTGGTCTCCCCGGGAGCGGGAAGACCTCACTCTTCAACGTTGTTACCGGTCGTGAGCTTGATCCCGCGGAGATGGGTAAGACGCAGTCACGGATGGCGGTCGTGAAGGTCCCCGACCCACGACTGCCGCGGCTGGCGGAGATCCTCAGTTCCGCCGAACTGATCCACCCGGAGATGACCTTCGTGGACCTCGTCGCGCTGCATCACGACGATGGCGATGGGTTGCAGAACGACAGCCTGACCAAGCTCGTCGGGGACGCCGACGCGCTGGCGCTGGTGATCCAGGGCTTCGGCGAGATGGACCACCAGGGCAACGAGCTTTCGCCCGCGGCGGACCTCGAAGCGCTGCTGCTGGAGATGACGATCACCGACCTCGCGATCGTCGAGGGACGCATGGAGCGTATCGAGGCGAAGCTGAAGTCCTCGCGCGACAAGAGCAGCGTCGAGCGGACTCTGCTGCAGGGCGTTGCCGATCATCTGACGGAGGGCCTGCTGGTGCGCGACCTGCCGATGAGCGAGGAGGAGGCGCTGCTTCTGCGCGGCTTCAGCCTGCTCACCAACAAGCCGCTGCTGGTGGTGCTCAACGTGGCCGATGACGACCTCTCCGGTGAGCGCTGTCGGGAGGCGATCGAGTTGGCCGAGCGGATGGGGCTGGACTACGAGATCATCGCGGTCACGCTGGAGCAGGAGATCGCGGCGCTCGATGAGGAGATGCGCGACGCTTTCCTCGCGGACTACGGCCTCGCTGAGCCTGCGCGCGACCGCTTCATTCGGGCCTGCTACGACCTGCTGGGCGTCATCACGTTCTTCACCGGCAATGAGAAGGAGGCTCGCGGCTGGACCGTGGAGGGCGGCAGCACGGTGCGCGAGGCCGGTGGCAAGATTCACTCGGACATCTACGACGGCTTCATCCGCGCCGAGATAGCGCCGTTCGCCAAGCTTGATGAACTCGGCTCCTTCGCCGCATGCCGACAGGCGGGCGCGATACGGCTCGAAGGCCGCGACTACATCACCGAGGATGGCGACTACCTCGACATCCGCTTCAGCCGCTGACACTGTGAAGGGATACCCGCCGCGGTGGCGAACCATCACGTGAGCAGGTGACGGTTCCGCCGGCCAACGAGTCGCCATCGAGGTGATCGCGATGAAGGTGGGATTCCTCGGACTGCCCGGAAG
>JAAYJW010000176.1 GCA_012522765.1 candidate division WS1 bacterium | reverse complement strand
GGGAAGCTCATCTGTCCTCCCTCGGGCCATTCCGGACCACATAAAGCGCAGCCCACGCATTAGCGACAGGTGCAGGGGTGTCAAGCGTAGGCATGCCCAGCTCGTTAAGAGCATCCTCGATGGCCGTTTCGTACAAGGTGACTTCGCGACTGAGCTCGTAGTAGTTCCTTTCCAGCTCCTCGACTCGCTTCAGCAGCTGGCGGATGTCCTCCACCCACGGTCCCGCCAACGCGGCCTCCAGCCGCTTCTTGATCTCCTCAGTGCTCATGGTTCCAACCTCCCCCGGATCATGATCTGAGTCTGCTCGACATCCCCCACCACCAGCTCCGGCGTATAGGTGGTGACGTACTGCGGCGTGTCATCGGGGATGATCCCGGCCTTCACCAGGCCGTCGCAGGTGAACTTCCACAAGCAGGCACCAAAATTCTCGGCATCGCGCCGACGACGCTGCCGGAACGTGATGCAGGCGAGCAGCTCCGCATGCGCAAGCGGCCGAGGACACCGGTTGCCGCGCTCGTTCACAAGCGCCCAGACGGCTTGCTCCCAACCTTTCTTAGCTCGCGCCTGTGGATAGGTGGTGCTCCGCGCCCACACGTTGAGCGACGGCGGCACGCCCGGTACCGTGAAGGTGTAGATGATGTCACTCACGACCGCGCCGCCCGTAGCAATCCGTAGCCGCGTTCCCCCAGGCACTTACCCTGGTTGGACACATGCTGCCGGCAGTCATCACACGCGTAGCGAGGTATCAAGGCCGGTCCTACCGCGACGACGTGATAGCAGTCACCGCGGCACGGACGTTTGTCTGCAAGATACGGGCGCCTGGGCTGAGAGGTATCTCCGCTACAGAGTGTCTCACTCACGACCGTCCCTCCCGCGCCTGCACAGCTGCTATAAGCTCGTCCCACGTGGTCGGCGTTGCCCTCTCGACTCCCAGGGTCCGCAGCAGCTCATCCGCCGCCACAAGAGCGTCCTTGAGCCGTTTGACCTCGGCAAAGGCCGGGCACTCGGTGCACTGGTGATCCGGTGCCACCGCAAGGCCGTTCATCAACAACCTCCTCTCTCTGGATTGTCCGGTGATGTGTCCTTTGGCTCCCAGAGATTGAAAGCGCCGGCCTCGCAGTCACGGCACTCTTCGCCTTCGTGGCGACAGTTGTGGCAGCCGATCCCATCGGGGGGCTCTTCCTCCAGCACCTTCGGCTCCCCGTCGACGTTCTGGGCTGCCTCCACCTTGCCGGTCATGTGCCCGAGGACCTCGATCTTGTTCAGGCCGTTCAGCACGATGATCGTCTTGCCCTCGTGCTCGCCCTTCTTGTAGATGGGGGCATGTTCTTTGACGACGCCGGATGCGGTGATGCGCACGACCGCACCGGGGCTAAGCTCGCCACCGGCAACCAAGCTGTCGAAGAGGAGACGGCTCATGGCCTCGCCACCCGAGAGCGAATAGCGCGTGGTCTCGACCTTGTAGGCTTCCCACTGCGCACCGAGCAAAGAGAGCTGCGCCATCTCGCCGGTGTTGCGGTCGATCACGGCATAGTCGGGCTTGGGCTGGGTAGCGAGCTCGTCTTGCGTCTCTGCGATGTCGGCGCATGGTTCCACCAATGCACACGACGGATCGGGACACGTACCGACCTGTCCGTAGCACTCAGGCAGCGTCTCATATGGCGCCGCACGTCCCGTATCTGTAGCTTCGGTTGAAGTCTCCTGCCTTAGCGCTTCCATCCTCTCCTCCTCGCTTGCTGATATCTCATGTTCACGTTGAGGGTTAGGTTCGGTCCTGGCCGCGTGAAGCGACGCTCGGGATTCTTCAGGGAAATAGCCGCAAAGCGTCCCGTCGCGCAACTTGGCCTGGCACGGATGCGTCTCGACAATGCGGCCGGGGTGGTTGGGACACGTGTTGTACCTCACGGGTGACTCCTCAGTGACAGGATGGTCTGGTTCTGGGTCGCGGGCCGCCGCAGCCCTGGCGGCCGCTTCCCGGGCCGCCGCAGCCCTGG
>JAAYJW010000175.1 GCA_012522765.1 candidate division WS1 bacterium | reverse complement strand
GCCGCACAGACCGCCAACGGCGAGACGTGGCGCTGCGAAGTGACGCCGAATGATGGCGAGGCCGACGGCCCGACCGCCTTCGATGAAGTGACGATCGGCAACACCGCGCCGGGACCGCTGGTGGTGCAGATAGAGCCCGCGACGCCTCTCACTACCGATGACTTGCAGGTGAGTGTCACCGGCGGCGACGATCCCGACGATCAGCCGATCACCCACCGCTACCGCTGGTCTCGCGACGGGCAATCGCAGGCGGATCTTGACGACGCCACCACCGTCCCTGCCGATCGGACCGCCAATGGCGAGACGTGGCGCTGCGAAGTCACGCCCAATGACGGCGAGGCCGACGGCCCGAGTGCCTTCGATGAAGTGACGATCGGCAACACCGCGCCACTGATAACCGGCGTGAGCATCAGCCCGGATCCGGCGGCAACCACGGATGACCTGCAGGCGACGCCATCCGGCTGGTTCGACGCCGACGGCGATCAGGAGGGCTATCTGTGGAGTTGGGAGCGCCGGTCGGGCGATCAATGGCTGCCGATCGCGGGCGCAACCACCGCGACACTGACCTCTGATCTCTTTGCCGCAGGGGACGAACTGCGCGTGATCTGCATTCCCGATGACGGGACTGCTCCCGGCGAAGCGGCAAGAGCAGAGATCGTGATCGCCAACACCCCGCCCGGAGTGCCCGCGGAAAGCGTCGTGACGCCCGCCGAACCGACTTCAGCGGATGATCTGACGGTTGCGGCCTCCGGAGCCGAGGATGCCGATGGCGAGGAACTGGCGTGGGAGCACCAGTGGCGGCGGAGCACTGATGGTGGCTCAACGTGGGACACGTGGGGCCGTGATGGGAGCACACTCGCCAGCTCACTGACCTCCGTCGGGGAGACCTGGCAGGCACGCTCGCGTGCTTCAGATGGCGCCTCCGAAGGCCCGTGGCTGGAAAGCAATATGGTAGGGATCTGCGACCGTGTCGCCCACAGCTTCGGCGCCGGGGTACAGCTCGTCGGCCTGCCGCTGCAGCCGCTCGATCCGGCCCCGGGAGCGGTCTTCCCCGGCTGCGAGGTCGCCGGTGACTGGACCGGCAGCGCCTACTCGCAGCCCGACTCGATCGACTGCGGTCGCGGCTACTGGTCGAACTTCCCAACGCCGATGGACGTATCTCTGCGCGGTCGGCTTGCTGAGGGCGACAGCATGACGGTCGGGCTCGCGGGAACCGGATGGCACATGCTCGGCAACCCGTTCACGGATGCACTGTCATGGCCGAATGTGGTCGGCGATGGCCTACTGCCCTACGGCTGGATCTGGGAGGCGGATCTGCAGAGTTACCGCCTGGTTGCGAACCTCGACGGCCTGAACATCACCGGCGAGATCCCGCCATGGAGCGGGTTCTGGGTGAAGCTGGCCTCCGCGGCGACCGATGTCACGATGAGCCGCGGTGCCGCCCCGGCGAGCCAGTCACAGCCGATGTCTCTGGAGCCCGTCGCGCCGGAGGACTGGGTGCTGCGACTAACCGCGCGCGCCGGCGATTGCGCCGATGTGGACAACTTCATCGGCGTGCTGAGCCAGGGCGCATTGCGCATCGAAGAGCCGCCGACTTCGGCGGGCGATTCGGTGGCGCTTTACTGCGCGGCGGCCGGTGGTGGGCGTGATGCCGTCAGTATCGTCGCTTCAGCAACTGCCACGTTGAGCTGGGACCTCGTGGTGCAGACAAACCTGGCGAACGTGCCGGTGGTGGTGCAGTACCCGGACCTGAGCACGGTGCCGGGCGAGTGGAAGCTGTATCTCGTTGACCTCGAGACCGGCGCGCGGCGCTACATGCGCACCACGGAGCGCTACGAGTTCATGGCTGGCGAGAGCGGGGCGAACCGGCATCTGCGCCTCGAGGCGGTGCAGGAGGCTGATGGGCCTGCGATGATCACGTCGCTGGCAGCGCGGCCGTCGTCGTCCGGCGTGGAGGTCTGCTACACGCTCACCGGGGCCGCATCGGTGGACGCGGAGGTGCTCAACATCTCCGGCCGCACGGTGCGGGTGCTGGGCCGCGACCGCGTCAGCCCGGCCGGCGAGACGCGTCTGTCGTGGAACCTGGTCTCCGACGCGGGCACGGCGGTGCCGAACGGCACCTATCTGTGCCGCATTACCGCGCGCACGGAAACCGGAATGCGCACCGATCGTATCGTCACGCTGCAGATCGCTCGATGAGGTGAATGTCTGATGCGCCAACTGACAGCAATATTCGCGATCGTCTCAACAGCGCTGCTCGGCCTCTCCTGTGGCGGGAGCGGCCCGACGCTGGTATCTCCGCACTCGGTGACCATCGAGGGGCGCAT
>JAAYJW010000174.1 GCA_012522765.1 candidate division WS1 bacterium | reverse complement strand
CGCCTCCTCGTTCATCCGCTCGCGCACCAGCGCCTGCGTGTGCGAGTAGCGCTTGCCGCCGTAGCGATGATACAGCGGCGGCTGGTAGGCCGGGAGGTTGTAACTCAGGTCCAGGCCGGCGAAGGAGAGCGGGCGCAGTCGCCGCCAGATGCCGCCGTCGCCCACCTCGCGCGCCACGAGCGTGTCGAGGTCCGGGCACTCCGGAAGCGCATGCCGAAGCAGCGGCTCGGGATGCGGGTAGCCGTTGACGTGGCGCGTGGCGGCGGTGCCGAGCACCAGCACCCGCACGCCTTTGTCCGCCGCCATGTCGAGGCTCTCGGCCGCCGCGTAGTCAAGCCCCGTGACGTAGGGGACGATCACCAACTCGTAGCGGGTGAGCGTGTCGGCGCCGAGGTTGTTGCCCATGAGAATGTCTACCGGCACCTGGTGCGCCAGCAGCGTCTGCAGCCACAGGTCCCACTCGTACTCGAACTGCGGGTTGATGAGAAACTCGGTGCTCGGGCAGATGATCGCGACCTGCGCTGCCGAGCGCGCCCCTGTGAACAGATCGCGGTTCTCATGCAGCCACGGATACCACACGCGCCGCTCGGCCTCGATCACCGGGTCCTGCCCCACGGTGCGGCCGGTGAAGTGCAGATCGCAGAAGACGCCGTCGAAGGCGAGTGCCTCCGCGAAGGCCAGTCCGTAGGTCTCGCGGGTGCCGGTGATGCCGCCATTCCACTGCGGCATGCAGTAAAGCTCACCCTTCCCCACTCCGCGGCAGGCGAGGTAGCCGGGGA
Source organism: candidate division WS1 bacterium (assembly GCA_012522765.1). Classification (GTDB taxonomy): domain Bacteria; phylum Armatimonadota; class Zipacnadia; order Zipacnadales; family UBA5352; genus UBA5352. The sequence goes on along the minus strand of JAAYJW010000174.1, from coordinate 14,763 downwards.
TGTGATCCGCATGCTCGCGCTGCGAGAAGCCGCCGCCGACGGGCCGATCCCAGTCGCCCAGCCACGTCGTGCGGCGCTCCGCAAAGCCGATGTTGTTGCCGCCCGCAGCCCACGTTTCCAGGCTGCCGGAGGGGTGCGGCTTGACGTCAATCGGCGTCCCGTTGGCCGAGATCGGGAAGTTTCCCGTGCCCCAGACTTCCTCGCCCGCGGCCTTCATGGCGGCGAAGAAAGAACCCTGCGTCTCCCACTGCCACAGCCATGACTCGACCTCCAGCGGCGTGGAGGGCCACTTCTCATCCGGCCCCATCTCAAGCTGCGCAACGTCACGCGTGCCGAACATCCGCTCAAGCTCCGCGGGCGTGTACTTTGCCGCCAGCCAGCGGCGGAAGTGCTCCTGCTGATAGGGAAGCCGCCCGCGCTCGAAGGGGTTGTCAATGAACAGGCCGTTGCAACCCGCCTCGGCGATAGTGCGCACGCAGGCCGCCTTGAACTGCACATACTCCGGGCGCGCCGCACTCCCGAGGTACGACAGAAAGTCCTCGCCCGTGCGCTGGTTTGTGTATGTCCACCCGCCATCACGCTGCCGCCACTCCCACGGGTCCGCCGCGGGCTTGTTGCCCAGATGGAAGACTGGCGCATAGCGCTCCCACTGGTCATACAGCGCCCAGACCCCGGTCCGCTCCTCAGGGTCGCCCACATACTTCACTGCGCAGATGTAAGGCAGCGTGGTGACGCCATGCGAGGTGAAGTATCGCTCCTGCGATTCGCGCGTGAGGCGGATCAACTCCGGCACGCGCTCGGGTGGCACGGGAAGCTCCGTCTCCTGCCCCCAGTAGTAGTCGCTGAAGAAGTAGGTGGTGCGGGAGAGGTCCGGCCGCATAGTCGCGACCTCGTTCGCGAACGGCTCCCATGCCGCGCGCACAGCCGCCATCCGCTCCTCATCCTCCGGATCGGCCGTGACCCAGGTGTAGAAGTTGCCCCACTCGTGCTCGAGCACCGCGATGTCGGGGTTGATGTAGTAGCCCCAGAAACAGGTGCGCGGGTGATCTTGAGCGGCCGCCGAAAGCGCTGCCGCGGTCAGAATCAGGAGTAGCACGAGGCTCATGCGGATCATGGCAGTGGCTCCTGCAGGCGAGGCTCTATGCTCAGTCGCAGTTTCGCCGCCCGTGGAGCCATTGCCTTCATGAAGGCATATTGCGAAGCTCCGGCGAACTGTGCCCCTCGTCCGGCAGAAGCCGCGACCGGAGGTCGTCAATGTCGCTGTCATCCCGCTCCGTCATCTTCACTCTTGCACTGCTTGCGATGCCCGCACTCGGGAGTGCTCAGACCATGAACCTGCTGCTCAACCCGCGCTTTGACTTCCACTCCTTCGCCAACCATCGCCATGGTCGCCCGGTGAGCTACGAGTCGCAAAACGTGGCGTACTGGAACACGGACGCGTGGGGCGACATCACCGTCATGCGCGAGTCCCATGCGCCTGCGGAAGTGCGCCCCGACTTCTCCACCGGCAACCTCGTCCGCATCGAGCCGGGCAAGCGCCTCTGGCAGTTCATGACGCTGGCCGAGACCGGTCTCACACCCGGCGACATCGTCAGCCTCTCCGTCCGTGGCTTCCAGCCACAGGCGGGGGCGCTGCGGGCGAGGATCATGCTCATCAAGCTCGACAGCGAAGATGGCGAGTGGTCGCCCGCGGAGTTTGGCCTGGCGGATCAGCGCACCTTCCCGCGCCACTCACGCGGGGAGCCTGTCGTGGCGCAGACGTGGGAGGCGACCCCCGATGCGCAGGGCCTCTGCGAGCTTCGCATCGAGGGCGCGGAGATCATCGGGCACTTCACCGTTGGCGAGGAGTCGCACTCGGGCGATGTGAACACCATCGGCCTGCAGGTTGAGCTTGCGAACACGCTCGAGGCGGCGGAGGGCGAGGATCGCCGCGTGTGGGCATGCGCGCCCGCGCTGACCACCGACGCGCCTGCCGCACCGGGTATCCGGCCGGAGCGCGAGATGGAGCCGCTCTACCGGCACATTCCACGCACGATACAGAAGCTCTGGAAGGGCGAACCGATCCATGTGCTGCTGATGGGCTCAAGCATCGACCGCGGTTCGGCCAACCCGCCGATGTACCTCTACGACGAGGACCCGCAGTCGCCGACCTTTAAGCAGCCGCTCGCCGATGGCGACTTCAACGCCGAACTCGTCGGGCGGCCGGAGCTTGACGGCTACTTCGGCTGGTGGCGGCATTACTTCAGCTACACCGGGCGCCTGAAGCTGGAACTGATGCGCAAGTTCGACCTCGGCCCGGACAAGCTGCTCTTCAACTGGATGGCCTGCGATGGCTCCTGCGTCGGCGAGGCCCACTCAGGGCTGGCCGATTATGCGTCGCTGTCGCTGCCGCCCGAGCCGAACACCAACGGCCATGCCCTCGGGCGCACCTGGGAGGAGCTTTACCCGGAACTGATGAGCCGCCCGGAGGGGCCCGGCCCGGACCTCGTGATCTTCGGATCGGGCGCGAACGAAAAGACCGACACACCGCATGAGGCGGCGGTCATCGAGGGCATGATCCGCTGGATCCAGCGGCACTACCCCGGCTGCGAGTTCCTCTTCGGCCAGTTTCAGAACCAGGGCGGCTACACGCCCAACCCCGGCGACCTGCAGGCGCTGGCGCTGCGCTACGGCATCCCGTTCACCGACTACGGCCTGATCGGCGATCAACTCACGCGCTGGGTCAACTTCCGCGCGCTGGTCCCGCGCGACGGCCACCCGCAGGCGAGCGCGCACTTCCTCTGGTTCAAGCAGCTTGAGCGCGCCTTCGAGACGTGGGACCCGATCGCGGCCGGTCAGCCGCAGGAGTTCCTCCCCGAGCGCATGCATCCGAACACCTACGGCTGGGAGGGCGAGATGCGGCTCTTCGATGCCGAAAGCCCGCGCATCGTCGGCAGCCGCTTCATCCTCGAGGACACCGCCTTCAACGCCTTCGCGCGGGTGGAGGGCGATGATGCGCCGGTGCCGGTGGTGGATGGCATCGAACTCTCCGGCGCGCGGCGCAGCACGCCGAACTACGACCGGCGCAACTCGTGGTTCCGCCACGGCAACCTGGCGCTGGGCGACCGACATATCCTTGAGGTGAAGGGCCCGAACCCGGTGTTGACCTACGTGGACTCGAAGGTCTGCCCGAACCGGCAACTGATCGGCATCGAGAGCCCGCGCTGGGAGCTTGGTGGCGCAGAGGTGACGGCCTTCGCGTCCGAGTGGGGCGCGCCGTTCGGCGAGCGGCAGGCGGTGCTGCAGCCGGGCACAACCTTCACGCTCGACGTGGTCGCGACAGACATCTCGGTCGCGTACGTGGACGCAGCCGCTGCGGGGACGCTGCGTGTGCTGGTGGATGGCGAGGAGCGGCTGGCGCAGGCCGCGAACGTCGCTTTCACGGACACAGACGGAGCGGAGCGCTACCTGGAGAACCGGCGCGGCATCCTCGGCCTACGCTACGGCCTGCATCGCGTGACGCTGGAGGCGGTGGATGCGCCGGTGGCGGTGCTGGGCGTATTCACCTACGACGCGCGCTCGAACCGCAACGCCGAGCGGCGGCTGACCGGCATGGCGGCTCCGGGCGAGACGGTGGCGATCACGCCGGCGCTGCGCGCACGCCCGCTGGTGATCTGCACCGGCGGCCTTGCGGCGCGCTACGAGGACACGCTGCCCCACTGCGTGACATTCACCGGCACTGGCTCGGGCACGTATGAGATCGTGGGGGAGTAAGAGGGCGCTGGCGTTATTCATGTGCCACGGGCGCTTCGCCCGTGGGCCGTTCGGACGACCGCTTCGTGCGGCACGACGCACGGGCGAGGGCGCCCGTGCCACATGAAAGGCAACAATGTACGGCAGCGTCGCTTCGCGCCGCCCCCTGCGAGGGCGCAGGGGCCACAACGACTACGACTGACAGGCAGGAATGCCTGTCCTACTAACGACCCTAGGTCCCGGAGTCCAGGCGCCCTCGCCTGGACACGTTCCGCACAACGCAGCATGCTGCGGGAGAGAAAGTCGGGGGGAGCGGCGAGCGACATACTGCGGCTGACGCTACTCGATCACCGCCACCGCCTCGACCTCCAGCAGCCACTCCGGCCGCACGAGCGAGGAGACCTCGACGAGCGTCGCCGCCGGGTAGGGCGGCCGGAGGAACTCCGCGCGCACGGCCTTGAAGTCGTCGTAGTGCGACATGTCCGTCAGGAAGGTCGTCATCTTCACGATGTCGGAGATGCTGCCGCCGGCCTCCTCGACGATTGCCTGCACGTTGCGCAGCACCTGTCGCGCCTGTGCTCGGAACTCTCCGTTGCCAACGAGGTTGCCCTCAGCGTCAAGCGCGATCTGCCCGGCGATGTAGAGCGTCCGGCCGCCGGAGACCTCCACGCCCTGGGCATACTCGGCGACCGGCTGCGGGACGGATGCGGGTCGGACTTCGCGGCGAATCATGGCTTGTTCCCCTCACGTGCGCAGATGGTGAGCGCGGAAAGTGGCGAGCATCGGGCTGCGGGTTACTTCGCCTTCGCGCTGAGGCGCGCCTTCTCGTAGTCCTCGATGGCCGAGCGCGCGACATAGGACGCCTTTGTGGTGTCGGGGGTGTTGCCGAGCATATCCGCGATGCACCCAAGGACGCGGTTGACCTCCCGCTTCACCTGCTCCTGCCGCCCACGTTCATCCTCGGGAAGCGGCTGCTGCATCAGTTGGTCGGCGCAATCGCGGAAGAGGCGGTCGGCCCACCAGGTCCGGAAGTCCTTCGGCAGCAGATCGAAGCCGTCGAACCAATCGAGCACCTGGCGGTAGCTCAGGTCGGGAAAGACCTGCTTGCTGCTGCGCTTGCCGGCGCCGAGGCCGCGCAGCGTCTCCGCGAGCAGCGCGTCGGTGATCTCGTGCTCCTGCTGGACGCCGCCCTTGCCGATGTAACCGACGCGGAATGTGTCGTCGCTGACGAAGCTGAAGTGCCGCTTCTGTATGTTCTGCGCGCCGAAGGTATCTGTGTTGTGATAGCCGGTCCCCACGCGCATAGCGCCTTTGACGATGAGCGCCGCCGCCGCGCCAAGTTGCCGCTCAGCGGGTCTGCGGCTGCGCATCAGTTCCTCGATCTCCTCCCGGATCTCCTCCAGCCTCTCTTTGACAAGCGCGACCCGATGATATTTCGCCTCATCGCGGCATTCCTGCCACTCTTCGGAGTACACGTAGACCGGGCGGCTGCCCGGTCGCGGGAGATACTTGTTGTCATAGTTTCCGGTCTGAGCCATCTCTCACCAGCGCATCACCAGTCTATCTGCAACGCTGTGATGATAGCCTGAATGCAGCCATGCCATGACGCGGTTGCTACCGATATTGCGCGGGGAGTTGTCCTGATTTCTGCTGCGAGATCGCAACTTGTACCCGTACGACACGACACACGGGCGAGGGCGCCCGTGTCACATGACAGTCGAACTGCCGCCCTTGCCTTTGCTGTTCCGCCATGTCCTCGCTCCGAGAGCCGCGAGGGCGCGAGGGCGCGAGGGCGCGAGGACCCTCTGCGAACCGGGGGACGCGTGCTGTAAGGGGTTGTGAGCCGCAAATTGCCCGCTCAACCTCCCCCCTCAGTGGGCCGATCTCAGTACTGGATTGCCCCGGCGCGGTCCATGTAGATAATCCCAACCGCGGAGCCCGAGATTATCCTTAGCGAGATTCGGGTAGTGCCCCCGATTGTAGCGCGGCTGGCTGGTCGCTACACTAAGACCGTGCCACGAATGAGCTCCGACGCGGAGCCTCCGGCAGGTCGCGCGGAGTGTTGAGAGGATCGATACACGTGTCCACCAAAGCCTGGTCGCAGGACAACTTGCCCGGGATCATTCTGCTCGGTATCGTACTCGCAGCGATTCTCGGACTCAGTGCGCAGTACACGCAGGGCGTCATAGATGTGGCCTCCATGGGGGGGCTGGAGGCATCTGTTCGCGACTCACTGCCGCCACCTCAGGTGGCCACAGTGGTGGAGGATGAGTGTCATCCCGCCCCGGCTCAGCTTACACTCGCCTCCGCGGACACCCGAGCCGCCCGATAGAGTGGGTCGCGGGGGCTGTCGGAGCAGCGTCCTGCGGAGCCCTCCGTGTCGCGTCGCTATCAGGGGTTGTCCCCCCCGACTTTCAGGGGATCACCCATTGCTGCAGTACGCCGCAAAGGTTAGCATCTTCATGAGACAATTGCAGAAGAACCCAGAGGCTCAGTGGAGGTCACCTTATGAGATCAGACGAGACTGCGGCCGCAGGTGCAGGTGCAGCGACGGCAGTGATTGTGATTCTGGTCATCGCGCTGGTCGCACTGGCCGTCTGGTTCTTCGCGTATCGGCCGGGGACGGTAGATGTGACGCGGATTGAGGTCGAGGATCGTGTTCCCGACACCCAGGTAGTGCCGGTTCCGGTTCCGACGCCATCAGGGGATCGGACGACCATCATCCAGCCCCCCGATGTTACGATACAGGCCCCGGCGCCGGCACCGGCACCTGCGCCACAACCGGCGCCCGAACCATCTCCCGCACCAGAGCCGTCGCCCGCTCCTGAGCCTGATACCGGCGGGGATGCGGCCACCACGGATCAGTAGCAGGCCCTGAGCGACCTACCACGTGATAGCGAATTCCACGACCGCGCTCTCCATGGGCGCGGTCGTGTCGTACCTCGCATGCACGAACGGCCGGAAGTGATTGCGCGATGTGTAGGACCAGACGACCTCCGTCGGCCTGACTGAAGCGCTCAGCTCAGGTATGTCCCCCTGTGGCGCGATCGTCAACGCAGGCTCCTGTCCCACTGTCGCATGTAGCCCGTCAAGCGTCAGGCCGAACTCCTCCTTCGTCTGGAAGAGCCAGCTCAGGATGCGCGGACGGTCGCAGACTACGTGATCGCGCACCACCAGCGTTCGTTCGGGGGCGGCGATGAACTCGCGCGTGTATGCCAGCACCCCCGTCTCCTCCGCATAGGCGGGTTGCAGGTCGAGCCTGATGTGCGCGCGCTGCGTCAGGTCATCGATCGCGGCGCTTTCGATCCTCTCGCCACGATGCCGCCATGCCGGGATCGACATCGGGTAGCCGATGTCGCCGTACTGCCCCTCGTCGTCGATGAGCAGCACGCTGCGCAGGAAGGTCTTCAGGCGATAGCCGCCATCGGGCGTGCAGAGCAGAGGCACGCCATTGATCACCAGCGTGAAGTGCCCCGCTCCCGGTGCATTGCCCAGCAGATCACACGGGCAGGTCACCTGCGGCTCCGCAGCGTATCCCGCGATCGGCCCGCACTTGACGGAGAGCGCCATGCCCGACTCGTCATCGCGGTAGTGCACGAGGCCGGAGTCCTCGAAGTGCCAGACCTTAGGAGTGGGCTGATCCGGGGCGACTGGAGCCACGGCCGGGTCATGTGTCAGCAGCCCGTACACGACGCCGAGGTGGCAGGCATAGGGGTGATTCCCATGGTACATCTCCGGCAGCGGGCAGCCGGTGGTCCTGCGCGCGAACCATGCCGCTCGCCCATCGCCGTACTTCGACGCGATGCGGTTGAGAAATAGCTGCGCGCCATACTGCCGCTCTGCATCGGGGCCGGTGGCGACGATCTGGTCGGTCGCCTCATCATACGCGGCCGCCAGAAAGTCCACGATCGGCGGGAACTGCGGCTGGTCGAAGATGTCCTCGCCGGTGAGCGCGAGCAGTGTGTCGCGGTAATGGGTGACCTCGTCGGTGTAGAGGAAGAGGCGGTAATGCGATGTGGCCGGGATGACGCCATCGCGCGGCATCGCCTTCAGCGACCGGCGCAGGCGCGGGATGACGTAACTCACCCACCGTTCCGCCTCCGGGATCTCGCCGAGCAGGTGCAGCGCCGTGGCGCCGAAGCCGAACATGGACTTCCAGCCGTGATCCTGCAGCACCGAGCCGCCCCAGTAGTCACACATCAAGAGCGCCTGGCGGAGGAATATCTCGCCCTGCACGCGGAGTTTCTCCAGCAGCCGCTCCCGACGCTCCTCGCCAAGATGATCGCGCAGGGCGTGGTAGGCCAGCGCGAGGTTCAGTAGCTGCACCATCGCGCCCATGTCGCCGTTGTGGCCGTAGCAATCGCAGGCGGCATTGCCGAACGCGGGCAGTGCCACGGTGTCATCCACAGCTTTCAGCGCAGCCTCCAGTGCGCTCTCATCACCTGCAAGGCGCCATGTCGCCAGCAGCGCCGGGAAGCCGCGAATGCCTGGTTCGCCCGTCCGCACCCACTCGAAGACGCGCTCCAGTGCGGGCCGGTAGAAGCTGTGGCTGCTGTCCAGCGCCTCACTCAGGCGCTCCCATAGCGCCGGGTCGGCCCAGTGGGCGGCGGGCGCATTGCCGGCGGCGGGCAGTATACCCTCCGGCAGCGGTTCGAGCGTGTCCACCGGGTCAGGCTCAAGCACCGCCGACTGCCAACGCACGTTCATCTCGCGATAGGGCCTCAGTTCGACCTCGGTGGGGCCGTCAGTGAGGAAGGCCATCCGCCCGCGGAAGCGCTTGCGCTCAAGGTCCTCCAGCGAGACCCGCGAGGCGTACCACAGGCCGACGCTCTCACCGTTGATCGTGACCCAGTAGGCCGGGACTACCGGAACGCAGCCGTGGTTGATGGAGAAATCCCACGGGCCGGTGATCTGCCCCGTGTTCTCGTACTTCGACAGCGGCTCGTAGAGCAGGCCCCAGTCGTAGTCGCGGGCGTCGAAGATGATGGATAGCTGGTAGAGCCCGGGGGCACCGTTGGCGGTGAAGCGAACGGTGCCATCGGCATCGGGCGTCAGCGGTTCACGGCGCGGGCCATCGTCGGTCAAGACCACGAGATCGGCGTACTGCGGCATCCTCTGTTCAACTCCTGGTGGCAGGGCAGGCAATGGGCGTAGGAGAGGCATTGCGGGTCAATTGATGAAAAACCCTCAGAGCGAACCGCGTGAGTCGTCCGGAGGGGCCGCCGCGAGCGCCCGCTGCCGTTTAGCGGCGCGAGCGGTGATCCCGCTCCCGCCCGTGGGCGGGACGGGATCAGGTTCCACCCCGGCTCCCGTTCGGCCTGTCGCTTCCGTGACGACTAGCGGCACAGGCGGAACCTGCTCATTCGCGCCGCCCCCTCGTGAGCGCGCGAGGGTCGTTCATGTGCCATCCCGCCCTTAGGCGGGACCCGTGGGTCGTTCGCAGAACCCGCTTCGTGCGGCACGGCGCACGGGTGAGGGCACCCGTGCCACATAATTGAGGTCAGTCGGCGGCGGTGCGCAAGACGGACGTGCAATACCCGGGAGGCCAGGCGCCTCGCCTGGGCACGTTCAGCATATTGTTCTGTCATGTGCCGCGGGCGCCCTCGCCCGCGGGTCGTTCGCAGGCCCGCTTCGTGCGGCACGGCGCACGGGTGAGGGCACCCGTGCCACAGGACGACAGCGACTTCCGCCAGCCGTCTGCGGTTCGTCGTGGTCGTTCGGAGCGACGCATCCCGTCCTTTGGATGCGTCGGCCGTTGCCGCCAGCCGTTGCCTCTCTCGAACGACAGCGTCGCTTCGCGCCGCCCCTCGCGAGGGCGCGAGGGCCACAACAGCAACGGCCTACGGCAGCCTTGCACCCGTCACTCCTTCTCCGGCACCGGCCAGCTATACACGTGCGACCCGCTGCCGAAGTAGATGCGGCCGTCGAGATAATCGCCGCCGGGGCCGACACCGATCGGTGACTCCGCGAGCATCTCGATCTCGTGCGTCTCCAGGTCAAGCTCAGCGATCCCCTTGCGGAAGAGCATGAAGATGCGGTCTTCGGGCACGTGTACGAAGATCCGCGGGCCCTGCTGACCATTCGTGAGGCCGAATTCCTCGGTCAAGTCGCGCAGGTGGGCTATCTCTCGCGTGGCGGGATCGAATACAAAGAAGCGGGCGCTGTCCACCACACCGTAGACGAGGCCGGTGGGTGCCATCGTCATATCCGAAATGTTCTTCGCGCCCTCGAAGACCTGTCGCCACTCGATCTGCTTCGTCTCCGGGTCGATGATGAACAACTCGGCCACCGTGGCCCTGACCTCGCCGCCGGTCCCGGCCGCGATCGTCGTGCCGCAGAGGACTTTGCCATCCGCCAGCGCCACCATGCTCATGACCGACTGGTGCTCGACTAACTGCTCGTGCTTGATGACTTCCGCCTGCTGGGCCTCGCGATCCCAGAACATCAGCCCGCCGCCGGTGTAGCCGTAGCCGGGCGTGCCCGCGAGGATCACGTAGCGGCCGCCGGGATGCACGAGGAGGTCGTGCGGCCGGTTGATGTCGGGCGCCGCCTGCGCGAGGAAGCGCGGGTTCGTGGTGGGGTCGTCCTTCACGGTGTTGACCCACTCGCGCGAGGGGTCCCATTCAAGCATGAAGCCATGGCCGTAGCCGCCGACGTAGAAAAGCGTGTCGGTCGGAGCAATTGTGTTCCACTGGCCGTGGGCGGGGCGGTTTATCCACTCGGACGTGCGCGGATTGAAGCTGAAGAAGCGCATCGGGAAGGCGGTTCCGCCGCAGATGGTGCCATCGGAGGCGGCGGCGAGGCCCATGCTGTGCGCGCCCTCGCTCTCGTACTCGAACTCGTGCGTCAGTGTCTCGCCCTCCGGCGTCGTCACCGTCAGCACGCGGTCAACAAGGTTCAGCGATGCGAGGCGGTGGCCGGTCCCAAAGTCGCGGTGGAAAAGACCCTGGGTGCTGGCGATGATCGGCTTCGGCGTCGCCTCCGGCGCCGCGGCGATGGGTGTCGCTACGCCTGCGTAAAGCTCGTACCACTGATCGCCGTTGCGCCCGTAGACTTTGCCGTCAGCATAGCGCGTCACCGGAGAGTAGCCCTGTATCCGCTGCTCCTCGGATAGGACCGGAGTCGCCTCGCCGGTTTCGGGGTTGAGGATGATTATCTGCGACGCGGTACTGCCGACCCCGAAGTAGACCCATCCCTGATCGTCCACGGCGATGTCGCGCGGGTATTGCCGCCAGTTCTGCGCGTAGAGGTGGCCGTAATCGCGGAACTCGCCGGTGGTGGGGTCGTATGAGACCACGCCGCTGTTGGGGTAGGTGGCCGACCAGATCCGGCCGTCATCGCCCTCGGTCATGCTCATCGCCATTTGCGGCTTGGTCTTCGTGGAGAAGGTGAACTCGCGCGCCACCGGGTCGAACTCCATGAAAGTGCTGCCGTAGTGGGTGTAGAAGCGGTTGCGCGTGGAGAGCACCGAGGCGAAGGGGCTGTCGCCGATCTGCGGCGTGGTGAACTGCTCGGCCTCGCCTGTGAGCGCGTTGATCATCAGCAGGCAGTAGCCGCCGCGATGATCCATCAGCCACGCGAGCACCACCGGCTCGCCGTTACCATCCACCGTCGCCACCGTGCCGCGGTGGTTGCTGATGGGCGTTGCTACGCCATGGTCAATGAACCCGTCTCCGAGATCCACATCCTGAGCCATGAGACCCTCCGTGCAGATCAGAAGTGACACTACAAGCGCGAGCAGCATCCAGCGGGAGCACGCAGTCATCGGTCACTCACCTTTCTTGGATCAGCCTTGCGGCGGTCCGTAGTCCATCGCGAGGTTCGGCCAGTTCGGCTGCAGGAAGTCGCCGGTGTCCCACATCCACCCGACGAGCCGTGAGCGCATCTCATCCGCAAGCTCCAGGCGCTGCGGCTCATCCAGGATGTTATCCAGTTCGTCCGGATCGTTGTTGAGGTCGAAAAGCTCATCATCGCTCTCGTGATGGTACACGTACTTGAAGCGATCCCCGATCACCGCGCGCATTTTGAAGCCGCCCGCGAGGTGCCCGTTGTACTCAGAGTAGGTGTAGTTGCTCCACTCCGCGTGGGGGTCGCGAAGGATCTCCTCCATGTTCCGGCCCTGGGCCCTCTGTAGCGGCTCTATGTGCAGGAGGTCGAGCAGCGTCGGCGCGAGGTCCACCTGCGAGGCGAGGTGCTTGCGGCGACCGGCCTCGAAGCCGGGGATGCGGATGATGAACGGGATGTTGATCGAGCGCTCGTACATCACCATCTTCTGATAGATACCGTGCGCCCCGAGCATCTCACCATGATCCGTCGAGGCGACGATGATGCTGTCATCGAGCCGCCCGCTCTCGGCCAGCGCGCCCATCACCACGCCATGGCAGTGGTCCGCGAAGGCCACGTAGCCGTAGTAGGCGGCGATCGCGCGGGACCACTCCTCCCACGCCCAGTCGGCGGTGGCCATCGCGCCGGGGGCCATCCGCACATCGCGCGGCGCCTCGGAGAGGTCCCGACCGAACCCCGGCGGTGGCTCCATGTCCTCGGGGCTGAACGTGCTCATGTAAGGCTCGGGCACCAGCAGCGGCGGATGAGGCGCTCCCAGCGAGCACCAGACGGCGATCGGCTGGTCCTGCGGCGCCTCAAGGATGAACTGCGCGATGCGCTCGGCGCGGAGCATGTCCGGGTGGCTGCTCAGCGGCTGCGTCCACGTTGCCGGAACGGGGATGGAGACCCATCCCTCCTCCTCACCTTCGTCCGTGACGCGGGTGAAGGTGCCGCGATGATCCTCGCGCCCCATGCCCTGGCCGACCAGCGCATCCCCATGCAGATCGTACGGGAAGCTGCCCTGCTGGAAGTGCGCGTATTCCGCCGAGCGATCATCCTGCTCCGGGCGGTCAATGTGCCAGACGCCGTCATACGCCACGAGGTAGCCCGCATCATGCATGCGGTCGATCAGCAGCTCCGTGCCGGGCTCAATCGTCTGGTAGCCCTTGCCGAAGCTGGTGGCGCCGTGGGCATGCGGCCACCGACCGCTCATCATTGAGGGCCGCGTGGGGATGCACAGCGGCGTGGCGCAGTAGAAGCGATCGAAGACGATGCCCTCCTCGGCCAGCCGGTCGAAGGTCGGCGTCTGCACCGGCCCACCGTAGGGGCTGATGCAGTGGCGCTGAAGCTGATCGCACAGCAGAACAACGAGGTTTTGTCGCTTCGGTAGATTCATGACGATCCTCCATCCCCATCTACGCGTGGCTCATTGCATCGACTTGATCGCCTCGAGCACCTCGCGGGCATGGCCCTCGGGCTTGACCTTCGGCCAGACCTTTGCGACCTTGCCATCGGCGTCTATCAGGAAGGTCGAGCGCACGATCCCCATGTAAGTCTTCCCGGCCATCTTCTTTTCCTGCCACACGCCGTACTTCTCCGCGACCTTGTTGTCCACATCCGACAGCAGCGGGAAGCTCAGCTTGTGCTTCTCCACGAACTTGCGGTGCGACGCGAGGTCATCTGTGCTGACGCCGAGGATCACCGCGCCGTTGCGCGTGAACTGCCCCTTGAGGTCGCGGAACCCCTCCGCCTCCTTTGTGCAGCCGGAGGTATTGTCGCGGGGGTAGAAGTAGAGCACAACGATCTGCCCCTGCAGATCCTTCAGCGAGACCTTCTCCCCCTCGATGCCGACTTTGTCCAGGTTGATTCCCGGCAGCGTGAACTGCGGAGCGCGCTTGCCCTCTTTGACCTCAGCCATTGCCCTCACCTCAACATGGTTGTGCGCGACAAGCCACTGTCGAAGAATTCCCCGCGCGTCCGCAAGGGCCTGCTCATCAGGCAGCGAAATGACACGGACAACACAGAGGCAGCACCGGAGGCGCACCAGTATGATAATCCGAAGCGAGACAGCAGCGGACATCGAAGCTATCACGGACGTTACCGTTGCCGCCTTCGAGGACCATCCGATCAGCCAGCAGACGGAGCACTTCATCGTCATCGCGCTGCGTGAGGCCGGTGCGCTGTCGCTCTCGCTGGTGGCGGAGATGGACGGCCGCGTTGTCGGTCACATCGCCTACTCGCCGCTGCAGATCTCAGATGGCACAAGCGACTGGTACGGGATGGGGCCGGTTTCCGTGCTACCGGAGCTTCAGAGGCAGGGCATCGGAAGCGCGCTGATCAACCAGAGCCTGTCGATGCTGGAGGAGATGGGCGCTAAAGGCTGCGCGCTGGTCGGCGACCCGAACTATTACAGCCGCTTCAGCTTCCGGAACTACCCCGAGCTTGTACATGAGGGCGTGCCGCCGGAGTTCTTCATGGCGCTGCCGTTCGGTGATGAAGTGCCGACCGGGACCGTCACGTTCCACCAGGCCTTTGAGGCGACCTGCTGACCAAACGAAGAGGTGACAGCCATGCCCGACCGCCCGAACATAGTCATGCTCGTCCCGCACGATCTTGGCACCTACTGCGGCTGCTACGGCGCGGCCGTAGAGACACCGCACATTGACGCGCTTGCGGCGGAGGGTGTGCGCTTCAGCAACTACCACTGCTCCGCCGCCCAGTGCTCGCCCTCGCGTGGCAGCATCTCCACCGGCCTCTATCCGCACAATAACGGGCTGATCGGCCTTGCGCATGTGGGCTGGGAGTTCAATGAGGGCGTCACTCCGCTTCCGCAGCGAATGCGCGGCGCCGGCTACTCCACCCACCTCTTCGGTGTCCAGCACGAGACAGGCCGCCATGGCGATCCGGCGGCCCGACTTGGCTATGATGAGGCGTATCCCGTGAAGGGACGGGCCGCGGAGATAGCAGGCGACTTCGCGGGCTGGCTGGGCGCGCGTTCGGCCGACGACGGCCCCTTCTTCGTCAGCCTCGGCACCCGCGAGCCGCACAGGCCGTATCCGCTGGACGGGGAGGAAGTAGACGCGCCCGAGGATGTCCAGCCGCTGCCATGGCTGCCTGACAGAGAGGGCATTCGGCGCGATATCGGTGGGCTGAACGCCCTCACGCGGCGACTCGATGAGGGCGTGGGCGTCGTGCGGGAGGCGATCG
>JAAYJW010000173.1 GCA_012522765.1 candidate division WS1 bacterium | reverse complement strand
TGAGCTACCTGCTCGGAATTGACGTCGGCACCACCAGCACGAGGGCGCTGCTGATCGACGAGCAGGGCGGCGTCATCGCCAGTCACGCCGTGGAATACCCGCTGCTGACACCGCGCCCCAACTGGGCGGAGCAACATCCGCGGGAATGGTGGGAGGCGGCGGTCACGGGCATCCGCGCGGTGCTCTCGGCGGCCGATGTCACCGGTGATGCCATCGCTGCAATCGGCCTCTCGGGGCAGATGCACGGCTCAGTGTTCCTTGATGCCACCGACGAGGTCATCCGCCCGGCGATCCTCTGGTGCGACCAGCGCACCACCCGCCAGTGCGCCGCCATCACCGAAACGGTAGGCGAGGACGCGATCGTCCGCGAGACGCTCAATCCCGTGCTGACCGGCTTCACCGCGCCGAAGATCGTCTGGCTGCGTGATGAGGAGCCGGAGAACTACGCGCGCGTGCGCCGGGTGCTGCTGCCGAAGGACTATCTGCGGCTGCGGCTAACCGGCGTGAGCGCCACGGAGGTCTCCGATGCCTCCGGCACCTCGCTGCTCAACGTCCCCGAGCGTCGCTGGTCGGACGTGATGCTCGACGGCCTCGATATACCGCGCGAGTGGCTGCCTGAGGTCTATGAGTCGCCGGAGATCACGGGGACCGTCACCGCCGAGGCGGCCGCGCAGACGGGCCTGCGAGCGGGAACGCCGGTAATCGGCGGCGGTGGCGATCAGGCCGCGGGTGCGGTCGGTAACGGCATCGTGCGCAGCGGCGTGGTCTCCGTCAGCACCGGCACCTCCGGCGTGGTCTTCGCCCACCTCGATGAGCCTGCGATGGACCCGAAGCTGCGCACGCACACCTTCTGCCACGCGGTTCCGGGCAAGTGGCATGTGATGGGCGTGATGCTCTCGGCCGGCGGCTCCCTGCGATGGCTGCGGGATGAGCTTTGCTCCGATGAGCGCACCGTGGCTGCTGCGCTGGGCAAGGACGCCTACGAGGTCATGACTGAGGAGGCCGCACAGGCGCCCGCCGGCAGCGAGGGGCTGATCTTCCTCCCCTACCTCACCGGGGAGCGAGTGCCCTACGCCGACCCCAACGCGCGTGGCGTCTTCTTCGGCCTGAGCCTGCGCCACGGCAAGCCGCACATGATCCGCGCGGTGCTGGAGGGCGTCGCCTACGGCCTGCGCGACTCGCTGGAGATCATCGCAGCGATGGGTGTGCAGGTCGGCGAGGTGCGAGCATCGGGCGGAGGCGCCCGGAGTCCGCTGTGGCGACAGATCCAGAGCGATGTCACAGGCCATCCACATAGTATCATCAATGTGGACGAAGGGCCGGCCTACGGCGCGGCACTGCTGGCCGGAGTGGGGGCCGGAACATACGGGAGCGTCGAGGCGGCCTGCGATGCAACGATCCGGACCGTCGAGACGCCCGATGTTCATGAGGACCGGCACGCGCTCTACTCGCGCTATCATGCGCTCTACGTGGACCTCTACGCGCGTCTGCGCGGGAGCTTCGAGGAGGTGGCCGAATTGGTCTCCGACGCGCCGTAGCGCGGCGAGACAGTCCGTAACCGGAGCCTCTGCCGGTTCTGCCGCGGTTTGACACGGCGCTGGGGCTTTGTTATAATCGGCCCACACCGGACGTCTCTCCTGACGCCCGCCAGCATTATGTCTCGTGGCGTATCAACGGCCCCTCGGGGCGCGCCGAACCTCACGGAGGGAGCGGCTGTAGATGGCAAAGAAGATCCTGGTCGTCGATGACGAGCGGCACATCGTCCGGCTGGTTGAGGTGAACCTCACCCGTGCAGGGTACGAGGTCGCAACCGCGTATGACGGCATAGAAGCGCTTGAGAAGGTCAAAGCCGACACGCCGGACATGATCGTGCTGGACGTCATGATGCCACGCATGGACGGCTTTGAGGTGCTCAAGCGGCTGCAGGCTGATGTATCAACCCAGGACATCCCGGTTATCATGCTGACCGCCAAGGCCCAGGACGCGGACATCTTCCGCGGCTGGTCCTCCGGCGTCAGTTCGTATCTGACGAAGCCCTTCAACCCCCGCGAGCTTCTGACATTCGTCGAGCGCATCTTCCAGAGCCTCGAGGATGGCGGCCCCAGCGGCGGTGGCGGCCTCGATGATGGGGAGACCGTCTGGGAGATCTAAGCTGCTGAAGTGACGCGAATCAGAAGAGCCCGCGACCGGATGGCCGCGGGCTCTTTCGCATGTCGTGGTGCCGCTTTAGAAGTGGATGGACATCGCCCGGGGCGGGCAGACCGGCACACAGAGGCCACACGCAACGCACTGCGCGGCGTCGAAGGCTACCTCGCGGGTCTGCAGGTCCATGGCCAGCGCATCGGTGGGGCAGATCACGACGCACGCGCCGCAGTGGGTGCAGCGTTCATCGTCGCGCACAACGTCCTTCTCCAGCGGCTGCACGCGAACCCCCTGCTCGCGCATCCACTCGACCGCCGCGTCAATGTCATCCTGCTCGCCCTCGAGGCCGAGGACCATCAGGCCCTCCTGCTCCTGCGTGATGTCGGCCCGAAGGATGTTGAAGCTCAGGTTGTAGTGCTGAACTGCCTTAGAGATGACCGGACGGTCGAGCAGCGTCTTCGGAAAGTGCAGCACGATTCTGCTCTCGGACATCTCACTCACCGCCTTCCTCTGCGACCGGACGATAGTTGAGCGGCTTGAAGCCGGGGCTGCTCTCCGGAGTCGGCAGCGCCTGCACCGGCGGCACCAGCGGGAACTGCCCCGCCTTCACCCAGCCCTTGAGCTTCTCCGCGATCTCGCGCGCTCGCACGTAACTCGACAGCGGCGTCGTCGGGACCGTCTTGCCCTCAAGCTCGATCGAGCCGCTCTTGAGCTCCGCGTACGAGACGTGCCCCAGCGGTTCGCCCTCGTTAAGTCCGTAGTTGTGACTGTAATCAATTACCGGCGCGGTGATCTGCGCGTCGCTCACACCGGTCTGCGCCGCGAGTTCCTCATCGAGGATCGGTATCGCGGTGCCTATGCCCAACGCCAGCGATACGCCGTAGCCGAGCATGCTCACACCAACGACGTAGCGCGGGTCCATCTGCTTGAGATCGCCGACCGTGCCGAGCGTCGCCGAACCGCCCTTCGGCACACCAAGCTCATTGCGCGCGCCGGTGGGGTCGTGCTGCGTCCCCTGCCAGTAGACGAAGCCCTGGGCGCCACCGATGAATATCCGACTGCCGATGCCGACGGTTCGGTGGTAGGGGTCATTCAGCAACGGGCTCAGTTGGCCCGCGGAGCAGTAGTTCGCGCTGCCGAGACCCTTCTTCACCACGCCCATGTAGGTGTAGATGTCGCGCTCGGCAAACTTGTTAACCGCGACGTTGTAGTTCTGATAGGCGTTGCGCGGGTTGAGCATGTAGGCCTCGTTCAGATCGCGGATGTTGAGCCAGGTCTCAAGCTCGCGCCGCGGATAGCAGTCGGTGCCGTAGGCGGTGGCTCGCAGGCGCACGTCCTTGCCCGCGACCAGGTCCTCGATGACGTGCGCGCCACCGTAGTTGAAGCGGCCTGGATGGCTGCGATTGAGCGGGTCGCCCTCGGCGACCTCGGTCGCGCCGATGTAGAGGTCAACCGCCGCCAGGCCGCACTCCGACGGGACGTCGTTGAGCCACGCGTGAGTTATCTTCATCCGCGGTGTGCTGTGGCCGACGTTGATGACCGCGCCCGACGAGCACATTGGGCCGAAAGTCCCGGTGGTCACCACGTCAACCTTCTGCGAGGCCCCATTCGGGCCCAACTCGGCGACGATCTCCACCATCTCTTCAGCCGTGACGACCACGACTTCGCCGCTGCGTATCTTCTCATTAATCTCTTCGTAGGTCTTCGGCACTTCGATCACTCTCTCGTGAGGTCGCACCCGCGGAGGATAAGCGGGAAGGCGATCGGTTGGTGGTTGCGCTTGCGTGTGTCCGGGATGAGTTCTGCGCCCCACTCGGGACGCTCACGCATCGCCATGGGCATCACCACCGTGGCCTGCGACGGACTGCGTCCATCCATCACCGCTCCTCCTCTCCTTTGCTGCTACCTCTACTCCGCACTGTCGAACATATCGGTGGAAAGATAGCGCTCTCCCGTATCGGGCACTATCACCACGATCAGGTTGTCTCGCATTTCCTCGCGCGCCGCTACGTCCAGCGCCGCATGCACCGCGGCGCCTGAGGAGATACCCGCGAGTATGCCCTCCTCGGTCGCGAGCCGCCGCCCCATCGCCTTCGCCTCGGCAGTCGTCACCGTCACCACTTCGTCGAGCAGATCTACGTCGAGCACGCCCGGCACAAAGCCGGCGCCGATGCCCTGGATGCCATGCTTGCCCGGCTCGTGGCCCGACAGCACCGCCGACTCCTCGGGTTCGACGCCGATGATGCGAAGGCCGGATTTGCGCGGCTTCAGCGCACGGGCAATGCCGGTCACGGTGCCCCCGGTGCCGATACCGCACACCACAGCATCCACGGTTCCGTCCGTGTCCGCCCAGATCTCCTCGGCGGTGGTGCGCTCATGAACCGCGGGATTCGCCGGATTCTCGAACTGCATCGGGATCCATGCGTCGCCAGAATCAGCGGCAAGCTGCTCCGCGCGCTTGATCGAGTCGGCCATGCCGCCCTCGACAAGCTCCAGCTTCGCCCCGAAAGCCGCGAGAAGCTTGCGGCGCTCCACGCTCATGCTCTCGGGCATGCACAGCACCACGTCGTAGCCTCGCGCTGCGCCAACCATCGCCAGCCCCACCCCGGTATTGCCGCTGGTGGGCTCGATGATGGTGGTCCGCCCCGGCGCGATCTCTCCGGCCCGCTCCGCCGCGAGGATCATCTCCAGCGCGATGCGTTCTTTCACGCAGCCCGCCGGGTTGAAGAACTCGAGCTTGGCGATCACATTTCCCGGCAGGCCCGCGTCGAGCTTGCCCAGCCGCACCAGTGGCGTGTTGCCGATCGTTGCCGTGATGTCCTGGTAGACGCGCATGCATCCCGACCCCTTTCCAGCGACCTCGTCCGACTGAACCGTCCCGTACACCAAAAAAGCCCCGTTGCCCGGAGCCGTAGTGCAGCGATGGCCGGGCGGGGCCTCTTAGAAGTCAGGCATCATGACCCGCGTGCCGGCTCCTGGGCCGACCAGTGCGGTTGTCACCCCATTTGTCGTTGTGCCGCCATGGATCAATGTCATCAGCTCTCTCCGCCATGCCCTGCAACGATCAGACTGACAGTAGCACAGGCACATCCTGGTGTCAACGGCAGATTCGCTGTGCTCGTACATGATACGGCGGGGGAGTTGGGTGCTGGCGGGGACAGCACCCTCATCCCCCACCAAATCGGGAAAACTGGGTTTGCGTCGCGCTACATTGCTTCTCACTGCGCGCTTCGTTGGAATAGACGGGGCCGGGTTCGCCGATGTTCACCGATCCAGAGAACATCGGCACCTTTTTTCATGAGGCCATCCTCGCGACAGCCCCGAATCGCATGAGGCCGATCGGATCGATCGGCCTCACTCTCACTCTCGCGCTGTTCAATGACGTCTACACCCACGGTGGCGCCCGCTTACACCGGCGCCAGCTCGCCCCTGCGGCCCAGTTCGGCGGCGCGTCGCAGGCGCGCGACCACGGTCTCCCGCGGCAGCAGTTCCAGCAGGTGGAAGAGGCTCGGGCCGATTGTCTGCCCCGTAACCGCCGAGCGGCAGGGGTGGATCACCTTCCCGGCGCCAATCTCAAGCTCCTCAGCGAGCCCGCGGATGCCGGCCTCGATGGCCTCCACGTCCCATGTCTCAAGCTCCTTCATGCGGTCGGCGAGCATATCAAGCCGCTCGGGAGTGTCCTCCTTCGAGAGCCACTTCTTCCGCGCCTCGTTGTCGTAGGGGTAGTCCTCGGTGAAGTAGTAACGCCCCCAGGTGACGAAGTCGGTCAGCAACCGCGTGCGCTCCTTCATCAGGTCCACGACCGCCACGAGCCACTCGCGCCGCTCCGGGCTCGGATGGGCCTCGATCAGGCCCTCCTTCTGCAGCAGCGGCAGGAGGGTGTCGGTCAGCTTCTCCGCGTCGGCGCGCTTGAGGTACTCCCCATTGAGCCACGTTGCTTTCTCCAGGTCGAAGACGCCGGGCGACTTGCTGACGCCCTCGAGCGTGAACCTGGCGATCAACTGGTCGTGGTCCAGTATCTCCTCATCCGCGCCGGGTGACCAGCCGATGATGGCGAGGAAGTTGCGCATCGCCTCGGGCAGGAAGCCCTGCTCCTTGTAATCCATCAGGTTGACCGCGCCGTGGCGCTTGCTCAGCTTCGTCTTGTCGGTGCCGAGGATCAGCGGCAGGTGCGCGAACTTCGGACGCTCGAAGCCCAGTGCATCCATCAGTTGCACGTGCGATGGCGTGTTGGCGAGATGCTCCTCCGCACGGATAACGTGCGAAATCTTCATCAGACAGTCGTCAACCACCACGGCCATGTGATAGGTCGGATAGCCGGAGGTCTTTCGGATGACGAAATCTCCCAGCAGCGAGTTGTCGAACGAGACATCGCCGCGGATGAGGTCATTGACGACCGTGGTGCCGGTCTCCAGCATCCGGAAGCGGACGCAGTAGGGCTTGCCCTCGGCGAGCAGAAGCTCGATCTGCTCCTCGGAGAGGTTGGCGCAGGTGCGGTCGTAGACCGGCGGGATGCCACGCGCGCGCATGATCTCCCGGCGCTCCTCCAGCTCCTCGGGGGTGCAGAAGCAGCGGTATGCGCGGCCGGATTCTATGAGCTGGTTGATGTACTGGGCGTAGATATTCAGCCGCTCGGACTGCACGTAGGGGCCGAAGGGGCCGCTTATGTCGGGCCCTTCGTCCCAGTCGATCTCCAGCCAGCGCAGACCGTCGTAGATGGCGGCAAGCGACTGCTCCGTGGAGCGCACCTCATCAGTGTCCTCGATGCGCAGGATGAACTTGCCGCCCTCGTGGCGGGCAAAGAGCCACGCGAAGAGCGCGGTGTGAGCACCGCCGACGTGCAGATTGCCGGTGGGCGAGGGGGCGAATCGGGTTCGTATCTCTGACATGTAACCGGTCACCTTCTCCGGGGGGAAGTGCCGCCGTAGTCCGCTGCATGCGAAGTAACTGCCCGCGGAAAGCGGCCCGCGGGCAGTGAGGTCATCATAGCGTCATTCCCGCTCAAGCGCAAGTGCGGCGGCCTCGCACATTGGCCGCGGGCGCTATTGCTCCTCCGGCGCCTCATCTCCCGCGATATGCTCCGCCAGTGCCTCGTCGCCGGGTTCATCCGCCAGCGCCCGGTCGGCGCTCCAGCGCCCGCCGCTTTCGCTGAAGCACGGGTAGAACGCCAGCAGCGATGCGATCTGCCAGCGCGAGGTGCGGCGCACCACGTTCATCTCCGCCCACACTGAGTTGAAGCCGAGACCTTCCTCGTGCTCCTCCAGCAACTCGACGAGCAGGTTGCGGATGGCGATCGGCCGGTGGGCCAGTCGCTCGCGCTTGCGCTCGAGCACGGCCATCCGCTCCTTGCCCGGGTCAAGCTCGGCCTCGGTCGCGCCGCCGAACTCCAGCAGCCACGTGTCGGGGTTCTCCGAGGCGGTTATCCGGAAGACCGCGCCGCTGGGGGGCAGGTGGCGCTGATACCAGCGCGAAAGCCCAAAGAGCAGCTCCAGGTCGCGGTTCAGCCATGCCGGGAACACCTCGTCATCGTGGTAGCGCATCAGCAGCAGGTTCAGCGGGGGCTGGTCGGCGAAGAAGTCGCTGTCGATGGTGCGAATGAACATCGTGCCCATGACGTAGTGATGGTGCAGCAGCGGGTACCAGATGCTCTCCGCACCGGATGGCTCCGCCTCGATCTCCACACCGGCGCAGATGTCCTCGTAGATTGGGTCGAGCACCGCCTCACGCAAATCCTCCGGCAGCGCGTCAAGCTCGATCAGCACGTCCTCATCGGCCTCAGAGTCGAACGGGATCAGCGGCTCGGGGACCTCGCGCACCCAGTCGGGCACCGCGTGACGGGAGAGGTAGCGCCCGCGGGATACCTGGATCAGGTCATCCTCGGCGCTGAGCAACTCCTGCAGCGTGTGCGCCGCGGCGGTGAACTTCCGCTCTTCGGGCCGGATCTCCAGCAGGTCAATGATCAGTTCATCTACCCCTATCGGCGACCGCGCATCACGCACCACCGACAGCACGTTCTCCCGGTCGTCGGTCTTGAGCTTGAACGGCGTGGGCGGGGCCTTTCGATCGAGCACCTCGTCAAGGTCAACAGCGGGTGTCTCCTCACCCTC
The DNA here is from genome assembly GCA_012522765.1 of candidate division WS1 bacterium. GTDB lineage: Bacteria > Armatimonadota > Zipacnadia > Zipacnadales > UBA5352 > UBA5352. The sequence continues at coordinate 1,261 of JAAYJW010000173.1, read as the reverse complement.
GCCCGCCAGCTCCTCCGCGGCCGCCCGCAGTTCGTCGTGCAGCTTATCCACGAGTGTCCTGCTCAGCCACATGCCGCAGGCGGGCACGATGTCATCCCGCTCCAGAGCCTGCTCGAGGAACTCGATCGGGTCGAATATCTGCGGGTGGTGCTGCCATGTGAGGAAAGCAAGCTGGCGGGAGCCGATGGGGCGCTCGAAGGTTTCGAGGATATTCGCTGCGGTCAATCCGGGATCGCGCTTGCGCAGGTCGCGCTTCTGACACTCCTCCCAGAGTTCGCGCAGTTCCTCATCACGCTCCATGTCGTTGAAGAACAGAACTCTCTCCGGGTCATCGTCCTTGAGATCAAGCACCCAGCTAAGGTCAACAACGTGATCCGCGACGAACGCGACTTCATCGCGAGTGCCTGTAAACTTGCCGAGCAGGTCGCGGAAGTAGTTCGGTGAGCCGCCGCGGATGCGCGCTAGCGCGCTGGCCATCAGTGGCGCCGACATCGGCCGCTCGTAGCCCGCAAGCAGCGTAGTGACTGCGCCACCGAAGGGCCTGCTGCGTGCCCGGTCGCGGTCTGCGATGTCAAAGCGCCCGGCCAGTTCGACGAAACGATCATCTTCCTCAAGCAGCTTCCGCATGAAGCTCACGCCCAGCCGCAACCCGCTGGGCAGTGAGCGCACCAGGTCCGCTGGGCGCATCGCCCCCGTCTGTCCAAGGATCGCACCGTAGAGTATCCCACCGAGATAACGCGCTGCAAGGTCCCTGTCGCCCGCCATGGCCGCAACTCCCTCTCGTGCACGCGATGGCGCGTCAAGTGCCGGGGTAGGTCGCCCGCAGATCGTGCTCTGCGGCCTCGATCACCTCGGCGACGATGAATTCGCCAGGCTGCGGCTGTCTACCAGCCGCCTCGACCACTACCTCCCCGTCTATCTCCGGCGCGTCGCGATACGACCGCCCTGCATACTCCGTGGGCGCCTCCCCCTCTTGCTCGATCAGCACCCGAAGACCTCCGCCTACGAAGCTCTCGTTGATCTCCAGCGAAATGCGGTGCTGCAGCAGCATCAGCTCATCGAGACGATCCAGCGCCACATCCTGCGGAACCTGCCCTTCCTGCTCGGCGGCCCGAGTGCCTTCTTCCGGCCAGTATTGAAACGCCGACAGGCGGTCGAAGCGGGCCTCTCTGACGAACTCGAGGAGCCGCTCGAAGTCCTCGTCCGTCTCGCCCGGATAGCCTACGATGAACGTCGTTCGCAGGGCGGCCTCCGGGATCGC